>JAFQDN010000051.1 GCA_017415995.1 Akkermansia sp. | reverse complement strand
GGGCTCTATTTCATTTTTGCTTGTTACCTAGGGCTTACGCCCTAGGCTAAGTTAGATCACCCGCTGACGCGGGTTCTGATTTAGGCTCCCGTCTTCGCTGCTGCGCAGCTACGCCGAGGCAGGCGCTGGCGCTCGCAAACAACCCTTCAAATTCTGATTTCTCGCTCAACGCAAACTGTGGCATCAACCATAAACTTTAACAGAGCCATTCATTATTAAGCCGGACTTAGTTAATTGGACATGATATAATCTATCCATGTCCACAAAAGGGGAGTACATCAACATCAAGGTTATATCAGTTGAAGAGAGAAAAGCATACCAGATTCAAGTATCCAAACTACGCAGCGAAGGCTTGAATGCGCCAACAATAGCAAAACGCCTCAAACTAAATCGTGCTACTGTTCAAGACCGGGTAAAAAGGTTAGATGAGGCTCAGGGCGACGTTAAAGTTCCGGAGGAAACAAAAAGAGGGCCCAAGGCAGGCGAACATTCTTACTTAAGCATTGAGCAACAGAAAGCAATTCAAAAATTGCTTATTGATAAGACACCAGACCAGCTTCGATTTAATTTTGCCCTATGGACTTCACAAGCTGTAGCTATGGCAATCAAAGAAAGGGCAAAAGCGGAAAAAGGAGAAATCCATTGGTGCGATGAAACGTGCGCAAAAGCGTGCCAGCACAGACCTAGAGGATATGCCCCAAAAGGCAAGACTCCGGAGTTCCGACCAATTGCAAATCAAGGAGTAAAAGTCAATATGATTTCGTCTGTTACGAATCAGGGCAAGGTTCGATTCATGCTCTCCGAAAAAGCCTTTAATGCAAGGCTGTTCAAGGAGTTCATGCAGAAGAGCCAGCCAGATGTAAGGGTAAATTGAAAACCAAAGTGAGAAGGCACATGATGAAGCGACAACGAGAACCTCATATCGTCAAAAAATTCTTCAAGAAGCCTAGCACAGCTTATGCCGAAGATGAGGATACGAATGTCTGATTAATTGCAGCCGGATTAATAATGGTTATTATACACTCATCCGGGCTTTTGCGCAAGATTAGCAGAATTAACTCTGTGTCCTAAATCTAGGCGGCAGAATAATGAATCCATCCTCTACTATATGGGATTCTTTTGGAATCCCATATAGTAGCCCAATAGATTAGCTGACGATAAAATGATTTGCTTATTTTTGTTATTGTCTTTTTATCATACTTTATTGTAATAAACTGATTTCTTCCTATGATTAGTTTGGCATCTTCATAAAAATCTATAAAATAATCATTTCCTTCTTTATAGAAAAAAGCAAAATTCATTTCTTCTGTTGCAATACACAACAAACCAACAGGGAATGAGTTATCTCTTAATTCTCTCAATTCATACTTCATTCTTAATTTCGCCAACAAATCAAAAAAATCTGAGTATAAATGATTATGTTGCGGATTTAATGGAATAACATGAAAACTTTTTTTATTTATTTCAAAACGTTGCAAGAAAATATCTCCATGAACAGGATTTTCGTATATCCAAGGCTCATGGTATTCTATAGAAGAAATGTCAATATCTGAATATATAAGCTTCAATTTTTCGCTTCTTATTTCCCATTCACTTTTATCAAA
Source organism: Akkermansia sp. (assembly GCA_017415995.1). Taxonomy (GTDB): domain Bacteria; phylum Verrucomicrobiota; class Verrucomicrobiia; order Verrucomicrobiales; family Akkermansiaceae; genus Akkermansia. Next base: position 34,350 of record JAFQDN010000051.1, on the reverse strand, counting down.
ATACGATCGAAACGGGAGGTTATTGAGATTATGTCTCCACATTATTTGTAATATTCCATTTTGAGAAGTAGATTTGGAGTCGTGCACGCATATAACTAGCTCAGAAAGCAAATACATAAGCATTGCTAATTTCATAAAGAATACTGAAATACTTCGTTTTCTTACCAAGGTTTGTGTCCTTTGTGGCATTGCTCTCTGCTCATTTTCCAACCCAACCGCAGTTGTTTTTGTGACACTTTTCATCTTTCTACTCTAATAGGCGCTTCGGAATGCATTTTTATTGAAAAAAGTTTTGAGAACGTCATTTTTTCAGCGAGGGCAAGAGGAACGCACCCTACCCTCATTATAGTAGAATGAAATTGTAAGTCAACACAGAAAGGTATGAATTTTACATCTGACAGAGAAGAGCTCACCAAGTACAACGGCATGACGCTTACGCAGAGCTATGAAACGCAGCGTGACCTGCTCATCAGCATGGCTTACCATCGTGGTAACACCCTTGTAACTCAGCGTGAGTACAGCTACGATGTCCTCGGGCGCCCGACTGCACGCAACACCTCGCGTCAGGGCAACGTGGTAAACGATACCTTTGTGCACAACTCGCGCTCCGAGCTCGCGAGAGCTCAGGTAAATGGGGAAAGCTACGGCTATGACTATGACAACATATAATGTAGTCATGCAAGGTTATTATCGTTAACAACCTTGCATCTTGTTCTCCATCCGTTTACTTTGCGACTGCATGACGCAACTATGCATTGACTATAAATCTTAAACATCATATTATTATTCCTATGAAGACTTTAGCAGAAACATATATAAAATTATGTAAATTATTATTACATAGTACTATTGGTATGGTTGCTATTGTCCCCCCGGTAATGGCATGGCAATTAGAAGTACAAATACCGAATACCCCGCAAACAAAAGAAGGAGAAACTTCATTTATAACTATAGATGAGATAATAAAAAAACAACGAGGTTATATAATACATGAAGGCGCAGATTTCCATCTGCTTCCTAGCAATATAACAAACAATTCAAAATTAGATTTGGGAAGTGTGTGCGAAATGTTGTTCTATAGTAATACGCCTTTTCAATTGTATTTCTATAGGGAAAGTATACCCAATGATGAAAAATGCATAACGGTGAACAACGTAGCTTGTGCTGACGGGACAAAAATAACGACATATAAAAAGATTGTATTTATTTTTGATAAAATAACGGGGAATTTAAAGCGAGTAAATACATTGTCGCCAGTTTCTATACAAAACGATAAATACTTGTATAAGTCTAAATCAAACATGTATCTTCCGGATTATTTTTGTGACATGAGGCGCATTACTGAACCCAATTTACATTGGATTGATTTTAGATCCGATATTAAATATAACGTACATTTCCGAGCAGACTCTTCCTGTAATTGATTCCGGAACCAAAGGTTTAGGCTATCGCCGAGAATGAGGTGCGCCCCCGGAAAAGTTGCATCAGTGGTTGTACATCACCCAAACTCTGTTGAGGGAGGGAGAAAACCAAACCTGCAGAGACATAAAACCGCCTGATGCACCGGATACAGAACACAACAGGGAGGCATCAGGCGCTAAGTTCCACCAATCCGGGGTTGTTAAGTGCAGAGGCTGATGACCGGCAGCCTCCGTAGGCTCACCACCAAGGCAAACATCTTTGCACCAAGCACGAAGAGCATCTTCTTTATCCGGGGCAATATCGAAGCAGAAGCACCATTCCCCCACCTGCCACTCGACAAAATGCCCCGTGTAGACCCGCTGCGCAAAAGGAGGTATCATATTCCGCTCAGAATCCGGCAAGGATTCGTATGCAACGGGGGAGGTCGCTATATATTCCTCCTCACCCAACGATAAAAACCAAAAGCACCCGCTTATCAGCAACAGCGCGATTCCGAGCAACACTAAACAACCTTTCAGTAACGACATATCAGGCACACCTTGCCCTATATAATATGATGCGACAGCGAAAGCGCAAGCAAAATTGCACAAAAAGCTTGACAAAAGTAGGGAGTGAGTGCATAAAGCGTGCGGTTACTACCACAAGCCAGACAAAATAACGAGAAGCGAATGAAGAGGAAACTGACAATAACAATAGCAGCAAGTGCAGCGTTGCTGACATCGTGTGCCACTCAGAATGAGTTGAACGCCATGGCACACGGGGGGTACGCATTCAAACCGAGCAGCATCAAAGCAACGCCGGATGAAGTGGTAAACCACGGGTACTGGGACAAGCCTGCCCACGTAACAGGCGCGCCGTGCATCGTCATCGACACTCAATTACAGCAAGCGACCTACTACATCGGCAACCAGATAGTAGGGCGCTCCACCATCTCATCCGGCAAAGCGGGACACGGCACACCGCGTGGCACATTCCGTATTTTGGCCAAAGACATAGACCACAAGTCATCCACCTACGGCAGCATAGTGGACGAAGCCGGCAATGTGCTGGTATCAGACTACAAGGCGGGGCAACCCATACCTGCCGGAGGCAGATACCAAGGAGCAGCCATGAACTACGGCATGCAAATTACCAACACAGGTATTTGGATGCACGAGGGCTTGGTAACAGCAGCTCCGGAGAGCCACGGCTGCATCCGTTTACCGCGCGAGATGGCAAAAACATTCTTTGAGAACACAGCCGTAGGGACCCCGGTCATCATCAAATAAGCCAGCGTGAACCATGCTCAGCCGCGCAACGAGAATCCTGCTGATACTGCTGATGCTTATGCAAGTGGCATGTGGCCCACTTGGGGATGAGCACATCACATACGCGGATTTTCTGGAGAAGCACCGGGAGAACTACCCTGCGTGTATGGATGTGTACATGGATCGCGAGCTGATGGCCACCGCCACACATACCAGCCCCATCTACATTTGTTTGGAGCAACAACGCGGGCGCCTGTATGTGAATGGGACCGTAGCAGCGGATTGGCCCGTTTCCACCGGCAAAGAAGGCCACGCAACCCCCACCGGAACGTTTCCCATACTGGAGAAAAAGAAAAAGCACAATAGCTCCGTTTGGGGGACCATTGTAGACAAAAATGACATTTGTGTGGTGGAAAGCGCCGACTCCCGCCGCGACCGAGTTCCCCCGGGCGGAGCCTTCCTCGGAGCCAGGATGAATAATTGGCAAAGGCTGACAGCCTCGGGCATCGGGATACACACCGGGCCGGTGCGCTGTAATCAGAATGTATCCCACGGTTGTATTCGCACACCGGGATTTGTGGCGGAAGCGCTCTTCAACATCACCAAAGTGGGCACACGCGTAACCATAACCCGCGCTCCGGAAAAGGAGTGGCCCGGCAAGGCTGCGCCAACAGAGTAACTTTTACTCTAACTTCTTGACGCTCGGCAGTGTTAGAATTACGCTGACGGCATGAAAGAAGCAGAGAAACTGACAACAGCTGCCGGGGCGCCGGTTGCAAATAACACGGATAGTCTGACAGCAGGGAAACGCGGGCCCATGTTGCTGGAAGATGTGTGGCACTTGGAAAAGTTGGCTCATTTCAACCGAGAGGTCATACCGGAGCGGCGTATGCATGCCAAGGGATTCGGGGCACACGGCACTTTTACCGTAACAGGAGATATAAGACAGTACAGTAGGGCCCGGCTTTTCAGTCGCATCGGCAAAGAAACCCCGGTGTTCGTGCGTTTTTCCACCGCCGCAGGAGAACGAGGCTACGCAGACGCCGACCGCGACATACGCGGTTTTGCCGTCAAATTTTACACGGAAGAAGGCAACTGGGATCTCGTAGGTAACAACACCCCGGTATTTTTCATACGCGACCCGCTGAAGTTTCCGGATCTCAACCACGTATTGAAGAGAGACCCGAAAACCGGGCGGCGTAACCCCGCCGCGAAATGGGATTTTTGGACATTACTACCGGAGGCCTTTCACCAAATCACCATCACGATGAGTGACCGCGGTATACCATACGGATTCCGGCACATGCACGGATTCGGCAGCCACACGTACGCGCTCATCAATGCCGAAGGAGAGCGCATATGGTGCAAGTTCCACTGGGTGTGCATGCAAGGAATACTGAACCTAAGCAATACCCAAGCGAGAGAACTCAACGGCAAAGACCCGGATAGTGCCGGACATGATTTGTACGAAGCCATTGAGAGCGGAAACTTTCCGCGCTGGAAGCTAAGCATCCAGCTGATGACGGAAGCACAGGCGCAACGCTTCCCCTACAATCCCTTTGACCTCACCAAAGTATGGCCACACGGGGACTACCCCCTGACCGAGGTAGGAATACTGGAACTGAACCGCAACCCGGAAAACTACTTTGCGGAGGTAGAGCAAGCAGCATTCACCCCGGCAAACATAGTACCCGGCATCGGATTTTCACCGGACAAAATGCTCCAAAGCCGTCTATTTGCCTACGGAGACGCCCAGCGCCACCGATTGGGAGTAAACCACCACCTCATCCCCATCAACAGCCCCAAGTGCCCCGTACACAGCGCGCACAGGGATGGACAAATGCGCACGGACTCCAACGGAGCACCGCTGGCAGCATATGATCCCGGTTCACTCTACCATGCAGAGGCGCAACCGGAGTTCCGCGAGCCCCCCTTCCCCGAGGCGGGGGCAATGGACCGCTACGCATTCGATAATAGCGATGCGGACTACTTTGCACAGGCAAGAGAACTCTTCCTTCTCTTGGAAGACGACCGCCGACAAGTGCTTTTTGACAACACAGCCGAGGAATTGGCAGAGGTACCGGAGTTTATACAACAACGCCACCTGAGCCATTGCTACAGTTGCCACCCGGAATACGGCGCCGGGGTAGAGGCTGCACTCCGTAAGGTAAACGCCTCCATTCCGGCCTCTTAAAACCCCGTGAAAGAGCACTCCACCGCACGCAAGAGAGCGTGCGGTGGATTTTTTGCAGACAAAACGCCCTGAGAGCAAGAAATCTCATTGACTTCACACGTTGATTCCTGCATAATACAGGGCAACAGCATAGCACCATACCATGTCTTTCCAAATTCAGAATGTAGAAATCGGCGGCAAGGCTCCTTTTTATCTCCTCGGGCCCTGTTCTCTGGAGAGTGAGGAGTTTGCCTGGCAAATGGCTCGCAGCATTAAGGAGATTTGCACAAAACTCAACGTTCCGTTCATTTTCAAGGCATCCTACGATAAGGCGAACCGCACCAGCGTCAAGAGTTTCCGCGGAGTCGGCATTCAGGAAGGCTGCCGCATTCTCTCAGAAATCGGCAAAGAGCTCAACATTCCCGTGGTAACGGATGTGCACACGGAAGAGCAGGCAGAATACGCAGCTCAATACGTTGACTTGCTGCAAGTACCGGCTTTTCTTTGTCGACAGAGTGACTTGTTGGAAGCATGTGCCAAAACAGGACGCCCCGTCAACATCAAGAAAGGGCAATTCCTGGCACCGTGGGACTGCAAAAACATCTGTGAAAAGATGCAGGCTTTCGGGTGTGAGCAATACATGCTCTGTGAGCGTGGCACCACATTCGGCTACAACAACTTAGTGGTAGACATGCGAGGCATGTACTGGATGAAGGAGTTCGGATGCCCGGTTGTGTTCGATGCCACACACTCCGTACAGCGTCCGGGCGGGCTCGGCGGTGCAACCGGAGGCGACCGCGACCTTGCCCCCGTACTGGCCAACGCAGCGATGGCAACCGGCATTGACGGTGTATTCATGGAAGTACACAGCGACCCCGACCACGCCATGAGCGATGGCCCCAACCAAGTACGGCTCTCCGATTTGGAGCGCATCATCACCAACATGCAGTTGGTGCGCAAAGCATACGACCAAATGTCGTAACCCGGTATGAAACACGGTTTCCTGCACATAGCACTCGGACTCGCCATGAGCACAACACTCATGGCGCAGTCCCCGAACGTCAACAGCGCCGATGACGAATTCCCGGGGCTGCAATTACTGCCACCCGGCAGTAAGGTGCGGGGCATCTCCGTACCGCGTTACGATAACCACAAAGTTTGCGCGTTCCTGATGGCAACGGAGCTGGAAGTAGTCTCCCGTACGGAGGTTACGCTCTCCGGCATCCGCGCCATGCTTTATGAGCAGGAGGGAGAGGACAACACCGACTCCGCCACCAACATCACCTGCGACAAAGCAGGCTACGACTTCAAGCGCAAACTCATCATCTCCCTCACCCCGGCCGAGGTAAACGGCCCGAAGTTCTCAGCCAAGGGAAACGGAGTGGTATTCAGCCTCACCGGACGCATCGGCCTAATCAAAGGACCCGTCAGAACCACCATCCGCTCAGGAAAGCCCACTCAGACCAAATGAAATCGGCTCAACTTGCTCTGTATTTGCTGTGTTGCAGCACCTGCGCCACATTGTCCGCAAAAGAAGAATGGCTGCAAGGAGCCATTGAAGAGCGCCAAGCATCCCTCCGATTCTTTGAGGAAAACCGCACGCGCGTGGATGCAGCCATCCTAACCCTGACGGACACCCTACCGGCACCCTTACCGACCCCGACGGAAGAGATGCCGACCTCTGAAAACGGCGAGACCGTAGCGGAGGCAGACGGAGGCATGCTGTTTGACACCGTCAACGCGCGCATGGTATACTTGCAGAACGTGCGCGTGACAGACGCGCGCCTGCGCATGCGCTGCGCGGACCGCCTGTACATACAGTTGCCGAAGTCCACACTGAAGCAAGGCAAAGAGAAGGTGGAAGATGCGATTGCACCGCAGCATAAGGCACCTACTCCCCGAACAGAACAAACACCGGCTCCCGCAGCGGAAGAAAAAGCGGTCATACCCTTTCTGATAGAGACCGGGACAGCCATGATTAACACGGTTTCCAACCGTGCTCTGTTACTCGGCAAAACAGAGGGAGAGTTTTCCCTGCGCATCAAACAGGGAGACACCGGCATTACCCTTTTCAGCAAAGACGGCGCACCTGCTCAATTATTGGCAGACACCAACGGAGACCTCTACATCATCTCCGGGGGTATGGACATACGGTGGAAAGACGCCAAGGGCAACACCAACACCTTGGTAAATGAAAACGGCATAGCGTACTACCGAGCGCAAGACAATAAGCTGGTACTCACAGGCCCCACCAAGCTTGAAAGCTCAAACGGCAATTTCCGCTGCACGGAGGAGCTGTGCGTGCGCCTTGTTATCAACCGCAGCGAACATAGTACCGGGAGCAAGGAGGATAACATCATGCCGCAATTCCGGAATCTGAGCATTGCCGGCATTGATGGGCTGACGGCGCATGGAGAGGTTTACGCCTCACGCCCGGCAGGAGAAAACACCCCGGCAGTAGCCGTAACAGGAAACAGCCTTTCCTACGATGGCAAGACCGGCGCCTGCTCCGTACACGGCAAGAATACCACCCTGCTCTACGGCAACAACAAACTCTATACCGACGGCTCCGTTCAACTCGCGGAAAACGGAGATATTACACTGCTGGGAACGGACATAAAAGGCAATTATGAGCGCCCGGCTTCCGGTAAAGACGCAGCCCCCATCCCGGGAACATTCCTCACTGCCGGCAACCTCCGCTTCTGTGCAGCTACCGGCACGGTCAACATCCCGGCGGGTGTTACCCTCAAGGATGACTTCTGCACACTTACCGCCGGCGGTGCCGTAACCCTCAAACTGGCACGCAAACCACACGCCACGGAAACAAAAGCGCACGCCACCGAAAAGGAAAAGCGTTTTGAGTACGGAAACATCAATTTGGCGGTTGCCGAATACTCAGAGGTGGAATCCATTACAGCCACGGGAGGCATCAATTTGCAATATACGCAAAAGCAAGGAGAGGAAGGGCTTACCCTTGTTGCAGATGATGCCGACCTTAACCTGCTGACCGGGGAAATCACACTCAGCTCCGAGGCCACGCGCATCACCAAGGTCAAGTATAATGACAACATGCTCATGGCTGAGTCCACCCAAGGTGCCACATCTCTCCGCCTCAGCGCCAACGGAGATTTGACCATGCTCGGCGAAAAGCTCACGGCCACACTTCCCTTGGGTACTGAGGATAAGAAGAACGCGGCAGAATCAACCGCAAAATTTGCCACCGTGCACTGCACGGAACGCCTCACGCTCGTACGCGAAAGCGGCAAGCTTGAGATGGGGGCAGGCACGCGCATTGAAAGCCCGGAGGCAACCATAACCTCCACCGGACCGCTCTTCCTAACCCTGCGCCGAGATACGACTAAGGAGGCCAAACCGATTATTGCCCGTTACCCGCACTTGGTCTACAACTTCACCGGCTTACAACAAGCTGACACGGCCAACGGAGGCACTATACAGTCGGAAAAAGCAGCCTTGCGCTGTACCGGGCGCATACACGTGCTGATGCGGGAACAACAGGATACCCAGGACTCTTCCCCGCTCGCCGCCATACAGCTTGCCGAAGCAGAGGGAGATGTGGCCATTGCCGCTAAGGACGAAGCAGGCAAACCCATTCATGCCTTCGGCGACAAATTGAGCATCAACGGCATCACCGGTGTCAAAAAACTCACGGGTACCCGCGTAGTCCTCCGGGATGCGCACAACTCCCACACAGCCTCCGGTGCTAACGCAGCAGTTATAGTAGATAAGCACAACAATATCCGCATCACCGGAGCAAAGCACACCACCACTGCTACCAACATAAAGAAGCAGGCCGAGAAACAAGACAAAAATAAGAAGAAAAAATGAACTCCGCCAACACACTCCTCAAAGCTCAGGGTCTCTGTAAAACCTACAACGTCCGTAAAGTTGTCGATAACGTCAGCTTGGAGGTAGGTGCCGGAGAAATCGTCGGCTTGCTCGGCCCCAACGGTGCGGGTAAAACCACCTCATTCTATATGGTAGCCGGCTTGGTACGCCCGGATGTCGGCAGTGTCATGTTTGCAGGTAAGGATGTATCCGGCCTCCCCATGCACCTGCGCGCTCGCCTCGGCATGGGCTACCTGCCACAGGAGGAATCCATCTTCCGCAAGCTCTCTGTGGAAGAGAATCTGATGGCAATTCTGGAAACCCGAGCAGACCTCTCCCGCAAGCAGCAAAAAGAGAAAATGCACGAGCTGCTGGAGCGTTTCAACATTACTAAACTGCAAAAAAGCCAAGCGATACAGCTCTCCGGCGGAGAAAAACGCCGTTTGACCATTGCGCGAGCCTTAGCCAGCAACCCGAAGTTACTCATGCTCGATGAGCCATTTGCCGGAGTGGATCCCATAGCCGTGCAGGACATCCAAACAATCGTAGCCTCACTGCGCGAAACAGATGGGCTTTCCATTCTCATTACCGACCACAATGTTCGAGAAACCCTCGGCATTGTGGACCGCGCCTACATCCTCTTCGAGGGGAAGGTCATCAAAGAGGGCAATGCCGAGGAGATTGCCAATGACCCCAAAACCCGCAAAATATACTTGGGTGAGGACTTCAAGATGTAAAACAAAAAAAATCCGGCAATTCCAATAGCCGGAGAGTTGCGCGGACAAGCAAATGAAAAAGGAGGAAGCTTACTGCTCCTCCTTTTCATTTTCCTCGCTGTCATCTTCTTCATTCAGGGCGTTCATCCCCTTGCGAGCCCCCAAGTATGAGCCCAATCCCACGATGAACAATACAGCACAAATACCGGTGCAACCCACCTTATCAGCCATATCCGTATTCCCTTGGGATTGAAACCAACAATACAGCGCGCCCACGCAGGCCAAGCCGCAAACCAACGCTATAATCCCCCACTTATTCGCTTGCCACATAAAAAAGGAGAGTGGCAGCAATCGGCCGGTAAAGGCACTGTTGCTGCCACCTTGTTTTGATTAGTAATTCTGAGCAAGGATAGCGAAGTGAGCCTGCGGGTGATCACACACCGGGCAAACCTCCGGAGCCTTTGTCCCGACACAGATATGGCCACAGTTAGAGCACTGCCAAATCTGCTCACCATCACGGGAGAACACCAACCCGCCCTCAATGTTACTGAGCAATTTGCGGTAGCGCTCCTCGTGCTCCTTCTCAATCTTAGCAACGCCGTCAAACAGCTCGGCTATCTCGTCAAATCCCTCCGCACGAGCCTCCTCCGCAAAGGTTTTGTACATATCCGTCCATTCATAGTGCTCACCACCGGCGGCATCCGCCAAGTTTTCCGTAGTGGAGGGAATGCTGCCACCGTGCAGCAACTTAAACCAAATTTTGGCGTGTTCCCTCTCATTGTGAGCAGTTTCCTCAAAAATCTTGCTGATTTGCACATAGCCATCCTTCTTTGCCTTGGATGCATAGTACAGGTACTTGGTGTGTGCTTGGGACTCCCCGGCATATGCCGTGGCCAAGTTTTGTTCCGTCTTCGTGCCTTTAAGCGCCTTCATATTCGTGTCTCGTGTTTGTAGATTTTTCCCGCAGGCATCCCTGCGGCTCCCCTAAGATTACCACACTTTTCCCACTTTGCAAGCAGGCTTTTTCTAACCTGACGTATTTTTTTTGCCATTCGCTCTATTCGGGGACCTCTCATCAGTCCATACATCGGCAATTGCTCCGTTAAACCGGAAGTCGGAGAAGCCGGAGGAGTCCCCATATCATCAAATGAAGAGTAACACTCTTCACGTTGTAACACAAATGTTACACTGTATCACTTGACTTTATGCAGATGGACAGGTATCTTTTTACCGGAAAGGCCCCCCTACAAGTTAATGCCTCAACATAACTACAAAAACTCACTGAAACGCGGACTCGGCTATCTGCTCATACTGCTGATAGAAATCATTGCCGTGGCACAATACGGGACGGAAGGTCATTTATTCTCGCTCATAATTGATTGTGATAAGGGCATCCTCATAACCATTACCGTGGCAATTCTGCTTTTGTGGCTAGGCCTCAGTTGGCTTTACTCCCTGTTGAAAGCAGGAGGATGGTGCGTTAATATTGCGGGAATTTTGGCTGTATTCTGGCCGTTGCTTATCATACCGTTTTGGCTTTGTGAGTCCACATCACTCGAGACAATGAGCACAGGTTTTATCACCCTCAACCTGCTATTACCATCGGCATTTCTGCTTCTGCCGGCCTTATTTTTCGAGCTAACGGAACCGCACACAAAGAAAAAACTATGGAAACAAACGGGAATATTTGTTATACGAACCCTAACCGTAGCAGGATGTATAGCCGCTTTTATTTACATAGTTTTTGACACTCCCGGACCGCTTACACAGGATGAAATCCATCATGCTCTCCGTTTTCAGGTAGATTGTGTACAAATGGATAAAAAAGTGACCCGCGTACAAGCCCGCATTATTAACCTCACCCATGAGCACATCATTTTGGAATCGCCTGAAGCTATCGTCAACGGGCATCCGAACCGCGACAAATTGACGCAATGCCTTTGCTGTAAAAAATATTCGTTACCGGACATCATCCGGATTCCGGCAAATGGAGAGCTTCCTGTTACACTCACCTTCAAAAACGCAAAAATCACTAATGGTCTATACCTAACCTTCCGGCAAGCAACATTCAACGGTAAACGTTACGCACCATCGGATGATTTATTTGACGATTATAACATACGAGCGGAAATGCTTCAGCCGTGAAGCGAGCTCAGTGAATCGGCATTTATTTTCACGCAAAACTCAGATTGGGAAAAACTATGTTTTTTTCCATCAATTGACACTTGAATTACGCACGGCATCTGATATACTTTCAGCATATTGTAAGTCAGAGATTATAAAAAACAATGCAAGGAACGAACTACAACACGAACATCCCCAGAGGAAGAGGGGTCGCGTTACCACAAAACATAGAACTCGGGCCTTACCGGATTATACGTAAAATCGGGCAAGGAGGGTTCGGTATTACATATTTGGCGCTCTGTGAGCAGAACGGCGAGCAGTTTGTTATCAAAGAAAACATGCCGACATTTTATGCTTACCGAGACGATAACACGCTGACTGTACACCCGCATGACGAACCGGAAACCATTAACAACTACGCGCACACACTCTCTCGATTTGTCCAGGAAGCGAGAACTTTAGCACGGCTGCACCACCCGAATATTGTTCGAGTCGTCCAAGCTTTTGAAGCACTGGGAACCGCCTACTACGTCATGCCATATGTGGAAGGAAAGGAACTGCAAGAGGCCATTCCGCCCATGCCGGACGAGGCGTGGTTTTCTCCCATATTAAGAGCGATATTGGAAGCCTTGGCATACCTGCATTCTCAAAACCTGCTACACCGGGATTTGAAGCCGGGAAACATTCTGTTACGCAACGACGGCACGCCTATTCTCATCGACTTCGGGACTGCCAGGGCAATGGAATCCGGACGTTCAGCCACCATGGTAGGCACACCGGGCTATACCCCGGTTGAACAAATTACCACAGGCGGAAAGTGCGGTCCGTGGACGGATATTTACGCTTTAGGAGCAACCTGTTATCGGGTCATCACCGGAGAACGCCCGGCGGACTCATTTGACCGCATGGGGGATACAGACCCCTACATCCCCCTCGTTAACAGACCGGAATTGAGAGAACGCTTCTCTCGCCGATTTCTGAAATGCATCGACACTGCCTTGGCTATTCACGCTAAGCACCGCTGGCAAAGCGCAGAAGAATGGTTGCATGCACTCTCATCTGCCGAAGTCCCCCCCGGCATAGCGAGCATACCTATTCCAAGTAACGCTCCATACATGGCCAAACCGATGCTTCCCACGATTACCCCCGAAGAAAGCTCAGACGGAAGCAAAAAACTGATACTGATTATAGGCTTTATTCTGCTGATTCTTCTTGCCACAGCAGGAGGCGCCTACTTCTACATGCAAACGGAAAAGCAAGAACGCTTGGCAGCGGAAAACGCGCGCATTGCAGAAGAGCAGCACCGTGAAGAACTCCGTAAGATAGCGGCTCTTGCTCAAGCCCAAGCAGAAGCGGAACAAGCCAGGGCAAAAGCGGAACGTGCCAAAGCTGAGGCAGCGCGCGCTAAAGCAGAAGCACAAGCCGCACGAGCCAGAGCCGAGGCTGAAGCCAAAGCTAAAGCCGAAGCGGAAGCACGCGCCAGAGCTGAAGCGGAAGCGCGTGCCATAGCCGAGGCAGAAGCCCGCGCCAAAGCCGAAGCAGAAGCCCGTGCCAAAGCCGAAGCGGAAGCACGAGCCGAAGCAGAAGCGCGCCAAAGACAACAGCAAAACGGAATGTACGAGTTAGATCAGCACATCAACTACTTGCAAAACATGCACCCATATGATGCTACGCAAAAACTATACCGCAAGCGATTGCTGACCTTATTACCGCTCATACGCAGTGGAAGTCACGTTGATATTACCCTGCCGGAAACGAAAGGGAACACAGCCTTGCATTACGCATGCGGCATGGGCAACGTGGAACTTGTACGCTGGCTGGTAACGCACGGTGCCAATGTACACGCCCGCACAAATAAAGGCAAAACACCTTGGGATTGTGCAGGAGGTAACGTACAAGCCGTGCGCCGAGCACTGAATACAGGCTACTGAGAGGGCACGATTCCGGAGATTTCCTTCGTCTTTGCACAGAAATTAAGGCATATTACGCTTAAAGGGCAAAGATTTAGCTTGACGCACGCGAAGAATTAAGGTAGTCTTGACGCGCAATGGACAACAATATCATGCCGACACATTCCCACACAATCTCCGTACTGGTAGAGAACAAGTTTGGCGTGCTTTCTCGCGTGGCCGGATTATTCTCCGGCCGCGGATACAATATCCATTCTCTCAATGTGGCTCCATGTGAGGATCCCCTGTTCTCCCGCATGACCATTGACGTGAACGAGGCAAGCGAGAAGCTCGACCAGATTATCAAGCAGCTGAGCAAACTCGTCAACGTTGTGGAAGTTACAGACTTCCGCGAGGAGCCTACCGTATATCGCGAGGTTGTGCTCATGCGCGTGCGCTTCGGGGAGAAAAAACAGGAAATCTTGGAACTCTGCAACATTTTCGGAGCTCGCATACTGGACGCAACCCGCGAGTTGCTGACCATCGAGATATGCGGAGGAGTATTCCGCCTGACCCGCTTCCTGAACCTGATGCAGGATTATGATGTGACCATGCTCACCCGCTCCGGCAAGATTGCCGTAGTGAAGCCTAAGTCATAAACAATAAAAAGCATATAATCAATTCCCCGCTATTCACGAATCCGTGTTTAGCGGGGAATTGATTTGTAGGGGATTCATGCAAACGTAAGCGCGAGAGATTGGGCGCACTCAGGGAGTGTCAACAATGACATAGCGAGACGGACGAAGGCGTTTAATCTCCTCCGGAGTTTCACCGCTGGAACGCAGACCGGGCAAATCCTCTTGGTCAAAATCTTTCTGCATTTGTTTAAGGAAAGCAGAGTAGGCACGCAGAGAAGTCAAGCGGTCAATCGCAGCATCCGACAATAGAATGTCCGGGCGATTGTATAGCTGTGCGCGGTAAGACTCAGCATCTCGAATGCGGCCAATTCCACCGTGCATTCCCAGTACGATAACAACTTCGCCCTTCGCATCATACAAACGCAAGCCATCATTAATAAATTCCGGGCGATCAGGTACTACTAAAGTAGCCTTTTCACCCGGGCTTTTGGGAGCATATTTGATAGGAAGCACAACCTCCTGATTAGCAGGGGGCAGCGCCTGAGCCTGAGCCAAAATGCTAACGAGCTCTGCAAACTCAGCTTTGCTGACAGCAACATCCTTCAGAGGTTGCAACTCGCCTCCGGTACAGCAGCAATCACCAACCACACGCGTAAATTTGGCACTCACGGCTTTTTTGAGCTGTTGCTGAAAGTCATTAAACTCATCTTGCACCTCCCGGCAATGCTTGGCATGTTCGTTTCTGCAATATTGCTCGGCATAATCAGGTTCCGAGTGGAAGAGTTGTTGGCATCCCGCCACTAATACCGCAGCAACACAAAAAAACACTTTTCCTGAAACGCGATGGGTGTACATGACGCGGGGATTATTGCGAAAAGCATGACAAAAAGCAAGTCTTTTATGCAAAAAATGCAGATTATACAAGACATAAAGCGTGACGAATCGAGCAAAATATGCTAGAATGCACTCGCGCAAACGCAATCGAAAAATGATAGCGACAGATTTCTTAGTAATCGGAAGCGGCGTGGCCGGGCTGAGTTTTGCCCTGCGCGCAGCGGAGCATGGCAAAGTCATCGTACTGTGCAAAAGTGACCCCCTCGTATCCAGTTCTGCAAAAGCACAAGGAGGCATTGCCGCAGTAATGGACAAGAATGACACCTTCGAGGAACACATAGCGGACACCTTGGATGCCGGAGCAGGTTTGTGTGATGAAGCCGCCGTACGCACCATTGTGACGGAAGCACCGGACGCCATACGCGAGCTACTGGAATGGGGTGTAGACTTTGACCAACAAAAGGATGGAGAATTCTCACTCGGGCGTGAAGGTGGCCACGGCAAACGCCGCATCCTCCATTCCAAAGACACCACGGGCTTGGAAATCAGCTCCAAACTGTTGGAATGCGCCCAGCGCCACCCCAACATCGAAATCTTGGATCACCGCATCGCCATTGACCTCATTACCACGGCTAAACTCGGGTGTGTAACGGAGGACCGCGTACTGGGAGCTTACGTCCTCAATCCCGCCACGGGCGAGGTGGATATTTTCCGCTGCGACCGCGTCATGCTGGCCACCGGAGGCACCGGGCGCGTGTACATGTACACCACCAACCCGCAAACAGCCACCGGCGACGGCGTTGCCATGGCTTGGAGAGCAGGAGCAAACATCTCCAACATGGAGTTCGTACAGTTCCACCCCACCACCTTCTACAACCCGAAGAGCAGCGACCGCGAGGGACTCACCTTCCTCATATCCGAAGCCGTACGCGGAGAGGGCGGAATTCTTCGAGGTCCGGGAGGCAAAGAGTTCATGCACAAGTATGATTCCCGCAAGAGCTTGGCACCGCGTGATATTGTGGCACGTGCCATCAACCGGGAGATACTGCGCACCGGGCACCCCTGCATGTACTTGGACATGACCCACAAGCCCAAAGGTTTCATGGCAGAGCGTTTCCCGTACATTTATGAGACCTGCAAGAGCTACGGCATAGATGCCGAGGTGGACATGATACCCGTGGTTCCCTCCGCTCACTACCAGTGCGGAGGCATACAAACTAATACGAGCGGGCAAACCAGCCTGCGCGGACTTTTTGCGGCCGGGGAATGCGCCTGCACCGGACTGCACGGAGCTAACCGTTTGGCCAGCAACTCACTATTGGAATGCGTAGTATGTTCCAAGAGAGCATTGGACACCATGCTCACGCGCTTGCCACTCGCTCACAAAATGGAAGAATACCCCATCCCCGAGTGGGTGCACGGAGAGAAAGCGGAGCGGGATGACCTCGCCATCCTCTACCACTGTTGGGATGAAGTGCGCCGAACCATGACTGACTATGTGAGCATTGTGCGCACTAATCACCGTTTGCAACGTGCAGCCACCCGCCTGCGCAATATCAACCGCGAAATCAATGAGTACTACTGGGGCTACCGAGTCACGCCGGAAATCATAGACCTGCGTAACTTGGCGCTCACAGCTTCACTCATCGTAGATTGTGCCATCCGTCGCCAAGAATCCCGAGGTCTCCACTACACACTGGACGCCCCGGACAAGCTGCCGATTGCACGCCCCTGCGTCATTCACAACTGGTAAAACATACAAAAACAGAACACGACATGAAGCTACTGCACGCCATCATCTACCCGGCACTTGTGACGGGCATCCTGATGCCCACGTGGGGAGCCTCCATCCGTGGCGGTTCATCCGGCAAGGCGGTCGAAGCCGAGGTGGAACGCCGTAAAAAACTCGTTCCACGCGTCAGTTCCGACACACTGAGGCGCGTCAACGACGACGAAACAAAGAGGGCCGCCATCAAAGCCGGTCCCATTAAGCCGAGCGTGGATCAAAGCCATCGCTCCAATTTCCCGGATCCGAAAAAAGTGCCCACCCCCAAACGGCAGGGCGCCTATCCGTGGCACTTCGACATCACAGCCACCTACTTTTACATCGGCGAACGCCCGACGGCCAACAATCCCACCCCCAATACAGCAAGCAGTTGGGACAGTGCGTGGGATGATAACTATGGGGGGTACGACGACCCCAATCCGGCAAACAGATGCCCGCGAACATTTGCCCCCAAAGGCTTTATACCGCAACTAAACCCCTTCTATGTAGCCTTGCCCTACAATGATATACAAAAGGGAGGCCCCAAACCGGAGGCTCCGAAAGTTATCCCTTGGTATCGGCGAGACAAAGAGGGCAAGTATGAATCCGTATGCCGCGGCATGTGGGTGCAAATATACTACAACGGGCGCTATTGCTTTGCGCAGTGGGAAGATTGTGGCCCCTTTGTTACGGATGACTGGCAATATGTGTTCGGCGGAGCACGCCCCAAGAATGAGAGGAACAACGCTGCGGGTATCGACATTTCCCCGGCAGTGCGTGATTACCTGGGCATCCCCGGTGGCATGGCCAAAGTGCATTGGCGATTCGTGGATTTTCACTTGGTGCCCGGAGGTCCCTGGGCAAGATTCGGCAAAGACAACCCCTTCGTGAATCCGGCCTTGCGCAAAGCCATTCAAAAGTACGAATTGAAAAAAAGAGCAGCAGGCAAGAGTGCCGGTAAACCTCGTTACGGCTACCGTGGCAAAAAATAACACACCGACATATGTTCCGCAATCTGATTTTTGACTGGTCCGGCACCCTGTGCGATGACATGGCGCTCACCATCGAAGCCACTAACTATGTGCTTGCAAAATACAACCGTGAGCCATTGGACCGCAAAGCTTTCCGCAATGAATTCCAGTTACCGTACCCGGACTATTACGCCGTAAAAATACCGGAAGCCAAACTGGAGGACTTAGAGGACTACTACCGCTATGCGTTTGACCATTCTGCCACCGGGGTCACACTCGTTGAGCATGCCAAGGAGTTCGTGGAGTATTGCCGAGCTCGCGGAATCCGCTGTTTCATCCTCACCAGTATGGACCCGAAAGCATTCCGGGAGCAAGCCATACAGCTGGGAATGTATGATTACTTTGAGCACATACACTCCGGCATCCACAACAAGGAACATTACATCTCCACCCTCATGCAACTGCATGGCCTCCGCCCTCAGGAGACGGCTTTCATCGGCGATATGCAGCACGACATCCGCGCCGCCCACTGTGCCGGCATTACGGGCATCGGCGTGCTGACGGGTTACAATAATCCCACACAACTGGCAGAGGCAGAACCGGAGCTCACCGTACCACACTTGGCTGCGCTGCAACAGCTCTTGGACCGCACCCCGGCACCGGTGGCGGATAGCATCTGCCTCAACAACTTAGAGCTGAACTGCCACATCGGCGTGCCGGAGGAAGAGCGCGCAACCCCTCAGCGACTTACAGCAACCATAGAACTTACCCCCCCCTGCTCCTTTGAGGCTATGGAGGAAAACATTGCTCACACCATAGACTACGCAGCACTCGCAGAGCGATTAACCGAGCTGGCGCAGGCAGAACCCACCGTACTGCTGGAAACGCTTGCCCATAAGTTGGCCGTATGCTGCGTGCAAGAATTCGGCGCAGTTCAGGCCTCGGTAGAACTGCACAAATTCATTTTACCGCAATTGAGCTCCACCGCAGTACGTACTGTACTGATCCGCAGCTAATAAAGACTTACGCGAACAAGGAAAGAACGGCCTGAGCCGCCTTGCCGGCAGCACCACCGTGACCGAGGGTGTCCATAGACTCCTTCATGCCGGCGAGCGCTTGGGCGCGGGTGTCAGGAGAGGTAAGTTTTTCCAACTCCTCAATACAATTCTGAACATTAAAGTCCCCCTGAATCAGCTCACGCGTCACGGGTTTATCCACTAAGATGTTCACCATACCGATATATTTGATGGTAAGAAGCAAGCGCCCCAGCAAATAAGTACCCCACGCAACCTTGTACACAAGCGCAAAGGGAAGCTCATGCAAGGCTGCCTCAAGCGTTGCCGTGCCGGATGTCACCAAAGCAGCCTCAGCGCGGTCCATGAGGTCATGGTAACTGCCGGGACAAATGTTGATGAGCTCGGCAGGCACACCTGCCTTTTGAGCCATGCGGCGCATGATAGCCGCAAGTTTTTCCGAACTGGCAGAGGTCTCGAAACGCCACTCCGGATGTTTGGTTTTAAGTTCCTTAACAACATTGAGGAAAACCGGAAAATGGCGTTCAATCTCACGCATGCGGCTGCCGGGGAACAAACCGATGAGTCCTTTTTCCCGCACATCGGTACGGCGGTTCTGCAAAATATCATCCACCAGCGGATGTCCCACAAACTCGGTACGCAACCCGGCCTGCTCAAAGAGCGGCTTTTCAAAGGGGAAGGTACACATCATGAGGTCCAGCACACGTGCTAACTTGGGAATGCGCCCCTTGTGCCACGCCCACACCATGGGAGCAATAAACCACGCAATCTTTGTCTTCGGGCAAAGTTTGTGCACGCGTTCAGCCAAGCGCTGGTTAAAACCGGGATAATCTATGAGTATGAGGCATTCCGGCTGAGCCTCAACAATGCGCTGAGTCATCTCCTTGAGGCGACGCATGAAAAAGCGGGCATGCTTCAGCACCTCCACCACGCCGATAACAGCAGCCTGCTCAGCCCAATCTTCCACGTCTGCGGCCACGGCATGCATCTGCTCCCCGCCAAGCCCCTCAAATTCAATATCGGGGCAGCGTTTGAGGAGCTCCTGCATAACAAGAGCACCTTGTTTATCACCACTCTTCTCTCCGGCTATGACAAAGAATTTCATGAGTCTATACTAGCAGATTTCTCAGGTTTTGCAAGCATATATGGTAGGAGAGGATGCGTTAGAACGGCATGTGGAGAAATGCAACCGCGAGCGCGATGGGGTTTAGTGTTCCTGAGCCGCCTCATCAGCCGTTATCGCCTCCTTATCCAACACACGCCAAGCCCAAGCAATATACGCAATAACAAAAGGAATGATAAAGGACACGTACGTCATGGTTTTGAGGGTAAAGAGACTGGAGCTGCTATTTACCAGAGTCAGCGAGCTTTGCAAATCCGTAACGGAGGGATAATATGCCGTGTTATTCCAACCGGCACAAAGCAGCAAGGCAAGCACAACCATCACACTCCCCACAGCAGCAGGCCAAAACGCCCGGCGCTTACCACGCACACCGCTCACCATACCCCACAAAACAAATACCACCCCCACCATAAGAATGCAGGCTACAACAGGCATCTCCAACAGATTATGCCAGTACTTATACGCTGCGGAATACACCTCACCGGACTCCGGATTTACCGCAAAACCTGCTGAAGTAAGCAAACCACCCAACCACGTCAGGAAGAACAGGAGAAAGAATCCGCTCTCTATCCATAATCGCTTACGGCACGCCATACGCAGCGTTTCATCTGCAATACAATCAGCGAAATACAGACAAGCCAGTACACGTGTGAGCAAAAGCACACTGATACCCAACATCAGATTTTGGGGCACCAGTGCAGCCTCCAAGCCATGGAGGGAATTGCTCCAGTACGAGATGACCGGCATAGCTGTACCGGCAACGGCAGACTTATCCACCACAAACTCCGCCCCGGTAAAGAAAGTCCCCACAGCAGTACCGATAAGCAGAGGTCCCAACACGCCATTCAGAAACAGGAATACGCGGTATGTTGCGGTGCCGAGCAAGTTTTGCCGTTTGAGTTGAAACTCATATGAAACCGCCTGCAACACAAAGCATAGCAAAATAAGCATCCACACCCAGTAAGCGCCCCCGAAACTCGTGCTGTAAAACAGCGGGAAGGAAGCAAAAAAAGCACCACCAAACGTTACCAACGTGGTAAAAGTAAGCTCCCACTTACGCCCGGTTGCCAACAACAGCATGCGCCGTTGAGCCTCTGTCTTGCCCAATGTAGGGACAAGTGATTGCCCACCCTGCACAAACATAAGGAACACCAACAAAGCTCCCAGCAATGATACCAAGAACCACCAATAGTGTTGAAGGATTGAAATATCGTCCATCTTTAAGCATTAGGTTGAGAATTATCATCAGCATCGGGGCCACCGGCTATTGCCTTCCCCATTATACGCAACTCTGCTAACAACAGCAGTGTAAAAAGCCCCAGGAAAATGTAGAAGGTAGTCTGCACGGAGCTCACCTCCAAGCGTGAAATTGCTGCAACATTCGGCAGTAGTCCCTGTATCGACCAAGGCTGGCGCCCTACCTCAGCCACAACCCAACCGGCTTGACTTGCCACCCAGGCCAGCGGAATACTCAGCACCACACACCACAGCACTATTCGCCACTTTTCCAGCCTCCTCCGTAACAACAACAACCCGGCAAACAGCGCTATAAAATACCCACCCAATACGACCATAACGCGGAAGCTATAGAATGTAAGGGGCACCGGCGGCACTAAGTCTCCCGGGGTCTCCAGATACCCGTATCCGAAATACTCAAAATTCTCCCGCAGCGTTGATAAAGCCTCTGCCTTGAGTGCGGGGTCCTCCGCCGCCCGGTACGCAGCCAAGGCCGCAATAGCAATACGGCCCCGCTTCATTTTTTCCTCGGCAGAAAGCGCAGTACTCCCATCCGGGAGGGTATATCCGCCCTCTAAAATGTTGCGCACACCCGGTACATAGCCATTTTTTTCATGAGTTGCCAATAATGAAAGAGCGTAAGGCATTTCCACGGCAAACAGCATCTTATCCTCCTCGGAAGGTTGAGTCCAATCAGCCCCCGGCCTTAACACACCCGCCATCACAAGACCTTGGCCGTTACCGCCCTCGTACAAGCCCTCCGCAGCAGCCAATTTCATAGGCTGTTGCTCAGCAATAATACGCCCGCTATGGTGGCCGGTGTATCCCGTTATCAGAGCAGCAAGCAAGCCGAAGGCCGCTGCTACTTTAATGCTGGAATGCGCAAACTCCGTGTGGCGTCCGCGCAGTAAGTACCAACAGCTAATGCCCACAACAAACACACAACCAAGCACCCATGATGAGGACACAGTGTGGCAGAACTTAACTACTGCGCCACTGTTAAACGCTACGGCGGCAAAGTCTACCATCTCATTACGCACCGTATCCGGGTTAAACTCCATCCCCACGGGATGCTGCATCCACGCGTTGGCTACCAATATCCACCAAGCTGAGATGGTTGCGCCTATAACAGTAAGCCATGTTGCAGCCAAATGGGTACCTTTGCCAACCTTTTTCCACCCGAAATACATGATGGCAATAAAGGTGCTCTCCATAAAGAAAGCCAGTATACCCTCTATGGCCAGCGGAGCCCCGAAAATATCCCCGACAAACCAGCTGTAATTACTCCAGTTTGTACCGAACTCAAACTCTAGGATTATACCCGTTGCAACGCCCATGGCAAAGTTGATACCGAAAAGCTTCATCCAAAACTTGGCCGTTTGCTTCCAAAACTCTCGCCCGGTTCGCACATATAGCGTCTCCATGATGGACATCACTACGCCCAGCCCCAAGGTGAGCGGTACAAAAAGCCAGTGGTACATTGCCGTCAACGCAAATTGAGCTCGTGACCAATCCACTAATGAGGCATCTATCGCTTCCATATTTCAGGTTGTATGTTTATTGTTATTTCCCAGCCTGCCGTGTTGTCAGCTCCGAGGAAACCAGCTTCCCCTTTTCCTCCTCGTCTCCTTTCAGGTATGCCGGAAAGAAAAACGCCTTCAGCACAGCAAAGATAATGATGAGTTTTATCAGGATAATGCACCACAATGTGCGCCCCAGCGTCATCCCGCGGAACCCATCAATGTAAAAACGCATTATCCTGCTTAAAATCATACTGACATTTTAGCAATACCTAGCCTCTCTGCAAGCATAAAATGATGATGCGGGACAAAAAACTTCTTACATACATAGGCCGTCAGATTAAAAGCTTGACGGGGAAGAAAGTGGTATGTTAGAGTGGCGGCATGAGAAAGCTGACCGGACTGATTGCAAGCATGGGGTTACTGAGCGGAGCCGTAGCGTTGGCAGAACAGATAACACCACCAACCTATGTGTGCCACCGCACGGATACCCCAATCAATGTGGACGGCAAAGCGGAAGAAGAGGCCTGGCAAAAAGCTTGGAAACTGAGTCCTCTGCGCGATATTGAGGGTGCAGCCATCCCAAATCGCACAGAGGTAAAAATGCTGTGGGATGACTCCTACTTATACGTGTACGCCTACATGAAGGAAGAGAACTTATGGGCAACCCTCACTGAGCACGATTCCGTCATCTTCCGGGATCCGGATTTTGAGGTATTCATTGACCCTGATGGCGACACGAAGAACTATGTGGAGATAGAGATAAACGCCCTGAACACAGTGTGGGACTTGTTGCTGACAGAGCCCTACCGCAGCGGAAATCTTGCCTTGCATGATTGGCAAATTCCGGGGCTGAAGCATGCCGTGCAACTGTACGGCACCATCAACAACCCGGCAGACAAAGATGAAGGGTGGAGTGTAGAGATGGCTATTCCGTGGACAAGCATTACAGGCCATTCCAACCAACCCAGAACTACTGAGCCCCCCGCACCCGGCAGTATCATACGCATGAACTTCTCGCAGGTGAATTGGCAAGTACAGGCAGACGCAGCATCTCCCTGCGGTTACAGCAAGAAGCAAGGCAAAAATGGCAAGCCCCTGCCGGAAAGCAACCATGTATGGGCGCCCACGGGTAAAATCAACATCCATATGCCCGAGCATTGGGGGTATGTAAAGCTCAGCGCTACTGCACCCGACACTTGGGAAAGCATGCCCGTGCCGGCCGCTCATGAGGCTGAGCAAAAACTCTTTGCCTACTACAACATGCAATTGGAATACCGCAAAAATCACGGAACTTTCAATACCGATGCCTCCTCTGTGCCTCCCGGCATATGCGCTTCTGTACTGACACCGGAATACGTTGCGGTGGAAACCACCGTTCCCCGCACGGGTGAACGCATTCGCTTGGATAGCCACGCAAACCTCACTCGTACAGCCCCCACCGGTCTTATTCCTCTCATTTACCTGTGGGTACATGGCAACAACCACCCGGGCGATGCGGAGTTCTGGGGCAATGAGTTCCGCAATTATGCCGCTGCCGGGGTGAATGTACTCATCATCGGTGGCTCTGCAGAGCAAATTGCAGCGCTGACTCCATTAGCCACCCAACATGGCATGCGGGTATTTGCCTGGTTATGGGCTGCCAACCGCCCGGGCGATGAAAAAGCCTTGCAACACCCATCCATGTACGCCGTGAATCGTGTGGGCAAGTCATGCCATGCCCCTCAGGATAGACCTTTTGTGGATTACTACCAGTTCCTGTGCCCAAACAATAAGCAAGTACGCGCCCACCTGCTGGCAGAGGTGGACAAACTGGCTGCACTGCCCGGCATTATCGGCATTCAGCTGGACTACATGCGCTTGCCCGATGTCATCCTCCCTCGCGGTCTCTGGGCAAAATACGGCTTGGACATGAGCCGCGAACTCCCGGAATATGATTACTGCTACTGCAGCACCTGCCGTGCACTTTTCCGTGCACGCTACGGTCGCGATGTTGCGGCACAGTCAGACGCCGATGCCGAGTGGCGCGAGTTCCGGCTACAATCAGTAGCTGATTTTGCAAACTCCCTAATGGCTCGCATTCGCAGCCATCACTTACAAAGTGCTTGTGCAGTATTCCCTACACCGGAAATTGCAGCTCAACTTGTTCGGCAGGATTGGAGCCGCTTCCACCTCGACCTTGCCCTGCCCATGGTCTACTATTCCTTCTACAATGAAAACCCGCACTGGTCCGCAGATTGCACCGCTACCGCCAAACAAAGCACGCAGGAACGCTTCCCGATTGCTCCGGGTCTGCATCTGCCCGATACCACCCCTGAACAGCTGCCCGATGAGCTGTCCCGTCTCATGACTGCTTCTCCCGCCGGCATCGGTATCTTCTGTGATGAGCTCTTCACCCCGGCCATGCAGCATGCGCTGAGGAAATGGCTGGATACGCAAGCAAAAAAACGCCCCTCTACTATACAAAAATAAACAATTACTCAGCAGAATCCGCACCTTAATTATTATTCAGCCTTCCTTTTGCGCAAAACAAGCATTCTTCAAGCCATTCACTATCAACATTCTAATATTTTATTTAATTTTTTTCTTTAAAAATCGTTTTTTTGACTTGACGAAACAGCTAGAGCCATATATAATTTCGCCGTCCTTGGAACCAGACGTAAAATTGGTTCTTGGGTCCGAAAAGGGTCCATTTCATAGGGTAGTTGGGCTCCCGGCGGTCTTCGGATCGCCGGGAGACTTCCTTTTAGGGGAGGTGAAAAAACAATTTCAGGCTTGCTTTTCAACAAATTAACGTATAACCTATGGGCAAAGCAAAAAAATCATGAATAATTTAGCCAAACATCATCTGACTTGGATTTGCACAGCGTTACTATGTGTTTCCTGCACGATGACACAAGAGCGGACGTTTGAACAAGTTATATCGGCACGCTTCGATTCCGGAGGCAAATTGTTCGGAGCTTATCGCACCTTCTACTGCGGAAGCGACTCTGATTATGACTACTATACCTGTACGAGTTTTCCGACGCGCCATTATAAAGTCAAAACAACCCCGCATTTATTTTACCCTTCCACAGTTCCTTTCAAAGGATGGCTCATGTGTGAAAGGTACTACTTCTCAGTCTACAGAGGAAGAATTGTCATTAAATCCTTTGAGCAACATGAGCGATTACAACAATATCGGAACAGACCCGGATGTCATTATTCCTTAACCTCCACCCGCGAAGAGCTGGAAGAAATGAATTCATGGTGTCTTAAAAATTGGGGAAGTGAACGATTGAGAATTCCCGATGCTAATACCGGATACGCTCAACCGGAGTGGAGTTTCTTACAGGAAAATACAAAACCGCCTTACACCCCCGAAAAAACAGACTCGTTCACCTATGACGACCCCAGATTTTAACTTGTAACGCCTCTGCCGTCTATGTTATATCTCATTTATCGTTTATTCGCTTTATCAATACTGATAGTTTGGGTTTCTTTAAATGTATGGGCATGGTGGGGACAAGGCTCACTCGCAACATGCAACATAGGCTTTCGTCTTCTGGGCTTTATCGTATGGGGATGTTCTATGAGTATGTCGGCATTTGTATTGATTGCGCCTCCTGTATCTGATTCCGGCAAACCGTTATGGAAAACTATTATTCCGGCACGCCGTTTTATACCCTCTTTGGTACAAGTTTGCGTTTTAATTTACATATCGCTTGATATACCTACCGCCATCAGTGGTGGAGATATAATATCAATTGCGGGTATCGGCATATCCTTACTGCTGAATATTATCATTTTAGGATTGTACATAATAGTAAAGAAAATGACTCTTTTTATTAAAAAATCAGATTAAGTTTTCAGGTAATTCAGGACAACAAATAATAATTACAAAAACCTAAAAGCTTAACGCTTCATCAGGTGCTATATTCCGGCATCAGTGCAGTTTTATGCGATGAAGCAAATCGACAACACCCCCGCAGCAGGTAAGCTGCGAGGGTGCGGAAACAATCAGAATTCGAGTCGAACAGATTACTGCACGTCAAACTCAGCCTGAGCCTTCGCCTGAGCGTCGCGGTAGGCCTTGAGGGCAGCCTCTTTTTGCTCGCCCTCAGCCTTAGCGGCGGCATCATAGAGCTCCCAGAGCTTGTACTTGGCAACAGCCTCCTTCTGAGCAGCGGTGTAAGCAGCAGCGGCGGCATCGGTAGCAGCCTCATCCTCCGGGGAAGCCCAAGCATGGGTGTAACCGTTTACCTCATTCCAGTAACCGCGTGTGAAATCCGGGAAGGAAACAGCGCAGTTACCGTTGTCCATGGAAAGGCTACCGAGCTCGGCCAAGCAGCACCACTCAGCAAGGTCGTACACGTCCATATCGAGAGGGAGACCATTCTGCAAGCAGTAAACCATACGGACATCCATGAAGAAGTCCATACCGCCGTGGCCACCTACCTTCTCAGCCATCTCGCCAAACTTCTTGATGATGGGGTGGCGGTAGTGAGTGCGCAGCGCCTTCATATTTTCCTCGGACATGAAGGAGTGAGAATCGAGATCCTCCAAGTCGGGAGCGCCGGCAGCGTTCTTCATGTGGCCCCCCTCAAGCACAAAGCCCTCAATGGGGTACTTGTTGGCAAAGCCACGGGTACCCGTAAGCTGGAAGAGACGGTTATAGGGTTGAGGATTCATCACGTTGTGCTGAATCTCCACAACCTTGCCCTTCTCGGTACGCATGAGGGTGGTGGTGTGGTCACCGTTGCGGAATTCCGGGCAGGGTTTGCCGGTTTTATTTTCCACATACTCGCGGCCGTGGAAGGAAGCGGTGTCCATGGCAACGAGAGTCTTGAAGCGGTCGCCACGGTGAATGTTCATGACCTGAGCCACCGGACCGAGGCCGTGAGTGGCATAGACGTCACCACGGTTTTCACGGTTGTACTTCATGCGCCAGCCGAGTTTCTCGGGGTCGTTGTTGGGGTTCACCCAATACTCATCCCAGAAGGGATCCAAGTTGTGAATGTAAGCGCCCTTGGCATAGATAACCTCACCGAACACGCCCTGCTGAGCCATGTTGAGGGAATCGAGCTCGAACCAGTCATAGCAGCAGTTCTCCAAAATCATGCAGTGCTTGCGGTTCTTCTCGGAAAGGTCGATAAGCTCCCAGCATTGCTCCAAGTTCATGGCGCTGGGCACCTCAATAGCGGTGTGCTTGCCATTCTCCAAGGCACACTTGGCAACGGGGAAGTGGTGATCCCAGTCCGTTGCAATGTAAACCAAGTCAATGTCCGGGCGTTTGCAAAGCTCTTCGTAGCCGGTCTCACCATAGTAAATATCAGCAGGAGCCATGCCTGCATCACGCAGGTACTTCTGGCATTTTTCGGCACGCTTTTGCTCGTAGTCACAAAGGGCAACAATCTCCACACCGGGGATGTGGGTGAAACGACCGACAGCACCGGGGCCACGCATACCGAGGCCGACAAAAGCCACACGCACGGTCTTCATCTTAGGAGCCGTCAGGTTAAGCACGTGGGACTGCCCTTCAGCACGGGCAGGAGACTCTACAACAAGAGTGCCCTTTTCCCAATGGGTTTTGGTGGAAGGGGACAGCGACTGAGCCTGGAGACCGCTCAAGGAGAAGAGCGCAACCAGAGCCAAAGTGATCACTTTGTTCAATTTCATATTGTTTATTTTGTTTGAAGGGTTAAGCATCGGCACATTTGCCTTTGCTCCGGCTTGCCTCTTGTGAGACCGGAGACACGCAAACAAATACATGACTAACGGCAGGCAAGCATCGACTATAGTATAGGAATTTTAAGCAGCTGCGTCAAGTACAAACTGCGTATTCAAACGGCAGTGTTTCTTTTGCAAACAGTTACAGAAAGAAAAAAGTACGGAGGCAATAACTCTTGGCTATACCTCCGTATAACTCGGGGCGGATTTCACAAAATCCGCCCCGGTGGGGAATGCTGATTACGCTTCAAGGTACAACTCCATGAGTTCCTTCTGTTCCTTAATCAGAGAGAAGGATTTGCGCACCATGGCGCGGGTTTCATTCAGCAAGTTGAGGTACAGGATACCGTTACGCATACCACCCTCGTCATCAGAATCACGCAACAAGTGACGTGTGATGCAATCCGCAAACTCATCCGAGAGGTCGGAAGCGTGTAACATGGCAACTTGCAACCCACTATAGTTGCCGGAACGGAGAATATCCGTCATTTCCGGGAAGAAGCGTGCCACGCGGTCGCACATGTTAAGCAAATCCTCCGCTTGGGCAGAATTGAGCCCGGCATGATTATTGTCAATGTGTTTGTAGCTGCCTTTCACAATGACGAGAAGGCTTTCCGCGATGCTGAGGCTACTTTCATTGATACGGAAAAGGATTTGGGCTTGCTGAGCATGTGATGCATCAATATTTTGCAAGGTGGGCAAGATGGCATCTTCTTTGAGAGCACGGAGCGAGCGCGATATGTTGCGCGCCAAGCGACGCATATTGCGCAGGGTGGAGCGGTCTTCCGCCAACAACGCCTTTACCGTGCCGCGGTAGACGGAAAGCACCTCGCCCATGCGCTCAGCCGCAGCAACGCCAAGCTCTTTAACAGCAGCGCGATTACTGAGGTCAATGTAACTTACCTCATGCTTATCGCGGTTCCGGTATGCCACTGCATTCTTGAACAGAACAGCCACGGTAACTACTATCATAACAGCTATACCCCAAACACCGCCGTACATCATGACGGCAGCGGTCAGGAATGCCGCTGTAAGAGCTCCTATACCGGTCATAAACCAACCACCGATTACCGTCAACACGCCCGTGATGCGGTACACTGCACTATCACGCCCCCAAGCACGGTCCGCCAAGGAGCTACCCATGGCCACCATGAAGGTAACGTAAGTGGTGGAGAGCGGCAATTTCATGCTCGTTGCCAAGGAAATGAGCAAGGCTGCCACTGTCAAATTCACGGAAGCGCGAATAAGGTCGAACGCCAAGCCCTCATCCTCCTCGGCCTCCAACGGGCGGAAACGCGCACCGACAAAACGGGCAATCGGAGCCGGGGTAATTCTGGCCACAAAGCCTGCAACATTGCGCGTGTAGCGTACCAACGCGCGAGCCGGCAAACAAGAGCCGAAGCGTTCCTTACCCATGGCATTACCGCGAGCAAGTTTCACCTCCGTTTCAATCACGGTGCGAGCCTTGCGTGAGAACACCAGCGCCGACACCATCACCACGCCGGCACCCAACAACCACAAGGCGTTAACCTGTACCGGAGCCATCAGAGAGGACATCTTGAGCGCGCTCAAATCACCACCGGCAGCTACATAATCAGCAGCAACGAAGTAAGAATCCTTGGCTGCCATAAAGACGCCGATGAAGTTCACCAAATCATTACCGGCAAAGGCTAAAGCCAGAGCACCGGTACCGGCCAACACGGCCAATTTAAGCGAGTTTACTTTGAATACATACTGAAGCACCGCGCAAAGGATACACCACACACCAAAGGAAAGCCCCGTTGCCATGGCAATATGGGCATCCAACCAAGCCAACAGTTCTTTATTCATGATGGTGCTGCCTTTGAGCCCCTTAAACACGGCAAAATAGGTAATGGCAGTAAGAGCTAACGCGCACCACAACGCCCCGATGTATTTGTAGGCTTTCCGATAACGGAAACTGAACAAAAGACGAGAGAACCACATGACCACGCAACCGCAGGTAAATGCAACCACCACGGAACAGAAGATAGCCGTTATCATCTTAAAGCACTCATCCGTATTGATGTAGTCGCCCAACACTTGTGAGGCAGCGGGATCATGGTGCATGACAAATAATGCCACGGCTATGGCTGCACCCAGCAACTCACACACCAATGAAACGGTGGTGGACGTCGGCAACCCAAGTGTATTGAATAAATCCAAAAGAATGACATCCGTCAGCATTACTGCCAAGAAGAGAATCATGATGTCATCAAACCCGAACATAGCGGGCATGAACACCCCTTTACGGGCAATCTCCATCATGCCCGAGGAGAAGGCACAGCCGATGACCACACCAACTGCGGCAACCCCGAACAACACACTGCGCCGGGCAGCTTTACAACCTACCGCACTGTTGAGGAAGTTGGCCGCGTCATTGGACACTCCCACCACCAAGTCATAGATGGCCAGCAGCATCAAGAGCCCCAGGATTACTATATATATTGTACTCATAGCGGCTTCCTTTTACCACATCGGCTTCACTTTTGCACGCTCTCTACGGTGAATAGTTCGCCACATTCCATGTGGCGATTTTGTCACAATAAAATACATTTTCCCTGTTTCTACAGGCAACAGTATCGGAAGAATGGCCAGTTTGAGCGTTTTTCGGCGTGTGGGGACAACTTTATAATTGCAAAAAAGCGCATAATATGGTAGTATTCCGGTGTTATGTTAAAAGGAATTTCTCCCGTTGTATCACCGACCCTGCTTAAAATACTGGCCGAGATGGGGCATGGTGATGAAATCGTATTTTCCGATGCTCACTTCCCCGGGCACACATTCAACAGCAATGTAGTACGCGCGGATGGTTTGGGGGTTGACACCCTGTTGGCCGGCATCATCCCCTTGTTTGAACTGGATGCATACGCCACCCCCGTCGTGATGATGGAAGCCGTACCCGGTGACACGTTGGACCCCGCTGTTGAAGCAAAATACCGCAAAGCATTGGGGTATGAGGGCGAGATTGAACGTGAGGAGCGCTACGCTTTCTATGAGCGCGCTAAAAAAGCCTATGCCGTTGTGGTAACAGGTGAGACTGCAAAGTACGGTAACATCATCCTCAAAAAGGGCGTAACCCCCGTTTGCTGAAACCGCTGTGTACCGTATTTGCAAAACCATTGAGCTGGAGAGCGGGCACCTGCTCTCCAAGCATCCCGGCAGTTGCCAATTTCCGCACGGTCACACCCGCAGTGTAGAACTGGTATTCGCAGCGGAAACGCTGGATGACCATGATATGGTGCTGGATTTCAAAGCCATCAAGGAGATGATGGGCGAGTTCCTGCAACGTTTTGACCACGCGCTGTGCATGAACACGCAAGATGAGCACTTCGCGGATTTTCGCCGCATCTATGGTGAGCGTATCATTCCTTTTGAACAGCAGGACCCCACCAGCGAGGCCATGGCTTACACCGTTTTCCGCTTCGCCCAAAACGCACTCCGAAATGCTGCTCAAGGTATCGGCACCTCATACCCCATCCGCGAATGTGTGCGCTTGGAGCGCGTGCGCGTGTGGGAAACCTCATCCAGCTGGGCGGAATACGGAGAATAACATCAACCGCTGAAGCTATGCAACAAACTTGGCTGGTACAAAATGAAGAAAACCACGACCTCATCATCTTCATGCTGGGGTGGGCGGCATCGCCGAACGCCATCTGCCACATTACCCCGGCAGGATATGATGTACTGGCCTTTTACAACTACACGGATGTAGTACCTCTGCGAGCTGAAGACTTCAAACACTACCGCAGGATTTATCTTTTTGCGTGGTCTTTCGGCATATGGGTGGCGGAACAATGCTGTCAGGAGTTGCCTCTGTACCGCGCCATTGCGCTTAATGGCACCCCTTATCCGGTGGATGCCAACTGGGGCATGAGGCTCAGGGTGGTGCTACGCAGCATGCGCGCCTTGGCAAAATCCGGCGCGGCAAATCCATTTGCATCCGGCGCGGATGAGGGGCGCTACATGCCGGATGGACCCTACGAGGATCGCCCCGCCGCTGCAAAAGTGGATGAGCTTATGTTCTTGGCTGCTCAGGCAGAACAACATTCTGCCCCCCACATTAAGTGGGATAGAGCTTTTATTGCGAACAAGGATGAAATATTTCCCCCTGCCCGCATGTGGGATTACTGGAAAACCGTAGGTCTGGGAACAGAGTTCGACAGCTACCATTACCCCTTTTCGAATCCTGAGCTCGTACTGAACGAGCTCAGGGATTCATAAAAAGTACAGTTAAAACTTAAAGACACCTTGCAGCTGGAAGACAAACTCACCGCTGCGATCCGTTTGCCCGGCAGGATTGAAGATGTATTGAACATCCGGCTGGATAAAAAAGGTAGGTGTAAGCTGAATGACGGCACTGAGTTCCAAGCCATATTCATCTTGGTGCTTCTGCGATGCAAAAGAATCTGCCGGCCGCAACCACATAGCACCAAGTGCAATCTGGTCACTATTGGCAACGCTTCCCCAACCACTATCACGGAACGGAGCCTGCAACACCACACCGGCAGTTGCAGCCGCACGCACCTCACTTACGGATGCGGCATCGTGGTCCATTACACCACAGCGTGTGAAAAATCCGAGCTGAGAACCTTTACCCAACTGCTGCTGAATGTTAATGGCTGCGCCGGACCCGGTTTCGCCATCATTGCGAGTAATTGCGTACTGGAACCGGTAAGTTCCCTTACCCAACCCCATAAAGTCATTGCAAATCCAACCGACCTCAGTAAGGTGCACCCAGGAATTACTGCTGATGTTACGGAACGGATTCTGATTCACCTCACCATTGCATCCCGTAGTAGCATACATGGCATAAAAACTATCGCATGGTTGCCAAGCTGTTAAATAGCCCCAGTTAGCCCACTCCAGCGGCAAACACGGATTAGATGTAAACGCGGAGTTCATCAAATTCCCGTTCCATGACGCTGAGTAAGCATTCTGGTCCAAATAACTTGAGGTATCAATCGTTCCTATCATGCCCACCCATTTACCATCCGCCAAACTATATCCCAATGCCAAATGTGGAATATACACGCCGTTACCTCCTCGTAAGGATGACTGAGGGTTACTCAAGCTCCCGATGGTATGCTGCACCCCTTGCTTCCGTTCATTGAAGTGATACCCCCTGCCCCAATCCGCCTCTATGCTGATAAACAGACCTTGGCTATTATCCCTTTTTTTAAGCAAGAACCATGTGCCGCTGAAAGAATTGTTGGTGGACACAAAATCATTGCGACCATAAGAGGAGCCGGGAGTTATCCCCGCATACCCCCCGCTGAGAGTCAGGTTGTACTGAATACCATGCCGCGACATAGCTGCCTTGATGCGCTGGGCACCCATGGAGAGCGCATCGTCACGTATCAACCAACTCGGTTCCGTACAGCTGTTGCCGGGCACGAACAGACTATCCAGATAAGGCATAAAATGCTGCGGACGCGACGGGAATAGTTCCCAATTACCCATGTGCATGGTAAAATCGTCTCGGCGGGAGCGTTCCAAAACGTCAGCATGAGTACTCACACCCGGATAACGGCGTGCGTGTTGCTCATATGGCTGCATGGCTGCGCGCAACGGAGCTGTATGTTCATCGGACATTCGGTAGGCATCCCAACCGAATTCGGTGTCCCAGAAATCCTCCGTTTCTCCACCATAGGCTCCGACACTCAGCACTGCTGAGACCAACAGATAGTATAATTGATGATGCTTCATACTCACCCATGCTGACCCCTCCCTGCCTCAAAACGTTGAATAACAATCAGAAAGCCTGTCTATCCCTAAAAAAAATCACTTTTTCCACAAAAAAAGCTTGCACTTATCCTCTTTTATCGGTAAAATCCCCCCGCACCCTTTTCAGGGAGTGCTTTAAAACAAAGCGCAGTTAGCTCAGTGGTAGAGCACATCCTTCACACGGATGGGGTCACAAGTTCGAATCTTGTACTGCGTATCAATCGTGTAGGGGGCTTTCGCCCCCTCACACACCACCGTACGTGCCTTTTATGGCATACGGCGGTTTCCTAACCTTTACAGATTACGCTCTGCAATGAGACTAATCCCATTTTCCTGAACCACTCTTTTCCCATGGCTC
>JAFQDN010000002.1 GCA_017415995.1 Akkermansia sp. | reverse complement strand
TCTGCATGGATAACGCATGGTTGCGAGCAGAGGGATATATCTCGTTTTATCAACTCCTCAAACGCTGATTGGAAACCGCCGTATGCCATAAATGGCACGTACGGTGGTGTGAGAGGGGGCGAAAGCCCCCTACTCGATTTGTGCAACAAACTCGGAACACACGCGAACTTTTGAATTGCTGCCGTTTTGTTTCACATGCAGCTATGACCCCCTGCCAAAGCACAAAGCTCAGCGTAAAAACTCTACCATTTCCGTAGAAAAACAGCAAATTGAAAAAACAAAAAAAACTAACACAAAAGGGCTAAAAAAGCGAGAAAACAGGCTTGAAAGCAAGAAAGAAAAGTGCTAGAATGAGTGCAGAGCCGCCAGCGGCACAATATTTACCAATATTATTACTATGTCACTCGAAACATTCTTTAATCCGAAAAGCATCGCCGTAGTAGGTGTATCAGCCGATTCCACAAAACTGGGTGCAGTAGTGTTCAACAACATTATTGCAGCAGACTACAAAGGCAATCTTTACGGAGTCAACCCGAAGATGGCCGGACAGGAGCTTTGCGGTAAGCCTTGCTACGCCAGTGTAGATGCCCTGCCCGAACCCATGGATTTGGTAGTAATTCTTGTACCGGCACGCTTTACGGAGCCGGTAGTGGATGCCTGCATTGCAAACGGCACCAAGAACATCTCCATCATCACCGCCGGCTTCGCGGAGGTGGGTGAGAAGGAATTGGAGCAGCGCATTGCCAAGAAGTGCCTGGACAACGGCATCAATCTTCTCGGGCCGAACTGCTTGGGACACATCTCCACCTTCGACAACGTGAACGCCTCCTTTGCAGACGGATTCCCGAAGCGCGGTAATGTGGCATTCGTATCACAGTCCGGCGCATATTGCTCCGCCATCATGGACTGGGCAGCCGGTAAGGACATCGGTTTCTCCCACTTCATCTCCATCGGCAACAAGGCTGTAATGGGTGAGGACAAGCTGCTGGCAGCCCTCAAGGACGACCCGAACACCAACGCATTCGTATTCTATTTGGAGTCCCTCAAGAACGGTAAGGAGTTCCTCAAAGTCATTAAGGAGGTATCCGACACCAAGCCCTGCGTCATCATGGAGCCCGGTAAGAGCGCCAAAGCACAGGCAGCTTCACTCTCCCACACCGGATCCTTGGCTCCGAACTACCGCGTACTGGAAATGGCTCTGCAGGGAGCAGGTGCCATCCAAGCCTACAATGACCGCGAACTCTTCGGGTTGCTTGAGGTATTGCAATACTGCAACCACAACGAGTTTGACGGACAGGTGGCCGTACTTACCAACGCAGGTGGCGTAGGCGTACTTACCTCCGACCTTTGCGAAGAGGCCGGTTTGGATTTGGCTCGTCCGAGCGAGAAGACCATCGAGGCTCTGCGTGGTGTACTTACCCCCGAGGCATCCTTGGGCAACCCCATCGACGTGGTGGGTGATGCCAAGGCAGACCGTTACGAGGCAGCCCTGCGCGTACTCTGCGAGAGTGGCGAGTACAAGAACATCCTTGTTCTGCTCACCCCGCAGCGTGTAACCGACTGCCCGGGAACCGCCGAGGCCGTCATCAAGCTTGCCCCGCAATACCCGAACGTCAACATCTTCTGCTCCTTCGTGGGTGGCGCCCGTGTGGATGAGGGCCGCAAGTTGCTCAACGCCGCCAAGGTGCTTAACTATGAGTATCCGGCCGACATCGTGCGCTTGCTGGGACTGCTGAAGGCACAGATGGCATACCGTGGCAAGAAGCTGAGCACCTGCGAGGTGGGTGAAGTACCGGCAGAGATTAAGGCAGCCGTAACATCTGCCAAGGAAGCCGGTTTGGCCTCCCTGCCCCAGGACACCGTCAACATGCTCATGGACCACTATGGCATCGATTACCCGAAGTGCGGCAACTTCACCGACAAGGAGGAAGCCTTGGCATTCTGCAAGACCATCTTCCCGAATGCCGTTGTGCTCAAGCTCTCCGCCCCGGATGCGCTGCACAAGACGGAGATGAAGGGCATTTACCTCAACATCAATGACGAAGCTTCCTTCACCGAGGCATGGGAGGGTCTTTGGGGTTCCATCACCAAATTCCAGCTCAAGGGAGCTTCCGTGCTCATCCAAGAGATGATTACCAAGGCAACCGAGACGATTATCGGCGTAAACTCCGATAAGAACTTCGGTCGCGTGATGGTATTCGGAACCGGCGGTATTTACACAGAGGTGATGCGCGACACCACCATGCGCATACTTCCTGCCGAGGACTTTGACGCCATGATTAAGGAGACCAAGGTGGGCACCATTCTCAACGGTGTTCGTGGCGAGGCACCGAAGGCAGTGGGTCCGTTGGCAGATACGCTGGCCAAGGTACAGAAGCTTGTGCTGGAGATTCCGGAAATCACCGCCATTGACGGCAACCCCGTTCTTGTAACGGCTGACCGCGCCGTGGTGGTTGACTTCAAGATGATTCTCAAGTAAAATCTACTCCACTTCGGATTTTTCATTACAAGTCGCGTTCCGAGCCACGGAACGCGACTTTTTCCGTACAAAATCCGGTTATGAAGCAAAAAAAGAACAACATTATACATCGTTATACAAAAATTATGCTTGCAATTTGTAAAAAAATGAGGCAACATATGCCTGTAAGCACTCACAGAACCTTCCTGACACACCATGACTAAGAAAATTAAAATCGGAATCATACAGAATTCGCCGCTCACGGCGGATTTCTCCAATAATCTCAGACAAATCGTGCAAGGCTATCGCGAATGCCTTGATCACGGGGCGGACCTCATCATAGCCTCAGCGTACGCACTGTGCGGAGCAGACCCCGGAGATTTGGCAAACCGGGATTCATTCCGGAACCAAACAAGAGCAGCACTGGAATGCTTATCACAGGAGCTCGGCAATGTTCCCCTGCTGATGGGAGCTTACACCGACATGCCGATATTCACACCGGACAACACAGATGACGATGTGCTGTCCGACAACGATGAGCTGTATGTGGAAACTGCGGCACACGGGTACATCGTACCATACTTGCTGGAACATGACTGTGTGGAAGAACTATTTGACGCGGAAGTTATTGACCTGGATGAGTTCAGCGTCTATATAGACACCCATGATGACGGAGTGGAGGTAGAGGACGCAACGGCAGACCTCATCGTACACCTGAGCGACAAATCCTGGTATGCCGGGCAAGCAGAGGATGCTGAAAAGACCCACCGATGGGAGGCAGACACAAACGGAGTACCCGTTGTTTGCGTATACAATGTAGGCACGTCCGGTGACATTCTGTACGGGGGAGGTTCCGCTGTGTATAGCCCCGGAAATATAACGCAGGCCAGGCTTCCCTTCTTTGAAAATGCGGCCAAAGTCGTAAATACGGCAGGTCCTGCAACGGCAAAAGCCCTACCGACAGAGGCAGAGCTACTTTGCCAAGCCATCAAACGCGGAATAACGGATACAGTGCGCAACAATGGGTTTACCGGCGTATGTTTAAGCATGGATCACGAACAAGCTCCGCTTTTGGCGGCTCTGTGCACGGAAGCCCTCGGTGCAAGCAATGTGCGCGCATTCTCCTTCCGCCACAACATTGCAGCAGCAAAAGCTCTCGGCATTCGCTGCAAGGAAGCAGACTCCGCGGAATTGGTCAAGAAAGCAGCCGAGGCCATGGAAATGGAGGCAAACCATACGATGGAAAGCCGCATGCGTGCTGCTATGATAAGCACATACGCAGATGAGCACGGTCTATTGCCCATCACCTCCATCACCCGGCACGACCTGATGACCGGCAATTTTACGCTGTACGGAGACGCCGGGGCGTACTTAGCCCCCCTCGGCAATCTGTATGAGATGGACACCCACATGATGCGTGTGTACCTCAAGGAAAAAAATGCGACTTTGTTCGGCACATTGGAGGAGCCGCAACACCCGGAAGAAGACCGTATCATACATGAGCTTGCGGATAGGAACCTGAGCGCCGGCACACTCTTGTTTGAAACCGTATGTCCCTTTACGGAGACAGAGGTGCGTAAAATACAGAGAGGTATCATAGCCTCCGCGTTCAAGAGGGCACTCACCCCCACGGTTCTGCGGACGGATCGCCCGGAAGAAAGGCTGAATATCCCAACCCATCACAGGCTTAACGATTAACAATAAGCAACAGCTTATTATTTCACCCCGCCGGGACTAACCCGTGCGGGGTGTGATTGCGTTATCTCCCTGAAGACTAAGACTGACGGGGTGACAAGGAAAGGAACAGGAGCGTCCAACCGGAGAAAATCATCTCCACCGCAATAACGGTACCGATAAGCCACACCGATGAGGCAGGCCAACTCCACACCACCATTGTACCCAAAATAAGTGAAATAACGGCATTAAAATAACGCCAGGCAGCACCGGCTTCCCGATGCATGGCAATGGCCACCACCAAGCGTACAAGTCCGCCCAAAAGCAAGGCAATTCCGAGTATAAGCGTAATGAGCTCTAAAGAGGGTAACGGAGCCAATACCAGGGCAGCACCAACTACCAAGTACATAATGCCGGATAACAGACTCCACCACCTGTGCCCGGGTTGAGAAAAGACGTGCCACAGGTTGATAAGACCAACCACACAAAGAACAAAACCACTTACCCAAACGGCAGCTGTTCCCAAAAACAAAGGAAAACTGAGCATAGCAAAGCCCAAAATGAGCTCCAACACGGCAAGTATACCTGCAAGCCAAGCATTACCCAGCATTTTTCTGACAGAATATTGAGTTTCCGGATTCATAATACAACAGATTGTTCAAATAACTCCGCAACACCACTCCAATTGATATGCTGCATGAATTTCTCGATATATCCTTTGCGATTATTTTGCCATGTGAGGTAATATGCATGCTCCCAAACATCACACACCAAAATGGGGCATAGGCCGGGTATCATTACATCCTGATGCTTACAAATGCCGGTCACAATGAGGCGTTTGCTGACGGGCTCTAAGCCAAGCACGCCCCAACCACTCCCTTGCACCCCCTCGGCAACCCTTGAGAACAAGCGGCAAAAAGCATCAAAACTACCGAACGAGGTCTCAATCGCCGTTGCCAAAGTGCCTTGAGGCGGCCCGGACGGGTGCGGACTCATACTACGCCAATATAAGGTATGCAGAATATGCCCACCGAGGTGAAACATCAGCTGCTGTACCGTAGCAGAGGCATACTCAGCCCCGAGCGAACCATTGTTGATTCTGCGTAAGGCATCAGCAGCGGCATTGGCACCGGCAACATATGCAGCATGGTGCTTATCGTGGTGCAACAGTAGCGTCTCCGCACTGACCAATGGCTCCAGTTCCGATTCATCGTAGGGTAATGGCGGCAACACATAATGGCCGTCAGCGTAACCGTGGGATAAACAAATGGTGTTCATGCAGAGTACGACTCCGCACGGCTCCCCATCATTCAATATCTTATGGATTTAGGCGCGTCCCAATCCAGAGCAATCACCGTCACATTATCAGCCATGGGGTGTTGCATATCTTCGCAAGCCCTCACAATGGCCTCAGCCAAGTCTCCTTCACGATTATTGAGCAAGGCGCGCACCTCATCCGTTACAACCGGGGTGTAAAGCAAATCATCCGTACCGTCTGTTGTCAGCAACACGCGGTCCCCGGGTAATAAGGGATGCGGTGTTGCCGGAGTGTCAACCATATCGACGGATTCTCCGGTAACGGCAGAACGCAACACATGCCCACGCATCACGGCCTCCTCGTAACTCATGCTGCCGGCCTTCACGTATTGCATATATACCTCACGCAGGGAGTGGTCGGCATTCAGCCGAACCAAGCGACCACGGCGCCATAAATACAAGGGCGAATCCCCAACGCTTGTCCACCACATCACACCTCCGCCAATGTAAACAGCCAACAGTGTTGTACCGCCGAATGAGCCTGTACCGGCAAAGGCTTTCCCCACCTTCTCATTAGCATAATACATGGACTCCTCCAAGCGGGTCGCCATCGGCATGTCATCATTCGTCTCAAAGAAATCAATGAAAGCATCCGTGGCAACTCGGGAAGCCATATCGCCGAAGCTGTGCCCCCCCATGCCGTCGCAAACAATGGCAAGGGTTCCACCGGGATAATGTCTGACAGCGCAGGCATCCTCCTGGCATTCTCGCTTTCCGATCCACTGTTTAATATCTGCGTTCACTTACTCGCTCTTTACCACAATAAAGCCCGCATTGCAAGCAAAAACTTACGATGCGGGCTTTTATAGGTTAAAAGGACAGCTTAGGAGCGTGATTTAAGCTGAGGGAAGAGAATAATATCACGTATAGAGCCTGCACCTGTCAGCAACATGCACAGGCGGTCAATACCGATACCGATACCACCGGCACTGGGCATACCGGACTCCAACGTTTCCACGAAGTCGAAGTCAATCTTCTGCGTTTCCTCACCGGCTTGGTGCTTCAGGCGTTCAAGCTGCTCCACGGGGTCATTCTGTTCAGAATATCCGGGGCAAAGTTCCTGGCCATTCATCACCAATTCAAACACATCCACCACTTCCGGGTTTTCCGGATTGGCTTTTGCCAAGGGGACAAGGTCACGGGCAACGTGGCACACAAAGAGGGGGTTCGCCTGCTTCTCCTCCACGAGTTTTTCATACACCTGCTGGGTTACGGCCGTGTCATCCAGCTCAGCCCCGATTTGTACACGGAGCTCATTTTCAGCGCGGTCGCGACGCTGCTGAGCACTGAGCTCAAACCAATCAGCACCGGCAACTTCCTTCACCAAATCATTGTAATCCGCGCGGCGCCATGGGCGGGTAAGATCAACCGTCCAGCGCACGTTTCCGTTTTCATCGTATTGGTCAAACTTGAGAGTACCGAATACTTTTTCAGCAACGTAGGTAATCATTTCCTCCATCATGTTAGCCATGGACTCATAATCACCACCGGCTTCGTACACCTCCAACACGGTAAACTCCGGGTTGTGGCGGCGGTCAATACCCTCATTACGGAAGTTGCGGTTCAGCTCAAACACCTTGGGGAAACCACCCACCATCAGGCGCTTGAGGAACAATTC
The DNA here is from genome assembly GCA_017415995.1 of Akkermansia sp. Taxonomy (GTDB): domain Bacteria; phylum Verrucomicrobiota; class Verrucomicrobiia; order Verrucomicrobiales; family Akkermansiaceae; genus Akkermansia. The sequence continues at coordinate 70,050 of JAFQDN010000002.1, read as the reverse complement.
CGGAGCAATGCGCAGCGTTACCGGTTTCTTGAGCGCATTGTAGTATGACTCGAAGGGCTTTGCTGCTGCTCCACCGGCAATATCCTGCAACATCGGGGTTTCCACCTCCAGGAATCCGCGCTGAGTCAGGTAGTTACGAATTTCCTGAATCACCAAAGAACGCTTCACGAAGCGATCCGCGCTTTCCGGATTGCTCATCAAATCCAAATGGCGACGGCGATAGCGCATATCCATATCAGCAAGGCCGTGGAACTTATCCGGCATGGGGCGCAGTGCCTTGGAAAGCACAGTAAAGGATTCAACGCGAACGGACGGCTCACCTGTACGGGTGATGAAGGTCTCACCTTCCACGCCGACCCAGTCACCACGCTCCAGCAACTTCCACAGAGCCCATGTCTCATCAGTACAGGCTTTTTTGGTAAGCATGCACTGAATGCTGCCCATTACATCACTGATAGTGAAGAACTGCGTGCGTCCCATATCACGCAAAGCCGAGATACGACCGAGCAATTTAACCTGTTTACCCTCCTCGAAGTTAGCCTTAGTTTCCCCGGGAGTAGAGGTGACCTCGAAACGGCAACCGTAGGGATTCACCCCCAGAGCACGAATCTTGTCAACCTTCTCACGGCGTACGGCAATCAGTTCCTCCTCGGAGGAACCCGGAGCGGTATTAACAGTTTGTTCGTCTGACATAGCGCGGGCATTATACGCTTTTTTTCTGAAAACACCAGTCTAAAATCACACAACTGCGTGGTTTTTGCGCGGATTCTACAGAAAAATGAGGGAAGCAACAAATGTAACGTGCCGGAATCAAAGCTCACCACGCGCACGCAAATCCGCATTGATGGCTTCCATGATATCCAACTCCGGGCGGAAGTTAGCATCATGGTGAGAGGAGCGAATAAGCGGCCCGCTGGCAACATGGCGGAAGCCCTTACCGAGCGCAACCTCACGCAGCTCGTCAAACACCTCGGGGCGTATGTAGTCTATCACAGGCAAATGGCGAGGAGAGGGACGTAAGTATTGCCCCATGGTCAACACCGTAACCCCGTGCTCACGCAGGTCGTCCATGGTTCTCTCAATCTCGTCACGCGTCTCACCGAGCCCTAGCATAATACCACTCTTGGTCACCACCATACCGGGAGCAAGCTCCAGAGCACGCTGCAACACACGCAGAGATTGACGATATTTGGCACGGAAACGCACGACGGGAGACAAACGCTCAACCGTCTCCAAGTTGTGGTTGAAGATGTGCGGGCGAGCATCCATCACGGCAGCAAGGGATTCTTCTTTCCCGTTAAAATCGGAAGTCAGCACCTCAATCACCGTCTGAGGGCTCAACTTGCGAATCTCTCGGATAATGGCGGCAATATGATTGGCAGCCCCATCCTTAAGGTCATCGCGAGTCACCATCGTTACAACGGTGTGGTTAAGCTTCATGCGAGCAACTGCATCTGCAATTTTGGCAGGCTCTTCAGCATCCAAGGGTTTGGGGCGAGCCGTACGCGTGGCACAGAATCCGCAGGCACGGGTACACACATCACCACACGCCATAAAGGTGGCAGTGCCGTGGCTCCAGCACTCTCCGCGGTTGGGGCACATGGCCTCCTCACATACGGTTACGAGAGAGTTTCCTTTTACCAAGTCCGTTACGTGCTTAAATGCCTGCCCTTTGGGCAATTTGACTTTCAGCCAGGATGGTTTGCGCGCGCGTTCGTCTGACATAACGCCGGAGTTATGCACCATAAGTGCAAAAAAAGCAAGCTAAATATGCAATTTATGCCTGTTTTTGTGAAGAAGCAGCAAGAATCGGGTCACACCCTCCGGATATGAAAAAACAATGCGACAATGAAACCGTGAGCGTGTTCGGGGCAGCAGATGTATCTCGCCCCCTGCCCGCTGCGCAATTTCCGGAGGGGTCCATGCGCCCGGAGGACAGTTTTCAGCTGATAAAGGATGAACTGATGCTGGATGGCAATGCACGCCAAAACCTCGCAACCTTCTGCCAGACATGGGATGACCCGCAAGTGCACCGTCTGATGGACCTGTGCATCAGCAAGAACATGATTGACAAGGACGAATACCCGCAATGCGCTGAAATAGAGCAACGCTGCGTCCGCATGATTGCGGATTTGTGGAATGCACCGGATGTGAACAACGTCATCGGTTGCTCCACCATCGGCTCCAGTGAAGCGTGTATGCTCGGGGGTATGGCAGCCTTGCACCGTTGGCGAGCCAAACGTAAAAAGGAAGGCAAACCCACGGATAAGCCCAACTTGGTGTGTGGTCCTGTGCAGATTTGCTGGCACAAGTTCTGCCGCTACTGGGATGTAGAGATACGAGAAGTTCCCATGGCCCCGGGGCGTTACTGCATGAATGAAGAGGAAATGCTCAAGCGTGTAGATGAGAATACCATTTGTGTAGTACCCACCTTCGGAGTTACTTACACCGGGCAGTATGAATTTCCTGAACTCATTTGTAAAGCGCTGGATAAATTGGCATCCATCGGTGGTCCGGATGTGGATGTGCATGTGGATGGAGCCAGCGGTGGATTCCTTGCCCCGTTCATGGCTCCGCATATACCTTTCGACTTCCGACTGCCTCGCGTCAAGTCCATCAGTTCCAGCGGACACAAATACGGATTAGCCCCGGTAGGTTGCGGATGGGTGGTTTGGCGAGAAGTACAGGATATGCCGAAAGAGCTCACCTTTGCGGTGAATTACCTCGGTGGCAGCGTGCCCACCATCGCGCTTAATTTCTCACGCCCGGCGGGTCAGGTAATCTCGCAGTACTACACCTTCGTTCGCTTGGGTAAGGAAGGATACAAGCGTGTGCACGGTGCAGCTTACCAAGTGGCGGCTTACCTCAAAAAGTGCATCTCCAAGCTCGGTAAGTTTGATTTTATTTGCTCCGGCGACCCGGAAAAAGACATTCCTGCCGTATGCTTTACCATGCACCCCGGATTCAATCCCGGTTACAATCTCTACGAGCTTTCCGACCGTCTCCGCATGCGAGGTTGGCAGGTACCGGCATTCAGCTTACCGGCGGAGGTATCGGATGTCGTTGTCATGCGTGTCATGGTACGCCGAGGGTTCACCATGGATATGGCGGATTTGCTCATGGCAGACATGAAGCGCAGCATGGAGTTTTTGGGCAAGCAAAGCCAGCAGCACCATACCACAGAGAGTGAGGCGGGTGTTTTCAAACACACCTGATAGAGAAGTAGGCCAATACCCCATCAATCCCAATTTGTTGATACAACAAATTGGGATTGACTGTAAATAGTGCTTATATTAAAATACACCCTGTTATGAACAGGCTTTCACAATGGGTAAAACAGGCGCTATTTCTACCGAGTATCGTACTGATTATTGCGGCATGTTGTGCCGGTGCGCAAAACGGTTTGAGCCACGCCGGATTCTTCCGCGGAATCCACGCGCTCATCTGCGACTACCCGGAACAAGCCATCGGTCTGCTTATCATTTGCTTACAACTTGTCGCCATGCGTTGGGCCGGTGGGGTTCTCAATATACTCCTGAGTTTGGCAAGCGTATTACTCATGGCGGAGTTCGTTCACATCATCCTCGGGCCGGCTATAGCATTCACCGGACCCATACAAGCATTGGCAACGAGCAGTGGGTATCCGCAACTCTTATCCTCATTTGCGGCATTGTACTGGCTAATTCCCGTTGTCTGGTTGCTTTGTCTTTTTTCCGCAACAGCACAAGTGCGAATATTTTGTACAGCCATCGTATGCTACTTCCTCTGGCTCGTCTTGACCCCGTTTTTTTACAAATTACTCAATCTGTGGCAGGAAGCTCAAGAACCCGTCATGCCCCAAGTGTTGGATTTATTCCGTAATCTGGATTGGATGGGCTCAGCATTTGTAGGAGGTTTCTTACTGACATTTGCACTCATCATGAGCTTAATTGATACCATTTTCCCCGTTAAACACTGATGAGCATCGCTTTATACGTACCGAGCATATTTTTTCTGACCGTCCCTGTACTAATGAGCAGCGAAACGGAACCACCACGCGTTACACAGGCACGCAAGAATACAGAAAACGAACTCAAAGAGCACTTCGGTAAACCCGTTTTTCTGCGTATCATTAAGGAGGAATATATCTTAGAGCTTTGGTTGCAAGAGAAAAACGGCAGCTGGCACTGCTTCCGAGAGTACGACATTGCCGGCATGAGTGGCGAGCTCGGGCCCAAGACTATGGAGGGCGATGAACAAGCTCCTGAAGGATTTTACCGCGTGCAATCTTCCGGCATGAATCCCTACAGCAATTACCACTTATCATTCAACATAGGGTACCCCAATAAATACGACCGCGAGCTGGGGCGCACAGGCAGCCTAATTATGGTGCACGGCAGCGACGTCTCAATCGGTTGCTTTGCCATGACGGATGAGAAGATAGAGGAAATATACACCTTGGTAAATGAAGCATTCCGAGCCGGTGTACGAGAGGTTCCCGTGCAGGTGTACCCCTTCCGCATGACTCCGCAGCGCATGCAGCAAGAAAAGGACAACAAGCACATTGAGTTCTGGCAACACATTTTACCCGGCTGGCAGTACACGGAAAAACATCACGCACCCTATCCGGATTCTGATTTCTGAGCACGAGGGCTCCCATTATCTTGCTTTCCGCAATCAATTTTACTTGCAGCGAGCGTGCAAATTCGCTATAATGCACGCATATGATGGATAGCACACTTCTTTCCACGCTCGAGCAGGCCGTTGCAGACGGCAAACTGCTTGCAACATCTCTGGAAAACATTCAACTGCTGCTTGCCGGCACCAAGGATCCCGTTGCCCCCGCAGCTATCACGGAGCTCGCCACCGCCGGTGAGTGGGCTGAGCTTAACAACCGTTTTTACAAGACTCTCGCCTTCGGTACGGGCGGTTTACGCGGGCGTACCATCGGCATGGTTATTGCTCCCGCCGAACAGGGCCGGGGTGGCATCAACGGGCGCCCGGAGTTCCCCTGTGTGGGAACCGCCGGCATGAACTACTTTAACGTAGGGCGCGCCATGCGTGGGCTCATCACATACGTGAGTCGCTTTGTACAGGCAGAGGGCACAGGGCGTAAGCCTCGCATTGTTATCGGGCATGATACCCGCCACTTCTCCCGTGATTTTGCAGAATATTGCGCCAAAATCGCCACGGATCTCGGCTGCGATTGCTATCTATTTGACGGCCCCTGCTCCACGCCGGAAGTATCCTTTGCCATCCGCGAGCTGAATGCCGATACAGGAGTAGTACTCACGGCATCACACAACCCTGCACACGACAACGGCTTTAAGGCATACTTCAATGATGGGTGCCAGCTCGTTTCCCCGCATGACAAAGCTGTTATCAATGAGGTAAACGCCTTACAAGGAGACTCCTATGAGCCCTTACCAGCAGGACTGCAAGGAACTCTCAGCATTCTCGGGCCTGAGTTCGATGCCATTTACATTGAAAAGCTCAAGGGCATCATCCTCCGCCCCGAGGTGTTCTCCCAAGCCTCTGCCAAGGTGGTATACACCAACCTTCACGGCACGGGCGGGCGCTGCATTGTCCCCATCCTCAAGCAAATAGGCTGTAATGTCAGCACAGTTGCGGAACAGGATGTGCAGGACGGCCGTTTCCCCACCGTTGCCAGCCCCAACCCGGAAAACGCCCCGGCCTTAGATATGGCAATAGCCCAGGCAAATGCAGAAAATGCAGACCTCGTTATTGCAACAGACCCGGATAGCGACCGCATGGGCATTGCCGTGCGCGATACCGCCAGTGGCAACATGCAGCTGCTCACCGGCAACCAAATCGGTTCCCTGCTCGCTTGGTACCGCTGCATGAGCGCCGTGGAACTCGGCATTCTCACGCCGGAAAACATCGACCACGCCGTCATGGTCAAAACCTTTGTTACCAGCCCGCTGCAAGACGCCATCGCAGCTTCGTTCGGTATTGCCACCGTCAATGTGCTCACCGGCTTCAAGTACATAGCTTCCAAGCTGGGCAAGTATGAAAAGGCCATTCCGGAGGCGGAACGTACCGGCTACCGCGCCATGTCCGAGGCACAGACACGAGCCCTGCGCCTCAAGTACAGCAAGTACTTCATTTTCGGGGGTGAGGAGAGCTACGGGTACTTAGCGCAAGATTTCGTTCGCGATAAGGATGCCAACGCTGCTGCTCTTTGCCTGGCAGAAATGAATGCTTACCTTGCTACCAAGGGCATCGGGCTGTTGGAATGCCTGAACAACATCTACTCCGAGTTCGGCTACTATCTGGAACTCGGCAAGAGTTTGGTCATGGAAGGTGCAGACGGTGCAGCCAAGATTGCAGCCCTTACCAAGAGCTACATGCAAACGCCCCCCACAGAAATGGACGGAGCAGCCGTGGTGGGCGTTCGTGATTTCTCCACAGGCACCCTGATGGATGCCGAGGGCGAGCCCATACCGGCGGAAAAAATGCTCTTCATTGACCTTGCGGATGGCCGCAGCTTTGCCGTACGCCCCAGTGGCACGGAACCCAAAATCAAGTTCTACCTCTTCGCCCACGGCGAAAAAGGAGCGGAACTCACCGAGTCCAAGGCAGCTGTACGTGCCGGCATAGAGTCTCTCTGGGCTGCGGTGGAAGCCGATGCCCGCACCCGCATGGCTTGATTTTTGCATTACCGATACAGAAAAAGAAGTCCTGCAGGTCTCTATGGCTTGCAGGACTTTTCGTGAATAAGGGATGCGCTGCTTTCAGGCAAGGAACTTCCGAATAGACGACATGCGAGACACTGCACAGTTACGGCCGATTTCGTAGGTTTGCCGCAATCTATCCGGATTCTTCTCCACGCGGCTCACCGGCAAGGGGGCTTGAGGTCGCAGCACCAAAATCTCACCGCGTTTTTCTTTTTCTTCAATAAAGCGCAACGTGTCATTATACACAGCATGCCGTTTTTGCATGGCTTGTATCAACTGAGGGTACTTGCGGTACACCAAGCGGATGAGAAACAGCAGAGCATTTTCCTTTTTCTCATACGCGGGAGGTTGTGTCAGTATCACGATGTTCCGATTATACCCCAACTCCTCAAAATATCGCAAGGGAATAGAATCACTGATGCCGCCATCCAACAGCTTTTGCCCATTTATTTCCACCATTTGAGAAACCAAGGGCATGGAAGCCGATGCACGAATCCAGTCAAAGCCATGGTCATCAAAAGAATCCCACCGGTGGTAGACTGGCAGCCCGGTTTCCACATCCGTACACACCAGGTAAAACTCCATGGGATTTTGCCGATATGCATCAAAGTCAAAGACATCATGTATGAGCGGAACTTCGCCGTACGCAAACTCTGTACTGTATATGTTTCCGGTACGCAAAAAGCACCGCCACCCACAATACCGACTATCCCCGCAAAAACGAGTATTGTAGCGTACAGCTCGCCCTATTTGGCCGGATTTATAATTAACGCCGAACGCAGCCCCGGCGGAAACACCGATGGCTCCGTCAAATGCAATCCCCTCCTCCATCAGCACATCCATAATGCCGGCAGTAAACATGCCGCGCATGGCACCGCCTTCCAGTACGAGCCCGGTTTTCATTGCGGATGTGGTGGAGCTTCGGCTTAATCTCCGGTCTTCAGGACGTTGATGAAAGCCTCCTGCGGAATATTCACACGGCCGATGGACTTCATGCGCTTTTTACCCTCTTTTTGCTTTTCCAAGAGTTTGCGCTTACGAGTCACGTCACCGCCGTAACACTTGGCCGTCACATTCTTACGCATGGCGGAAATACTTTCACGCGCAATAATTTTGCCACCGATGCAAGCCTGAATGGCAACGGTGAACAACTGTCTTGGGATAACATCCTTGAGTTTGAGGGCTATCTCACGGCCTTGTGACTCCGCGCGGTCGCGGTGCACAATCATGGAGAAAGCATCCACCGGCTCGCCGGCTATCATCATATCCATCTTCACGAGCTTGGCAGCTTGGTACCCATCATACTCGTAATCCATGGAACCATACCCACGCGTTGTGGATTTCAATTTATCGTTGAAGTCAACCAGGATTTCAGCCATCGGTATGCGGCAAGTCAGCATCACGCGTGTATCATCGATGGTTTCCGTGTGCACCACTTCGCCACGCTTCTCCATCACAATGCGCATAATGTCGCCGATGTAATCCGCCGGTATCATCACAAACACCTTAACGACAGGCTCTCGGATTTCCTGTATCTCTTGCGGATCAGGCAAGATGCTGGGGTTATCCACCAACAATTCCGTGCCATCCGTTCTGGTCACTTCGTAAATAACGGAGGGATAGGTGGAAATAACATCCATATTGAACTCACGGCGCAATCTCTCCTGGATAATCTCCATGTGCAGCAAACCGAGGAAACCGCAGCGGAACCCGAACCCGAGGGCCACGGAACTCTCGCCCATGTAGGTAAACGCCGCATCATTAATCTGCAACTTGGCCATGGCTGCCTTCAGTGCCTCATAATCTGAGGAATCCACCGGGTATATCCCTGAGAACACCATGGGACGAATTTCCTTGAACCCGGGCAACGGCTCTGCACACGGATTTTGCAAGTTCGTGTACGTATCACCAATTTTCACGTCGGCTGCGGACTTCATGTTGGCAATAATGTAGCCCACATCACCGGTTTCCAACTGTTCCGTTGCCTGCATTTTCGGGGTAAACACACCGACTTCCTTTACTTCATAGGTTTCATCCGTTGCAAAAAGTTTCACTTTCATGCCACGGGAAACCGTACCGCTGACCATGCGCACGTATGATACCACGCCACGGTACGAGTCATAAACGGAGTCAAACACGAGCGCACGCAGTTTGTCATCCTCCGCTTCCTGCGGGTGTGGCACGCGGCTTACAATGGCCTCCAGCACGTCTTCAATGCCGATTCCGGCCTTGGCTGAGCACAAAATTGCTTCATCGTGAGGAATGCAAACTACATCCTCCAACTGTTTGTAAACTTTGGGCAAGTTTGCACTCGGGAGGTCAATTTTGTTGACAACGGGCACAATCTCCAGCTGCTGGTCGAGTGCTAAGTGCATATTTGCAAGTGTCTGGGCCTCCACCCCCTGCGCGGCATCCACAATAAGGACCGCGCCATCACAAGCAGCAAGGGAGCGGCTCACCTCGTAGGAAAAGTCCACGTGTCCCGGAGTATCCAACAAGTTCAGCTCGTAGGTGTTACCATCCTTCGCAGTATAACGCATCGTTACCGGATGCGATTTGATGGTAATACCCTTTTCTCGCTCAAGATCCATGGCATCAAGCAACTGGTCCTGCTTATCGCGCTCGCCTATCGTATTGGTAAACTCCAGCAAGCGGTCGGACAAGGTGGTCTTACCGTGGTCAATATGTGCAATAATGGAAAAGTTTCTTTTGAAGCGGATATCCGTAGCCATGCGCGCGAAACTATACGCTTACTAGCACTGAATGTCAAGCTAAAATCATTGAGGCAGGCAGAAAAAGTTCCGAAAAAGGTTTGGAAGCATTAATGAGAAAAGATGTCAGAAATGTGGCTTGCTGTTTGCGGGTAAATATGGTAGGAAAGAGTGCATGAAACAGCACATAACAGCCTTCGTAATGGGCGCAGCCCTTGTGGCAGCGGCATTGCCCGCCCATGCGGAACAGGAAGCAAAGGGAATTTCATTTGCAGAAATCGTGCAGGAATGTACGGATAAACAACTGCAAGAGCTGATAGAGGCGGGACTGGGTGTGAATGAGCGCGACAGCGAAGGATTGACACCGCTGATGTATGCCGCCGTCAACCAGCGAGTAGACCTCATGTATGTGTTACTGCGCAACGGAGCAGATGCCAATATTGCAAAAGACCCGGGCATCACGCCCCTGACAATAGCGTGCTTGGGAGATAACTGGGCGATGGTGGATTTACTCATCACACACGGAGCAGACGTAAACTATACCGCCCCGAATGGAGAGAGCGTACTATCATTGGCTTGCGCTCAAGGCTCCGTAAATGCAGCACAGCTTTTGCTCATCAACAAAGCTGACCCGAACACGCAGGACAACAAAACGCTGACTCCGCTGTTGTACACCATCTTGAGCAAGCCTGAAAACGGCACGGAAATTGTGCGTATGCTCTTGGAAAACAAGGCGGATGCCAACATCAGCACGAATGATGGCTTCAGTCCGCTGATGGCAGCCGCCCAAAACAATGACATGGATAGCGCCTTACTACTGCTGAAGCACGGTGCCAATGTGAATGCAGTCCAAAAGGGAGGCCCCACAGCCTTGTCGATAGCAGTTGCACTCGGTCATACGGATATGGTTGCCTTTTTGCTGGCCAACAAGGCGGACATCAACACGCGCATCAACACCACAACGACCCTACTCAACTTCACCTGTTTGTTTGCGCGAGCCGACATCTTGGAATTACTGTTACGGCACGGAGCAAATCCCAATGCCAGAGAGCCAAAAACAAACAGTACGCCTCTGCATACCGTAGCCACGGGTAATGAGCTTATTGCGAGTGCTCTCGAAAATATGGGAGCCGGAAACATGCTCCAAGCACACAGGCAACACATGGATGCTGCCGGAGCTTGCCGCGCGTTGCTGAAATACGGAGCGGATGTAGATGCTACGGATAATAAAGGAATAACACCCCTGATGGTTGCAGCAATGGATGGCTGCGCGGATACCGTACGCGTTCTGCTGGCGCATAAAGCAAATGTAAATGCAACAGATGCCCAAGGACGCACCCCGCTTATACTAGCCGTACTCAGCCCGGAAGATAAAGCTGACATTTCCTTGGAACAGGTCTCCCCCGAAATTGCTCAAAAATTACGCCCGAATGTCATCAAGAACATAATGAACTACTCCCAACCCGTTATTACGGTAAGCTTGCTGTTGGAGAATGGAGCTGACGTTAACGCACGCGACAAAAACGGAAAGACGGCACGCGATTACGCAACAGATGCTGAGCTCATCCGCCTGTTGGAGGAAGCGCAAGGACAATAAATGACCTTACAGCAAATCAGAGAACGCCTGCAAGCCTTGGCAGAACCGAGGTTGCAGGCGTTTTCCGCTTCACTGCTGCCGGGGGTAAGCAACATCCTCGGAGTACGCTTACCGAAATTGAGACAACTTGCCCGGGAGATAGCCCGCACGGATGCCCGGGAAAGAATAGTGAACAGCCCGGAGCCCCCACACTCCATGGAAGAACACATGCTGCGAGGAATGTTGACAGGGTATGCTCCGGAACGAATCGGGTTTGCAATGCGGGCAGAAGAGCTGAAACGCTTTATCCCGAGCATCAATAACTGGAGCGTGTGTGACTCATGCTGCGCCACGTACAAGTTTGTACGCGCTGAGCGAGAAAAGACGTGGGAACTGTTGCAAGAGCCCCTGCACTCCGGTAAAGAGTTTGAGGTACGATTCGGCGTGGTGATGTTGCTGAATCATTTTTTGCAGACGAAAGAATGGGCAGAGCGAGTAGCCGATGAGCTGAGCACCGTGAAAGCCGAGGGATATTATGCAGAAATGGCCATAGCTTGGTGCATGTGTGAGCTATACCTGCAACACCCGTTTTTATCCCTGCGCGCCCCTGCTCCGCACACCCGACAAAGCCCCCGCGTACAACAACTTACCATCCGCAAGCTCAAAGAATCACGCAGAAAGGGTGCTGTTGACATAATTCACAACTTGCACGCTTGACATCCGCCCGATTTTAACTTAGAATCGAGCCATGGAAGAACAATTCACTCAATACGGACAAATTTGTCTCACCCCGGAACAAATTGCGACAAGGGTGCGAGAATACCTTAACAAAGTGTACGCTTGGCTGGCCATTTCCATGGTTATTTCCGCCGGCGTAGCTATATATGCCGAGAACGACCTTAACCTGATGATGACCATTCTGGAAAACAGAATGCTGTTTTGCATCGGCGGGCTTGCTATTGTACTCGTCATGTGCTTTGCGGCGCGCAAGCTCACCTCCGGAGCACTCAAAGTACTGCTGCTGGCGTACTCCGTGGTACAGGGAGCTGTACTGAGCCCGATACTGCATTTTTACACCAACGAATCTCTGGGCATCACCTTTGCCTGCACGGCGGGCATGTTCGGTGCCATGGCCATGTACGGCATGACAACCAAGCGTAACCTGAGCGGCATGGGCCGCACGCTGTTCATGCTGCTCATAGGGTTGATTTTGGCAAGTCTTGTCAACCTCTTCATGGGCAGCTCTATGCTCAGCTTAGGCATCAGCGCGGCGGGAGTTATCATTTTTGCACTGTTCACGGCATACGACTTCCAGCAGCTGCAGGCAGAAGGCATATACTTGGCAGACCCCGTTGACCGCGAAAAAGGAGCTGTACTCGGAGCACTCGGGCTTTACATCAACTTCTACAACCTCTTCCTCTTCCTCCTCCGCTTCCTCGGTTCTGCTGAAGATTGATAGATAAAGAATAACATGGAGCAAGAGCAGCATAACCTGACAGAGATTGCAACCCAAGCGCTGAACTCTGTATTGGGAGCGCTGGGGTACGAGTACACGCTGGAACAAGCACCAACGGAAGATGATGGAGTGGAGCTGCACATCAGCAGTCCCTCCGCCCGTTACCTGATAGGAGAGGACGGCGACAGATTGGATGACCTGCAATACCTCATCAACAGATTGGTGCAAGCAAAGTGGGAAGATGCCCCCAGGGTGCGGGTGGATTGTGACCACTACCGCGAACGAACGGAGGCCAAACTGCTGCGCAGAGCGCGCTCACGAGCCGAGCGGGTATTGCAAACCGGCAAGCCCCTGCTCATGGAAAAACTGAACGCCTACCAGCGCCGTTTGGTGCACAATGCACTGGCGCAGATACCGGGCATCTGTACTGAATCAGAAGACACGGAATCGCGGTTCAAGCGCATTACCATCAGCAAAACGGAAGAAGAATGAGGCAGATAAGCACTCCCCTTACAGTATGCACGCTGCTGCTCACCGGAGCAGCAGCGGCTTTGTCTCAGCAACAAACGGAATATACCCTGTATGTAGCAGAAGGAGCTGATGCCGAACAGGTGGCAGCCGGCGTCAGAAAACACCTACCGAAGGATAGTGTTCTGAGCATCTGCACAGTGCCGGCAGAATGCCACACTGCGGAGGATGCACAAAAGCAGGCGCAGGCTTTGTACTCCGGAGTCACGCATCTGCCCAGCTTGGCAGTGGCGGACAAAGAGGGACCCTATGCAGTGTTGCCCCTCAATGCTGTCAGCCGGGAAAGCATACAGGCAGCACAGGTGCATGCCTCGGCTCAAGAGCGCAAACAGACTGAGCAAAAACGCGATTTGAAAGCACGCATCTTTCTTGTTTGCGCCTACTTGGGAGGCAAGCAAGAACCGAATGACGAGCAGTTGGAAACCATTATCCGCGAATGCCGTGATTTGTTGCAACACCCGGCAGCACAGGAGGAGCACAAACAGTTCATCGGCTACCGCTGTTTGTACCCTGCCCTCATGTTGCAATACAAGCGGGGCTACACCGGGGCGCACACTCCCTACACGGAAGCAAAATTGCTGGAAGCAATTGCAGCACTGGAGGCAGCGCGGGATGTAAACCGCGAAACCAAGCTCGGCAAGCAGGCCTTCACGGAGAGAGAACGACTGCGCAAAGCCCGACGCGAAGCCCGCAAGTACGAATAAGCCTCCGGCCCCCTCCTTTTTACCACTGAAATATGAACACGCAGCCCCGTATTGAATATACATTCGGGAACATAGAGTGGGATGATGGCATCATCCGCGCCCGGCACCGAGAACACGGCATCATTTGCAGCATTTACCGCACGGATTATCAAGCCCGAATAGGCTACCCCGCACAACATTTATCCGGGGAGTACGCACTGCAACTGCTTTTTGAGGACGGGAGCATGGGGTTTAACCCGCAGCTCAAGAGTTACGAGACAGACGGAGACGGCTTGGTATTGAAACTGCAAGACCCCGGACATGAATACATTGAGCTGACGCTACGCGTACAGCTGCATAAGGAGGGAATCCTTACGCAACAAGTCAGCATTCGTAACGGAGAGCACGGCTCCATACAGCTGATACGGGGGTACTCCGCCACCCTCCGCCAAGATGCGGAACGCTACTTTGTAACAACCTTTCGTGGGGTATGGGCAGGAGAACACGGTCTGCAGGAAGAGGAGGTAAAACGGGGTAACACCCTCAGCGCGGACTGCTGCACCGGCATCAAAGCTGCACAAGAGGGGATGCCCGCTATCCTCATTTCCGAAAACACGCCCGCCAATGAAGAACACGGGCACTGTCTGCTGGCAGCCCTAGCTTGGAGCGGTAACTACACACTGGCTTTCACGCACAACGCCCATGGCCGCGGATTCTTGGGATTGGGGCACAATTTTGCACAAGCACCGTACACCGTGAAAGCCGGGCAAAGCATGGAATTGCCGGAATCCATCATCACCACCGGGCTGAACGGTAAGGGTGATGCCACACGACGCCTGCACCGGTACTTGCGGCGCTGCGTCATTCCCAACGGTGGCGCCCCCCGCTCCTGCCTTCTGAACAGCTGGGAGGGCGTACACTTTAACGTGAGCGAACCCACCTTGCGAGCCATGATGAGCAAAACGGCAGAAATGGGCATAGAAATGTTCGTGCTGGATGATGGATGGTTCGGGAAGCGCAAAGATGACACTTCCTCTTTGGGAGACTGGTACCCTGATACCGACAAATTACCGAACGGGCTTACGGCGCCCGCAATGGATGCTGCGCAAAAAGGGCTTAAATTCGGGCTTTGGGTGGAACCGGAAATGGTATGCCCGGACAGTGACTTGTACAGGGCTCACCCGGATTGGGCGCTGAGTCTGCCGGGGATTCGCCCGACAGAGCAAAGACACCAACTTGTGCTGAATGTGGCACAACCGGAGGTAGAGGCACATATACTGCAAACCATCAGCAACTTATTAAGCAGCAATCCCGGAATCAGCTATATAAAATGGGACTGCAACCGTATGATGACGGATGCGCCGCACCCCAACATATATTTTGACTACATCTGCGCTTACTACCGCATCATGGCCGAGTTGCGCAAGAGGCATCCGCACGTTGTATTCCAGTGCTGCTCTGCCGGAGGTGGCAGAATGGACTTGGGAGCAGCACGTTTTCATGAGGAGTTTTGGCTGAGCGACAACACAGACGCATTTGACCGCCTGCGCATGCAGTGGAGTGCTTCACACTTGTTCCCGGCCAATGCCATAGGCGCACATGTTACGGCAAGTCCCAACCTGTACACCGGACGCAAAACCTCACTCAAATTCCGCTTTGATGTAGCCTTGGGGGGCAGAATCGGCTTCGAGCTGGACCCTCGAACACTCACTCCCGAAGAAACATCCGAGATACGCAACAGACTCAACACGGCAAAAGAGCTGCGCAACATTGTGCAAACCGGAGATTTATACCGCTTGGTCAGCCCGTATGAAAACCGAGATTGCGCCCTGCTGTACACAAACGGCGAGCAAGCTTTGATACTGGCCTACACCACGGAACGTGCCTTTACGGACCAATACACGACAATACCCGTACGCGGGCTTACCCCCGACACCTGCTACAAAATTACGGAGCTCATGCCGAATGAGGAGGGCTACCACTGCCCGGCAAACGCAACGAACGTTTGGGGGCGGGAGCTCATGCAAACCGGCTTACGCCTACACTGGAACCGCCCCATGCAGTCAGCCGTCATCCTCTTTACGCCATGCAACTGACGCTACCGATAGACGCCATACGCTCAGACATAGAGCAAGCTGTAAGCACCCCGGGATTCTGTGTACTGCTCAGTGCACCTACCGGCAGTGGCAAATCCACACGAGTACCGCGCATGCTGGCAGATGCAGGGGTAGCGGATAAGGGGTGCATCATCGTTGTACAGCCACGTAGGCTTGCAGCAAGATTACTTGCCGGATATGTAGCAAAACAATATCCGTGCGCTCTCGGACAGGAAGTGGGCTACACGGTTCGTTTTGACTCACGAAAAAGCCATAATACCCGCATTCTGTATGTTACGGATGGAATTCTGGAGCGAAAGCTGATAGAAAACCCCGAGCTGGAGGGGGTGAGTGCTGTCGTCTTCGATGAGGTGCATGAGCGAAGATTATCCGGGGATTTATGTTTAGCCAAAGTTTTGGAGCTTCAGCGAGACGCGCGCAAGGACATCGGCGTTTTTGTCATGTCTGCAACTCTGGAACTCGATAAGCTGCAACACTACCTTCCGCAAGCTACCGTACTGAGGGCAGAAGGCAGATTATACCCGGTGGAGGTAACATACCAAGCACCCGTGCCCGTAAGGGATAAGCGAGGGTATGTGCAAGCCCCCCCCGTATGGGAACAATGCGCGGTAGCTGTTCGCAAACTGATGGAGCATCCGGATAGCGGGGATATTCTCGTGTTTTTGCCCGGTGTCTATGAAATACGCCGTACGGTGGAAATTCTGGAAAACTCAACTGCAACTAAAGGCAGAGAGGTATATGCGCTGCACGGACAGCTCTCGCCGGAAGCTCAAGCTGCGGCCGTGGAGAAAGGAAACATCCCGCGTATTATTGTCTCCACCAACATCGCAGAAACCTCGCTCACCATTGAAGGCGTGAGCTCCGTAGTTGACTGCGGAACCGCCCGAGAATCAAAATGGGACCCGCTACGCGGTATTTCCACGCTTCACGTTGTCCCAATCTCTCAAGCCCAGGCAGAGCAGCGCGCAGGGCGTGCCGGGCGTCTGGGCCCCGGACGCTGCATACGCCTGTGGAGTGAAGCAGAGCAACGCCGCAGACCCCCCTTCCCGGCTCCGGAGGTTCACAGAGCGGATATCTCCATGGCGTTTCTCAACCTACTGGCTTGGGGTACCAAGGGATTGGACGGCATCAGGCAATTTCACTGGCCGGATGCACCGCACGAGGCAGAAACCCGGCGCGCGTGGGAATTACTGCAAGAGCTCGGCGCAGTAGATGAATACGGCGCTCTCTCCGACATAGGAAGAAGAATGATGCGCTACCCCTTGGCTCCCGTACAATCACGTATGCTGGTGGCGGGAGATGACTCCGGCTGCGCAGCGGAAATGGCCGCGATTGCAGCACTCATTCAAGGGGAAAACATTGCCATGAGCAGCGGATTAGCCGAAAGCCTGAGACATGATGATGATTTCTCTGATTTTCAGGCAGAATGGAGAGCAGCCGAAATGGCACACAACCTGCGTTACGATGCTACGGCATGTTCTCGCTACGGCATTATGGCCCGCGCAGCGCGCGAGGTTTTACACGCCTACCGCCAATTTACCCAAAACGCCGCCACGCCGGACTTTGTGAAGCACCGCCAAGGAATCATCCAAGCGCTCCTCCTTGCCTACCCCGCCAACATTGCTGCGCGAAATAGCGCTGCCACGCAAACGGCCAGACTCACGCAACGCCGTAGCGGAAAATTAACGGATGGCGTAGCAAAATCTCCCCATGCGGAACTGATTTTGGCTGCGGAAATAACGGAAATAGGAGGTAAAGGAGTTGAAACCCGCTTAGCTCGCTGCACCCTGCTCAGCAGCGACTTTTTGAAAACCCACGAAGACGACATCCCGATGTACGATGCCACTCGGAAACGCGTGCTTAACATACACCGCGTTTTATACCGTGATTTAGTGTTATCAGAAAAAGAAATCGGAGATGCAGCCCCGGAAAAAGCAGCCCCCATATTAGCGGATCGCATTGCGCGTGGTGAGTTACGGTTAGAAGGATGGGACGGCCACGTACTGCAATGGATTAACCGTCTGAAATGCTTGCGCCAAGCTATGCCGGAGCTGGAAATACCGGATTTTACGGATGAGGACAAAACGGTGGCCATCACCATGCTGTGTGAGGGAGCCGTAAGCTACAAAGAAGTCGCAACGCGCCCCGTTCTGCCAATCCTCGGCGAATGGCTATCCGGCTGGCAAAAAGAATGCCTCAATAAATACACCCCAAAAGCCATCAAATTAGCGAACGGACGAGAGGTAAAACTACTGTACCGAGAAGACGGCACACCGGTATTTGCCCTCAAATGCCAGCACCTCTTCGGCGTGCCGGAAACCCCAACCATCGCGGACGGACGAGTCACATGCACGGTGGAGATACTGGCGCCCAACCAACGCCCCTACCAAGTAACCTCCGACCTGCGCTCATTCTGGAAAAACGGATACCCACAGATGAAAAAGGATTTGGCAGGCAGATACCCGAAACACAACTGGCCTCCCACTGCCCCCGATGCCTGAGTTTTACGTTTTATTACACGCTTTTGAGTTGCAGCAAGCATACTGACATGATAGCATAACGCCATGCAAAACAGCTTTGAAGACGCCATCCGACAACTGACCGAGCGAGCCCCGCAATACACAGCGGAAGCTTACGAGTTTTTGCGCATAGGACTGGAACATGCAGCGGAACACTACTGCAAAGGAGAAAAGAATATTCACCTGACGGCGGAGCAACTTTATTTGGGCGCATGTTCCTACGCCTTGGAAGAATACGGTCCCTTGGCAGCCAATGTTTTAGAGTTCTGGGGCATACGTTCGGGAAAAGATTTCGGAGAGATTGTCTTCAATTTGATTGAAGTAGGTATTTTCGGCAAGCAAAAAGGTGATAAAAAAGAGGACTTTGATGTACTGCCACCTTTGGAAAAAATACTGACAGCCCCCTATATTATAGAAACGGAAGAATAAAGCCATGAAAAAAAACATCATGTACGGGAAAGATTTGAGGTGGCCGGCCGAGTGGGAACAACAAGAGGCTGTCTGGCTCTCATGGCCACACCGCGAAGACCTGTGGCAAGGTGGGTTGAATGAGCTGACGGAACACTATGCCCAATTAGCGGCGGTCATAGCTCCTCATGCCCAGGTGCGCATCAACGCAGCGTCCGCGCTGCACGGCAGCATCCGTACACTTCTGCAAGCCAAAGGCGTACAAAACTTTGCACTCTACAACCACCCCACTGATGACGTATGGTGCCGGGACCACGGTGGCATCTTTGTACGCCGTTCTGACGGCTCCTTGCAAATAGCGGATTGGACCTTCAACGCTTGGGGCGGGAAGTTTGCGCCTTGGAATCTTGATAACGAAATTCCCCAACGCATGGCAGACACTCTGCAACTGCCACGCCAATGCAGCAATATAATCTTGGAAGGCGGCGCTATTGAGGGTAATGGAGAAGGGCTCATCATTACCACTGAGGCAGTTCTGCTGAACCCCAACAGAAACCCCGGCATCACCAAAGCGGAAATTGAAGCAGAACTGCACCGCATGATGGGTACTGAACAAGTCTTCTGGCTGGGTAGCGGCATTGAAGGAGATGATACAGACGGGCACATTGATGATATGGTACGCTTTGTGAACCATGAAGCGGTGGTTTCCATTGTGGAAACGGACACACACTCCCCGCATTACCGCCAATTGGCAGAAAACAACGAGCGCCTACAGGATTTGCGTACCCCCTCCGGGCACAATGTGGAAATCGTTCCCCTGCCCATGCCGAAACCACTTGTTGCCCATGACTGGCGCTTAGAGCAGTTGCCGGCAAGCTACGCCAATTTCCTCATCTGTAACGGAGCCGTCATTGTCCCCATATTCTGCCAGGAACGAGAGGATGACCGAGCCTTAGGCATTCTGCGAGAATGCTTCCCGGGCAAGCAAGTCATCGGTGTTGATGCCCGCAGACTCGTTATTGAGGGTGGCGCTATTCACTGCATCACCCAACAGCAACCTCTGTAAGCCTCACATCAAAGAGAAAGCTTGACACCGCGCCACGTTTCTTTTAATATGAAGCTCAGACGATAATCACCATTATGCAACAGCTTGTCCAAAACATCAGCCAGTACCTCATGACCGTTGTCACGCCGCTTATTCAGCATCCGGAAATGGCACAGCTGCGCGTGGCTCACTCCGAATCCGGGGATTTGGTCAGATTCCGCTTGGTGTTAGAGCAGACGGACGTGGCGAGAGTCATCGGCAGAAACGGCATGACGGCCTCAGCCATCCGCTCACTTGCAAAATCAGCAGGCGAGAAATCCGGCATCAAAGTAGTGGTGCATATTCTTTCCCTCGAAGAGCTGGAAGAAGAAGCCCCCGTGGCATAAGGCCGCCATGCAAAGCTTGTTTCAGGATTCCGAGGAACGGAGCTCAGCGAAAGTTCTGCTGGACGGGTTCAATGACATGGTACTGGACTATGCCATCCCCGATGCGGTGAGAGGTGTCGCCCGCGGGTGCAGAGTGGAAGTTCCCCTGCGCAATCGCAGTACTACCGGTACGGTTATCAGCATATCCCGTTCGGCGGGAGAATGGAACAATGCACTCAAGCCGCTGCTTCGCCTCATCGACGATACCCCGGCAGTCAGCCCGCAACTGATGGACTTGGCTGAATGGGCAGCACGTTACTACGCTGTTCCGGTGGAACAAATGATACGTTGCATTGTGCCGGAACCCGTCAGACGTGAACGGCATGATGAAAAAAAACGCAAGGTTGCCGTGTTATTGAAATGGCCGGACGATGATGAACTGAACAAAATTAACGCCAAAGCGCCTCGGCAGGCAGCCATCTTACGCTACCTTCACCAAGGAGAACAAAAAAAAGAAGCACTGGCGGATTTGGGAGGCAGCGCGGCTTTGGCTCCCTGCCGCGCCTTGGAAAAACGAGGCTATATTCGCATAGAAGAAGAGGCCATACACCGAGATCCCGCTGCAAATGAACAGTTTGCGCCAACCTTACCGCTGGCACTGAATGAGGAACAGGCCGCAGCCCTCCAAGCTATCACAAAAGCATACGAAGAAAACGACGCTAAGCCTCTGTTGCTTCAAGGCGTCACCGGGTCAGGAAAAACGGAAGTATATTTGCAGGCGGCAGCACATGTTTTAGAGTCCGGCAAGGGTGTTCTTATCCTTGTACCGGAAATCTCTCTCACTCCGCAAACAATGGCCAGATTCAAAAGCAGGTTTGCGCAAACTAACACAAAAGTGGCCATTTTGCACAGTGCCATGAGCGATGGAGAACGCTTTGACGAGTGGCATTCCATTCACCGAGGAGAAGCCGGGATTGCCATAGGCCCACGTTCCGCCCTTTTTGCCCCGGTAAAAAATCTCGGACTCATCATCGTGGATGAAGAGCATGACTCCTCCTACAAACAAGAAAACTCACCGCGTTACCATGGACGGGATTTGGCCGTTTTACGAGCAAAATTAGAGGGCGCCACCATTGTACTGGGCTCAGCCACTCCCTCCCTGGAGTCCATTTACAACGTGCAAAACGGAAAATACAGCATGCTGCGTATGGATAAACGCGCGGATGGACAAAGACTACCGCTCACCCGCGTGCTGGATATGCGTACCGAAGCTAAGGATAAGCGTTACATGGGCATCCTGTCCGAGCGTCTGCGCATGGCAATAGAAGACCGCTTGAGCAAGGGAGAACAAACTATTTTACTGCTGAACCGAAGAGGATTCGCACGCTCCCTACAATGCCCGGATTGCGGACACATTGTGAGTTGTGAGCACTGTTCCCTACCGCTGACATTTCATGCCACGGAAAACCGGCTCATCTGCCATATATGCGGATTCCGGGCAGCCCCGCCCCGGCGCTGTCCGGAGTGCAACTCCGCCAACATCCTGCTGGAGGGCTATGGCACACAGAAAGTGGAGCGCATGCTGCGGCAATGTTTCTGCCGCGCTCGAATCCAGCGCGTGGATGCAGACGTAACCGCCAGGAAGAACGCTCTGCGTGATATTCTGGCGGATTTCCGAGCCAGAAAGATAGACATTCTGCTTGGCACGCAAATGATATCCAAGGGATTAGACTTTCCCGGCGTCACATTGGTCGGTGTACTGAATGCAGACATTGGGTTAAGCATGCCGGATCCGCGCGCAGCGGAACGCACCTTCCAGCTTCTCACCCAAGTGGCAGGGCGAGCGGGACGCGGAGACATTGATGGTGAGGTTATCGTACAAACATACACCCCGCACGCAGCGGCCATTCAATATGCGCGTCGGCATGATACGGATGGCTTTGCAGAAAGCGAATTGGAACTCAGGCGGGCACTGGACTTCCCGCCATTCTCCAGACTGGCAGTACTGACCGTGCGTTCTACGATGGAAGAGCTCGCCCTATTTTCCATCGAAACGCTACACAAAAAACTTTGCAAAACGCTGCCACCGTCCATCAGCATCAGTGATCCCATGCCTGCCCCCATTGCAAAAGCATACGGACAATTCCGCTTCCAGTGCACGCTCAAAGCACCGAATGCCCGCAGCATAGCAGATGCAGTCTCGCGGGAACTGGCTCAACTCAACGGCGGTAAAGACATTACCATCACGCTGGACATTGACGCCTACTCATTCATGTAAGGAGCAAGCCGAGTTTTCCAATCGCGCATCATCACAGCAAAGGGCTCATTGCTCTTCTCCACATTGCGATAGGGATTCTTGTCAAATGCGTTTTTATAATCACAACGCACCAAATAAAGCAAAGAATGAAGCTCTGCTAGGCGCTCCGTAGGAATATTCGTGGATTCCTTGCATTTTTTGAAAAAAGCATCCGGTTCCTCCCCGGGCAGAAAACAATCCTTCCCCAGCTTGCGCTCCAACGCACTTTGCATTTCCACGGCTACGGCACAAACTTCCGCCATCACCAACATTTCCTCGCGACGGCTATCATCAGTGCTGCATGATTCGCTCAGGGCTTTCCAGCAGAGTTCCGCTTTATCATACTCATGGTTGAGCATATGGCACACGGCCTCATCTCGTCCGGAATTAACGAAAGCATGCGCATACGCAGCCTCGATGTTTTTGGTCAATTCCGCGAATGATTCTTTATATGCAGCCTCACGACAGCGTAAAAAAGAATCCCTAGCCTTCTGAATCGTTCTTCTGGCCTCACTCGGGTTGCCATCGCTCAACAGAGTGCGCACGAGCAGACAATAGGTAAGTCCGAGTATGCGGTGGTCTGAAATCTTGGACATTTCCGAGGGATTCTGCAACGCACTCGGCACAACACGCAGCTGATCCATAATCTCCTTGCCGGCCGGATTGGCATCATCCCTCGCCAACGCTGCGTTAAAGGCAGTCAAATGCTTATCTACATCGTCAGAGCCGTTGCCTTTCAGGTAAGAGAGGCAGGCAAAATGCAACGCACCCCATGCAGCTATGGTAGGCTCCGTCTCCTTACCGTAAAGTCGATTAAGGGATTGCTCTGCAGTTTTCCACTTACCTTTGGCAATGGCATTGGTGGCACTGTGCAACTCCGGTTCACCGGCAAAAACAAACGTTTTTGCATTGATTGTCTGTTCTTTAACAAGAGCACGTTGTGCGGAGGGAGTGCCGAGCGAACGGCAAAGGAAAAAACTGAGTCCCCCTAAAAGCAAGGCAGATACCCCCCAAACCAACCTATTGCGATAGCGGCGGCGGCGCAAACGCGGTGAAACGTTTTCCGCATGCACATTTTTGATGGTTTCCTGCACCTCCTTGAGCTCTTGCAACAAATCCGCATAATTGTCATGGCGGTCTTCAGGGTTGAATGCCGTCATGCGGTCCACCAAGTCGCAAAGGCATTCCTCTGCACGCGGCATAACATGCGCAAAAGGTGCTAACTGATACTTTGCCTCCAATAAAGCACTCACGGAAGACGGTGAGCCCGGGAGCTTTTCCTCACCGGTAAGCAGGTAACGCAGGGTCATACCCAGTGCGTATATATCTGTACGGGCATCCTCCGCACTGCGCTGCAATGTCTCCGGTGGCACATAATAAGGGGTTGCCCATATGATTTCCTCGGAATCCCCTTCAGAGCGCCCCTGAGCCAGGCCAAAATCCAACACCTTGGCTTGACCTTGGGTGGTGATGATGACATTGCCCGGTTTCATATCGCGGTGCAACAAGCCCGCATTGTGAGCAGCCTCCAAACCTTTAACGATTTGAGTGGTAATTTCCAACGCGCGCAGGGGCTTGAGGGGCTCGCGAGGTGTGACAACGGACTCCAGATTTTTACCGTTTACCAACTCCATGGCAATATAAAATTGCCCGCGCGCCCAGCCGGCAGAATACACGGACACCACGTTTTCATGGTGCACTTTAGCCATCATGGAACACTCATTCTCAAAACGGGCAATGCGTTCCGGCTGGTTGCGGTAGGTCTCATTGAGAACCTTGATGGCTACCGGACGATTGAGTACTACATCTCGCCCACGCAACACAACACTCATGCCGCCGATTCCGAGTAAGCCTTCAATGCGAAAATTCGCTAACAAGGTGTGCACATGATCCGCATGCCCACAGCCGGGGCAGTTCACCTCTGCATAAAAGCCAAGTGCACTGATGTCCAATTCCGTGCCGCATTGCGGACAACGCCAGATTTCAGGCTTATGATTCATTTTTTTGTATGAATGGTGAACCGTGGTTAATTTTTACAAAAAGAGCCGTGCAGGCATGTGCTTCCTGCACGGCTCTGTTAGCTATAACAAATCAATTTCAGCCGAGCTTGGGAAGCGATGCTGCTGCAACAGCTTGCCCGTGACGCTTGGTCTTCTCATCCGGCACGCACAGAGTAATGGCGAGCTCCGGGAACTCCTTGGAAAGCACCTCGTTTGCCTTGTCAATAATCAGCTGACCACCGGTACCGGTGGCTACGCGGCCCAAGAACAGGAGGTTGCGCAGTGCGTAGAACTTGGAGAAATAAGCGATGGTGTAACCGAACTCCACACCGATGGTCTCGTAAATACGGGAAGCGCGCTCATCCCCCTCAGCCATCGCGGCCTGCACCTTCTTGAGCTGCTCAGGATAGGGCATAGCACCGAAGTCAAAACCGGCGCGGGGAGCAAGACGAGCAACGGCCTGCTGGGAGAAGTACATAGCACCCACACCCTTATCCTTAGACCACTCGTCTACACCGCCATCTTCCTGGTAGTCAACGGGAACGAAAGCAAGCTCATTGAGCCAAGGCATAATGTGACCCTCAGGATCAACATAACCGGCAGCAAGAGAAGTACCCATGGCGATGCCGAGCACGGCATCATCATTCATCCCCATGGCTCCGGCAAGAGCAGTCACCTCACCGTCGTTCACCACTTCAAAGGGAACCTCCTTACCCTGAATCTTGCTCCAGCGGTCTTTGAGGGTTTTGAACATGGGACGAATCACATTCACGAAGTCATCCTGAGCAATACCGCGGAAGAGGGAGCCTACGCGGGGCTCGCTGTTCACGTACACACCGGCAGCGGAGCCACCGATGGCATCCACCTGCGGCAGGTGCTTAGCAGCGCGCTCCAAGGAATCATGCACACCTTCCAGCTGATAGTTGGGGTCCGTCTGGTGGTAGGGATCCCACACCACCTCCTCGGAGTACACAACTTCACCATTGATAACAGCGGCGCACTTACGATCGGAACCACCGAGGTCAAAGCCAATGCGGTAGCCGTCCAAATTGCGACCTAAGGAAACGGACGTGGAATTTTCAGCGGGGAGCTCACAGGGGCAAGCAACCTTCACCACCTCGATGGGGCGATCATATATTTTCTTGCCGATGAAGTCCCAGTCGAACTCACGAGCACCGCCTGCGCAATAAGTTGCAGCCAACATGTCAGCAATCTTATCATCACCGGCCACCATGATGGTGCAGCCACCCTTCATCCAAAGAAGGAACTTAACAATACGCTCGATGTACTGATTGTTCAGAACATCATTCTCCTCGGAAGAGGGAAGCACCTTACCGCTCCAGCGGAAGCAGGTTCCGTCCATACGAGTGAGAGCAATGTCAATGGCGTGAGAACCGGGGGTTGCGGCCACCTTGTCCTCAAAAGCCTTGTTCCAAAGTACCGGAGCAACGAAGTCCGGATCGAGCACGGGAGTGAATTTCGGTTGAATATTCATAACGTTACTTGTTTCTTATAGCATTAAAAACGGGTTCTGACAAGCTAAAAAAAGCATTTATGAGCCGGAATCATCAGAATTCGCAATTACGGGGAGTACGCGGATACGGCAGGACGTCGCGAATATTCTGAACGCCGGTCACAAACATGATGAGGCGCTCGAACCCGACACCGAACCCGGCATGGGGCACAGTACCGTAGCGACGGAGGTCATTGTACCAATAATAGGCTTCTGCATCCATCCCCAAACGCTCAATATTGCCTTCCAACACCTCCAAGCGTTCTTCGCGCTGGCTGCCACCAATGATTTCTCCGATACCGGGGACAAGCACATCCATGGCAGTCACCGTCTTACCGTCATCATTGAGGCGCATATAGAACGGCTTGATTTCCTTGGGATAATTGTAGACAATGACGGGGCACTTGAAGTGGCGCTCCGTCAGGAAGCGTTCGTGCTCACTCTGCAAATCCATACCCCAGTACGGAGGATATTCAAACTTTTCTCCGCTGGCAAGCATAATATCAATAGCCTCGGTGTATGAGCAACGTACAAACGGTTTCTTGCTGACTTCTTCTAAGCGAGCGCGCAAGCCTTTATCCACAAACTTGCAGAAGAAATCAAAATCACCGCTTGCATCAGCCAACATCGTATCGGCAATGTGCTTGATGAAAGCCTCTGCAACATCCATATCACCGAAAATGTCACAGAAAGCAATTTCGGGCTCAATCATCCAGAATTCGGCAGCGTGGCGTGTTGTATTGCTGTTTTCTGCTCGGAAAGTGGGACCGAAGGTATAGATATTGCTGAGGGCGCAGGCAAAAGTCTCGCCCTCCAACTGCCCGGAAACGGTAAGACTGGCAGGTTTGCCAAAGAAGTCTTTATCGTAACTCTTATTTTCAGCAAGCGGGTCGAGCGTAGTCACATGGAACATTTCTCCGGCTCCTTCGCAATCAGATGCCGTGATGATGGGAGTATGCACCCACACAAAATCTCTATCCAAGAAGAACTTATGTACCGCAGCAGCAATACGGGAACGGGTACGGAACACGGCACCGAACAGGTTGGTACGCGGGCGCAAATGAGCAATGGTTCTCAAGAACTCCGGGGAATGACCTTTCTTTTGCAAGGGATATGACTCAGGGGAACCACCGACCAACGAGATGGATTCGGCCTGAATTTCCCACTTCTGTTTACCCGGGCTTTCAACCAAACGCCCCAGAACGGAAACGGAAGAGCCGGTCGTCATTTTGCCGATATTTTCATAACCGGGGATGCCGGCATCAGCAATAACCTGAATGGAAGCCAAACTGGTACCATCATTAATCTCCAAGAAAGAGAAAGCCTTAGAATCACGGCGGGTACGCACCCAGCCCTCGACAAGAATAGAATCCTGCGAGGTCTCACTGGCCAACGCATGCTTTACCAGAGTTCTTTTCATAGCAACACTATACCACGAGCAACGCCGTATGGCGAGTATATTTTCTTACATTAAGCCATCTTGGGCGCATTTTTTGGGCCGGAACGTGCAGGAATCGGCATTTCGGAGGGCATGTAGGCGTTTTTCCAACAGTTGAGCCACGATGGAAGCTATCACAAAATCACGGTACCATTTTTTTTCCGCCGGAACAATGAACCAAGGCGCGGCATCGGCTGTTGCTCGCAGCACCGATTCCTGTAATTCGGTTTGTTCATCAAAGTCAGAATGAGAACTCTGTTCCGGTGACACTTGCAGATAAAATTTCAGCACACAAGTTCCCTCAGACTGCAATAAGCGTTCAAAATCAGCCAAGTGAGGCAAATAATTCTCAGCAAATTCCGGCAAATGTGACACTTGATAAGCTGTTTCAGCAGTCAGTAACACCTCCCCGCGCGCCGGTAACATATAAGGCAAACACGGCGTAAAACAACGCCCCTGCTCCGTTAGATTTTCTATTCCGATAGGTCTCTGCACCTCTGTACTTAACGGGTCAAACAGCTCCGCCAAGTGGCGCAAACACTTCATCCTTCGCTTGGATGACGCACCCTCAGCATCATGCAGGATGACAAGTGTTCGTAAGGGCGCAATCCCGTATTGCGCGCACAGTTTTTCTTCTTCCTTGCGAGCAGAACGTATGCGCTTTTTCAAATCTTGGAATTGAGGCAGCACATCATCCTTACCGCCTGCACAAAAAGAGCGATCCGTAGCGCTGATTTTCTTGAGGGAATCGCCCTCAGTAAAGAGGTAGTGCATATGGATGTCAGTAATCGGGGTATCCGGTGTTGCTTCAGAAAAGAAGCGATTGAGCACAGTGGCAACTACACCACGTTTGAACGGCACAAAAAGCTCCGGATGCAAATTACTGTAGTGTACCCACTCCAACACGCCGAACTCAGGGCTATTCCGGCTATCCACAACCGGACGAGCTCCCATGCAGCGCAAAAGATAATACGTTTGCAGCTGACCATTCCAAGTTGCGCGTTTTTTGTTTTTTTTGCGGTATTCATAGCACAAGCCGGCAAGATGTGAAACAGTCTGCAACCCGGCTCGGTCCAATCCGACCTCCTCTCGCAGCTCGCGCCACAGAGCATCCTCAAATTTTTCTTTTTTACAGACACCTCCTTGGGGGAAATGCAGGTATTTGCTTGTTGCTTTTTTGCGCCCCACCAGCACGTAACCATCCGCATCCATAATCACAGCGGCCACGTTGTTACGGTATGCGGATTCCGGGGGCATCATGAGCGAGAGGGTTTACGACGGCCGTGGGATTCATCATTCCACTCAGGCGTGCAATATTTGGTACGGCACAGCTCGTGTACTTCATCTGTAAAACCGGGATAAGGCTCAGCCCCCTCTACGCACACAACATGCGGAGCCAACGCCTGAGCCAACAACTGTTGCCAGCCCTCTGCCGGCTCACATTCCTGAATCAGTCCCTGGTGCAACACTGCACCGCGGTATCTGCGTTGTCCGGCACCTGCCAATTTGTTACCAAGCTCATCCACAATATCACTTGCAACGGGGCTTGCCCAACAGGCGCGTCCTCCGTCCGGGGCATCTTCCACCAGCAAGCGACACTTTACACCTACAGCGGCAAGAGCCTCGGCCAAAGCTCCGTGTATCCACTTGTACAATTTATCCGCCGGCGGATAAATAACCCCTTCCTTAGCAGGTAAAGTCACGGTGTAGGTATAACCTTTGCGGTGGTCTACTATTCCGCCTCCTGTCCAGCGTCGGATGTATTCTATCCCTTCTCCCGGGAAAATAGCGGCTGCTACGGGAGTGGAGTCAAAATACCCGAAACTCACCGCCGGTTTTGCCCAACCGTACACACGCAGCCACGCCTCGGGACGTCGGCTCAACAGCTCATCAGCTGCCATGTTCTCATATCCGGTGCGAGCAATCGGGTCGCACCAAAGGCAGATGGACTGCGGCAGCAGTCCATCCGGCATTTGTTGTTGCATATCAAAGCTCATACAGGCATCAATACGGTTGCGGCAAAGTAACGCCGGTAGAAAATTGGCGGGTATATCTGGCAAAGAAATCCACAGGTTGCGGAGCACGTGCTTTCCCTTGGCGCATACGCTCCACCAAAGCAGCTCCCTCCTCTGTCAGTACCGTTACCGATATGTTGGCAGATACGATGCGGGCATTGGCATACACCTTGCCATCAACAATGACGGAATCTCCCGTCACAATAACCTTGGCTGCCTTGCCGTTGGAGGAAATCACCGTTGCAGATGCAATGCGCTTTTCAGCTGCTTTTTTATCAGTAGCCTCGGATGAAATATACTCAATGTGCACCGTCAGATTCATCTCCACCACGTTGTCACAAATAATATCCTCCTCAGCATCATTCGTCAGAGCACGGTATGAGTTATACAAATCCGTATTGCACAGCAATTCCTCATACGTACGGCGCTGAGATACCACATTACGGTACAAGGCGAACACAGGATAAACCCCCGTATCCCCCTGCGAGGCAGCCTTATTTTGAATGTGGTCCTTGTACTCCAAACGATAGCCGATGGCATTCACATCACCGAGGTAAGGGTCACCCTCGCGGTCGTTGGCGCTGGCAAGGTCTTGACGATAGCCCTCACGAGCAGCGGGATCACTGGAAACGGCGGGGTTACGATCCGGAGCGCAGGCAAAGAAAATAAAGCGTGCGGAATCCGGGATGTAGGACAAAGCCTTAGGCTTCTCCTTGTCTCTTCTTCTGCTCTTCTTACGGACGAGTGTTCTGTTTGCACGCATTTCCGGGGCATTGGAATCCTCATCTTTGCAGGCGTAGAACCACTGGTAGTCATTAGCACCGGGTTTAAGCTGGTAGGACTCCAAATCGCGAGCCATCGTTTGCAGAGCAATGCGAGCCGTGGAGGTTGTGGTAACGTCGTCGTTCACATTCTTCCACAGAGAAATACCCTGTGTTGTCAGCTGCATGATGGAAAGCACCAATACTGCCGTTATCGCCATCGCCGTAAGCAATTCTATCAGCGTAAAACCACGGCGTTTTCTTTCTGTTGCAAAAACTTTCATATGTCAGACCTTTGTTTTGTTGAAGGAATACTCATGCAGACGTGCCGATAGACATGACAGATGAGAAAATAGGTTGTCCGAGTCGCTTCCAGCGCTTATTCTTCAGCAATGCCGGGTTCGGCGCGGAAAGCATAAAAAACTCAGCCTTAAAGAAAAGCGTAGGGCCACCGATTTCAAACTCGGAGCACTTCTCCAAGTAATCCTCGGGGGAGCTGAAGCCGGAAATGACACCGGGCTTATCCGTGGCTTTCCACTCGCCTCGTTTGAACTCAAGTTGAGTCATGCGCACAACGTACACGGGACCTACGGCATCGCGAATGTGCTTGGCATGCACTTTATCATCCACTGGGCAGGCAATGGTAATAAGGTTGGAAGTCTCGCCCGGCACACTCTCTTTAGCCGGTATGGAAGGACGGGTTCCGTCTCCGTCAGAGTCAGGATTCTTGCTCAAATCCTCACGGTACGAAAAGATAATGATGGCGGTATCAGGATTCTTTGTCTTCTTCAACCAGTAAAAGCCTTTATCGAAAGTTGTTCTGTACTGGTTTTCGGAGGATTTTCCGGTAGTGCGCTCATCATTACGAATGGTGCGCAGTTCTGAACGCAACACACCGATTAAACGTTCCGCATCCTGCTGAGCCAAGGACTTCTGCACCATCCCACGGGCCGGTACAAATACAACCAGGAAAATAGACACAAGAGTCGCCACCAACGCCAAGGCCAGCAACGTCTCCATCAACGTGAACCCGCCACGCGAGTTTATTCTTACCTTCTTCATTATTCTATCAGTTGAATGTTATTCCACCCGCTCAACCCTTTTTCTTAGAGTCTGACTTCTTGCCTTTTTTCTTTTTAGAATCTTTACCCTTACCTCTTTTGGCTTTAGGGGCAGCACCGTCGGGTGCATAGATATTCTGGTCATACACCTGCTCAGGAGTCATCATGATGCTGTAATTACCGGAAGGCCACAACACCAACCCCTTAGCCTCGGCCGGACGCCCTTTTTCATCGGTACGAGAAGGCTCAATACCATCCACGGAATTACGACCGCTGCCAATTCGGCCGGTAATCAAAACCAAACGGCGCGGACGACTCGGCTCACCGGGCTTGGTCTCAGGTGTCACAAATCTGCCTTTTTCATCAAACTCAATGTAGTAAACAACGGCTTTACCATGGCCGGATATGCGGGCATTATCATCCATCTCCAGCATGGTATCACGGGCATGCTCCATCCACTGCAATTCACGACTATAGGTAGGGCTGAAGTACACACCGGGAGGCAGGAAAGAGCCGGAGGATGTAGAAACCCACTCACCTTCACGGCGAACATCCGTGCCGTCATATTTACGGTTTTCAGCATCATCGCGAGTCAACTTCTGCACGGTAATGTAGCGGAGGTGGATGGAATCCGAGGAGGTATCCTTTTCATCACACGCAATCACAACGCGGGTATAGGTATCATTGCCGATGGCAGTAGCCCTGGCCTCCTGAATCATGTTCTCCAGCATCTGCACGCCGGAAGTAATGTTTCTACCCCTGCCGGGATCACGCAACACATTGGCAGCCAGAGCCATCATCACACCGATTATGGTAACGACAACCAGCAATTCGATTAACGTAAACCCTTTAGCCGCTTTATTTCTGAAATGTTTCATAAATGGAGAAAGATGTCCGAGCACTAACGAACGCCACTATCTTTACCACATTTCCCGTCTCTGTTCAATCATTTTTTTAATTTTATTCATGTAACAAGCGTTTTTTTTGGTTTTGTGATTGACCTTTTGAGCAAAATAGAGTACATGGTCTCAGTCATGACAATATTGGAATCCATCATACTGGGAATCGTGGAAGGTCTTACAGAATACCTCCCGGTCAGCTCCACCGGGCATCTTATCATCACCCGTTACCTGTTAGGGTTAAGTGACAATGACGCCCAAAAAGCGTTTGAAATATGTATACAAGGCGGAGCAATTCTTGCAGTTCTCGGCATTTATTTCCGACGCGTCAAGAGCATTGCAATCGATTCATTCGCATGGATTTTCAATAAACAGGAGGACGGCAAGCGCGAACCATTACCCGCCGGTGTACGCCTACTCCTCAATATGATTATTGCCTTTATTCCGGCAGCATTTTTCGGGGTTCTGCTCGGAGACATCATCAAGGAGTACTTATTCAGCGCTCCGGTTGTAACCGTTACTTGGGCATTAGGCGGGTTAGTCATTTTGCTTTATGTGCGCGCACGCGAAAGGAGGGGTGAAGATTTTTCCGGCAAGCAGCTGGAGGAGCTCAGCTGCGCCGGAGCTCTCAAAGTAGGCTTATTACAATGCATCGCCATGTGTCCGGGCGTGAGCCGCAGTCTCATGACCATGCTCGGAGGACTCTTCGCCGGGCTGAGTGTTGCAGCAGCAGTGGAGTTCAGCTTCCTGCTCGGCCTCATCACCCTCGGCGCCGCCACTGTGCATGATGCTTGGAAATACGGCAACGACATGATTTCCACCATCGGCTGGGGACCCATCATTGCCGGCACTCTTACAGCTTGGCTCAGTGCCATCATTGCGGTAAAATGGATGGTCGGATACCTCAACAAGCACAGCTTATCCATCTTCGGTTGGTACCGACTCGGCGCAGCTGCGGTCATGCTCGGTCTTATTCTTTTTGCCGGCTTCAGCATCTGATTTTCGGGGCACGGAGCGCCGTTATGCCGAATTTTAGGCTTCACATTCGGATTTTACCGTGTAATATATAGGAAGTATGCGTTTTTTGCTCAGACCACTTAACCTGATAATGGACACCCTGCTCGCTTGGTTCACACCTGGCTGGCGACGGCAGGGGCATGATGCTCGTAATGCCTTGTTACGCTACTATAGGTACAACAGACCTTCACTCAGCGAAGAACATAAGACTCAGATACTTGAGATTATCAACACACTCAACGAGTCTCTCCTCTACTGGCGAAAAGACGCAACCATCGAGGCAACTACAAGAGCTAAGGCACTGGGCGAATTACTTAAAGGTTTCAAGCGAGATATCGTGGTGGAACTCGTAGAGTCATTCTTCGTCATCATGGTTATTTTCTTGGGGATTCGCACGTATTATCTCCAACCGTTCCGCATACCGACCGGTTCCATGCAACCCACGCTCAACGGCATTATCATCCACCCCATAGAACCGGAGGAGATTCCGAACGCGCCAACGCGAATACTGCACGCCATCACACACGGCAGCTCCTACGTCAATATTACCATCGACTCTCCCAAAAAGATTGTCGGGTTGCAGACAGAACAGCACTGGCTCATTTTCACACGCACGGCTATCCACTTCGATGACCGCTCCGTTGAGTACGTACCGTGTGCCTCCGGTGCCCTCATTGAGTATCTGCAAAAACGAGGCATTCTTGTCTCCCCCAGGGAAAGCCGCGTTCTCAACCCCGGTGAGACACTCATTTGCGCCCGGTTGGACGCCGGTGATATGGTCATCGTCAACCGCATGGCATACCACTTCCGCAAGCCGGAGCGGGGAGAAACATTCGTATTCGACACACGCGGCATCAACACACAGCTCAGCCACGACATCCCGGATCAGAGTGATGCCAGCCACTACATCAAACGCCTGTGCGGACTCCCGGGCGACACGCTCAGCATATCAACCCCGCACCTCCTTATCAATGGGCAGCAAGCGCAGGAAAGCACCATTCAGAGGGTAGCGGCTTGCCGGGCTCCTTACAACAGCACCGGCTACAATTACCCGAAGGCTCCTGCCACCCCCTCTGCGGTGCTCACCGGCATGGCCAGAACCACGGAAGAAGCCAGACTGCAACTCATCAAGCTCCGTCGCGAGGAGGATATGTATAACCGTCTCTACCTTACAGAACGCAAACCTTCTCTCGTGCTGAAGAAAGATGCACAAGCCCCCATCTTCAGGGAATATGCCGCACTCGGCGATAATACGGTTAACTCTCAAGATTCCCGCTACTGGGGTCCTGTACACCAGTTTAACATCTTAGGGCCGGCCAGCTTCACCATTTGGCCGTTCACATCACATTGGGGCAGCATTGAATAAACCTCCCGGACTTTCGCTGACATGTCAGAAGCAGACAACATCACAAAAAACGCAAAATCCAACTTGGCATTTACCCTGTTGGATCTACCTCAGGAAAAAAGGATGCGAATGGCGCAGTTCTACGCGTTCTGTCGCATCGTTGATGACATCGTGGATGAGCCCGGCATGACCCCCGAGGAACGCCATACGGCACTCAACCGATGGGAAGACATTATTACCGGGAAGGCGGAAGCCGCTGCCGGAATAGAGACAGAAGTCAAGCAACTTATCACCTCCATCAACCTGAATACGCAACCCATGCTGCGCCTCATCGATGGCTGCCGAGGTGACATTTCCCCCGTACAGCCGGAAACGAGAGAGGAGCTGTTAGCTTACGCATTTAAGGTAGCATCCTGTGTCGGCATTACAAGTGCTACGGTCATGGGCGCCTCCGAATGTGCCAAAAATTACGCCATTGCCCTCGGGTACGCGCTGCAGCTGGTCAACATCCTGCGTGATGTTGCGGAGGATTGCCGGAAATACAACCGCTTCTACCTTCCCAAACAGGACATGGAGCTCTTCGGCGTCAGTCATGACGATATCCGAGAGCAGCGATACAATTACCGAGTACGCCAGCTCCTTGCCTACGAGGCCGCGCTTGCGGAAAAATTCTTCGGAGAAGCGGATGAATGCTACCAGCAATTGTCCGTGGAGGACAGAAATGCGCTAATTCCGGCGCAAGCCATGAGCCTTATCTACCACACCATCTTGGAAAAAATGCAGGCCGATGAGTACCGCGTATTTGAGCGTCGGTACAGCGTCAACAACTTCCGCAAACTCTGGTTCCTCTTGAGAGCCCGTCTCGGCACGGTGGAATTCCCCTCCATTTCAGACTGGGGATTCTTTAAATCTTTCTCCTCAAAACCCCAAAAGAGTGACACCAACACCACAAAATAACTAATTTTCTCTCGATAATGTGGAACTTTGGCATGTTAAAGGCTTGACAAATAATCCCTTTTCATGCAAAATAAGGCTTCACAGAGGACGAAGAGCTTCGGCACCTCAGCAGTTTATCCAAAATCACCATGAAAAAGCGTCTGATTTATTCAGCCCTGCTGGTCACAGGCATCGTGACCATGAGTTCTTGCGGCGACGATAAGAGCTCAGCACCGCAGCAGCCAGCCGCCGGGCAAACGCAAGCATCGGAAAGCGATGCCGGCGCCGATGCAGCCCAGGAAGCAGCAGCGGTGCAGCCTCCCACGCAGGAAGAAATCACGGCTCTCTTTACGGAGCGATTCAGCAATCTGCCGTTTCTTAAAGTGGAAGGAGCAGAGGTACAATCCACTCCTCGAGGTGACGGAGGTCTGCAGCTTACGGTAAAACTCACCCTCAATGTTGCTGAGAATCTGTACAGCAAGCAGCAATCTCCGACAGAGTTCAGTGAGGGCAGAAAAGTAGTCCAATCCATCCACAACGATGCCGTGCGGCCCGATTCCGCTTACCTCCTTAACATGGGAGCAGAGAGCAGCATGCTTACCGAGCAGGATAAACTGCCCAAATCTTTGCCGGATAACCTGCAGCAAATGTATACAGAGCTCGTTAATCTTTCTGAGAGCTACTGTTATGCCCAAAAGTATGCAGCGGATACTAAGTTTGATATCGAGTACAACTTGGATGCAGTAAAGAATGCAGACAAGTGGGAGTTCTCCAATATCGTGGAAAAAGAGGACCTCATCACCCCCCTCACCTACATGACTCCTCAATCCGCCATGCCCGAGGGTGCTCCCGTAATTACGGACGAGTTTGTACGGAATCGGAATGAGGAAATCAAGAACAAGGCGGATGCCTTCATCACCGCCACAGAGGAATACCTCAAATCACGGGAAGAGCCCCTCCGCGCCGAGCTGGTAACACGCCAAGCCGTCCAAGCCGAGGAGGCTCGCAAAGCCGAGGAGGCGGCTAAGGCAGAAGCGGAACGTGCAGCAGAACAGCAGAATTGGAATGACTTCTGCATCAGCACTTTCGCAGCAGACACCAAATTCAGTGGAGAATGGACTCGTGACTCTCGTTTTGGAGAACTCACACTCAAGGTGGACAATGCCACAATTTTTGAGAACGCCATCCACTTCTACGGCACCATTTATGACACCAAATTGCCGCAGGCCAGCATCTCCATTTCCGGACGCTGCAGCATGGTGCGCGATGAAAACGGTGTTTCCAAGGTGGACGTAACCCTGTATGACGGCGCGTACGATCCGGATGAACCCACAGCGGAGGTGTACGATGCAGCAGACGGGCGGCTCATCCTTACCGTCAGCAAAGATGGGGTACTGAGTGGAGTAATGACCTGTGCCTCATGGGCAGAGACACCGGAGCGGAGCTTTGCTGTACGCCTTACGCTCCAGCCGAAGAAAAAGGACGACTGATTTTAACAGGCAGATTAATTGCAAAAAGCAGCGGCATACAGCCCCGCTGCTTTTTTGTTGCAGCAAAACACGCCACCACTGAGAGGCGATAACACCATAACGCAGAAAGTTCCTAAAAAATGATTGCAATTCGGGCAGGAATCATGTAGAATGCTCGCGCGATATGGCACGGCAAGCATTAGGTAAAGGGCTGAATGCCCTCATCAAAAAAACGGAGTTACGCACTGTAGAAGCAGCCCCTGAAGAAGAGGTTGACGAGGGACGCGTTATCATTGCAAATCCGGATGAGATTCAAGCATCTCCATTCCAGCCACGCCGCCGATTCAACGAAGAGCAAATCAAAGAGTTGGCGGACTCTATACACGAAAGCGGACTCATTCAGCCACTCATCGTGCGCCGTGTAGAAGGCAAATACGAGCTCATAGCCGGTGAGCGACGTTTACGCGCCATACGCAGTCTCGGTCTCAAAGAAGTACGGGTAGTTGTAAAAGAAGCCACGGATCGCGAGGTAGCGGAGCTCACCCTTATTGAGAACCTCCAGCGAGAAGACCTGACACCGCTGGAAGAGGCAGAACAGTACCGCCTCCTGCAAACCCGTTTTGCCATGAGCCAGGAGGTCATCGCCCGCCACGTGGGCAAATCCCGCGCGGCAGTCGCCAACATGGTTCGCTTGCTGGATTTGGCAGCCCCCGTACGCGAGCTGCTGGAATCCTCCGGCATCACCGTCGGGCACGCCAAGGTACTCTTGCAGCTCAAGGAAGAAGCGGCGCAAATCTCGGCAGCCACACGTGTTGCAGAGCAAGGGCTTACTGTGCGCCAAACGGAGCAATTAGTACGCTCGCTACTTAATCCGGAGCAAGGCAAACTTACACCTCCTGCCGTGCGCAGCTTGCCGGCTGCCTATGAACAGGTTTGCCAACAACTTTCCCGCGATTTCGGCACCAAAGTCAATATCTCCCTCAAAGGTAAAAATAACGGAGTTATTGAAATTCCCTACGTCGGTAAGGATGAACTGGTGCGCATTCTGCAAATCTTCGGCGTAAACGTTTCCGTCTGAGTTCGGGTATGAAGCGCTCTGTCATTTATTCCCTGCTGGCTGCAACAATCTTATGCGCAGCATGCGATGACCGACAGGATGCCGAAGAAGATTTCGCGCTTACGAATGCGCCAACTCAGCTGCAATCTACGCCGGATTACAACGGAGAGAACGCCTATATACACTGCGCAGCGCTCTGCAAGCTCGGGCCACGCCCCTCCGGTTCAGCAGCATACAAAAAGCAACTCGACTACCTCTCCCGTTACCTTTTGGAATACGGATGGACAGTCACACAGCAGGAATTCACCGCCCCCAACGGCACTCCCATGTTCAATTTACACGCCGTTTATGGGGATTTTGATGCTGCACGCCCTGTCATTGTAAGCTGCCACATTGACACCAAGACAGGTATTTCCGATGACTTTCAGGGGGCAGATGACGGAGCCAGCGGAGCAGCAGTTATGATAGAACTAGCCCGCATACTGGCAGCCAAGCCCGAAGACGCCGGGCAAATTGAGCTGGTATTCTTTGACGGAGAAGAGTCCTTTGCTCCTCGCATGACGGAAAAGGATGGGCTCTACGGCTCCAAGCATGATGTAGCACGGAGAGGCAACCAACTGCCACTCTACCAAATCAATTTGGACATGGTGGGGGCCCGCAACAAGATTATCAAAGTGCCGATGTTCGATACAGACCCGGAGCTGGCCGAGTATTTTGACGCCTCTGTTCAGGAGCTGAAACTCAATGAAAAGAAATGGCAGATTGCAGACGTAGCCTACATGGATGATGACCAACCATTCCGCGAAGCCGGTGTTGCAACCATCAATATCATTGCAGATTTTGTCAACAGCATTTGGTGGCACACACCACGCGACAACATGTCACGCATTTGCCCGACTTCCCTGAAGGAAAGCGGAATGCTCACACATGCCATGCTGCGCCGTATTTTGTCTGCACGCCACGTACAACACTGATTGAACTGCATAAACGGATAGCGACAACGGGAAAGCAGTGTTCCGGCAAGGAAGCACGGAGCCACATGCAAGCCCCCTTTCCGGAATCGTCTCTATGACGAGTCACAGGTATGCTATCACCCATAACATCCGGTATAGAATAAAATCGCAAGCCTTACGTTCAGCTTACTGATTTACTCAATGCGGACGGCTGGATTTGAGCATATTCAGCAGTCCGGCTGCGTCCCGAAAGTAAGTATCAACAAAATAACGAACCTCCGCTGCTTTATCTTCCGGCAACAGGGGTATTACCTCCTCAAACATCTTGAGAGTAGCTTGTATATCCTCCACCGTCTGAGCCGTTGCCATGGCATATTGACAGCGTTCCAACATCACCTCCGGTCGGTTTTGAGGCAAGGCGACGCGTAACTGGTGCTCCAGTAATTTTCCCATTTCCGGACAATCAATACGCAGAGGTTCACGCTGAGCCAGAAAAAGTTTAGCCTGCTGCTGCACAGCATCAGCCTCATGAATGCCTGTCACATTCTGCGGGTCTGCTTTCATAATTTCCGATCTCAAGGTCTCATATGAGCGCGCAAAACTTTTGCCATCGGGATAATTCAGGTACACTTTATAAAGTGTACGAGCACGCTCCTCTCCACTTTGCATAGAGGCCTTACGCAGCAGGACATCTGCCATGTAAGCGTTTTCCAATGCTTTTATCGTACTCTTCATATCCATGTCACCACCTTGAAAACCTCCTATAACCTCACCTTGAAGATTAAGGACAAGCACTGTTGGGTACCCTGCTATTCCGTAGCGTGAGGCAATGGCCTCATTCTTCGCCCGCAAATCGGAATCAAAATTCTTACGCAGCGGAATATCCACCTCCATCAGGACAAACTTATCAGCCGCATACGCACGAAAATCGACCGTATCCAATACTTGGCGACGCAGCTTAATGCAAGCGCTACACCAATCCGACCCCGTGAAGTCCACCAACACCAATTTGTTCTCCTTTTTTGCCTTTTGCAAAGCAGCAGGCAAATCAGTCATCCACCCCTCAGCAGAAAAGCTCGGGACACACATCACCACGGGAGCTAAAAGACTCACCACGAAGGTAAAAACTTCTCTCATCATTTCTTGACAATAGGTTACATTTTGCAACATTTAACTCTGCCGGGACAGGAGCATAACTGAGGTACTGCCATCTGCGCTGCATTTATATTCCTTGCTTGCAGTCTATCAAATGTAAGCTCACTCTACAAGCTATTTTCTCCATCATTTACAAAAACATTTGTCCTGATTATCACTGTACCAGCCTACATCTGTACTTGCCATTTTTATATTTTATAGTACAATCAAAGCCAATCGCGTACATTTTACACCTCAGCTCCGACAGCTCATGAACATCAAATCTCTTTACACTGCAGAACAAATTCAAGAGGCAGTTAGCCGCGTCGCCGGCGAGGTGGAGGCCTTCTTCGGAAAGGATGAACCGGTCGTTGCTCTTTGCCTCCTTAACGGCGCCATCTGGTATGCGGCTGACCTCCTCAGGTGTTTGCCCGCTAATTTCGAGCTTCAAACCATCAGCATCTCCAGCTATGAGGGGACGGAAAGCACAGGCAAGCTCAAGTGGCACAACGCACTGCCGGACTGCAAGGGCAAGCAGGTATTAGTCATTGACGATGTGCTTGATACAGGACTCACCATGCAGGCGGTTTGCTCTGCGCTCCTCGAGAACGGCGCCACAAAAGTGGCCTCAACCGTTGCCATCAACAAAAAAGGACGCCGCAACGTTGCCTATGAGGCGGACTTCTGTGCGCTGCATTGTGATGATTTCTTCCTTGTCGGGTACGGTCTTGATTTCAACGGTAAATACCGTAATCTTCCCTTCATCGGCTACATTGAGGCGTAATTCGCCCCCAACAGTTCACTTTCTATAGCACCGGAGCCCTGCTCCGGTGTTTTTTTCGGTTTGTGGAGCTTACAACGAAAGCAGCATACCATCGTAAGCAGGTGTAATATAATCCGGCGTTTCGGAACATGTCAAAGAATAGTCTACGGCGTGGCCACAGTGCGTAAGAAATCCTCGGGACGGAGCAAGTTTCCCCATAAGCTGCACACAATCAGCAACTGTAAGATGCGTGCGGTGCTCGCGCGTGGTCAGAGCATCCATGGCAAGGGCATCAAGCCCCTGCAAAAGCAACGCAGAATCCTCCGGTAAAGTCTTAATGTCAGGAACATACCCGAAGGATTTACCACCATTGCGAAAAACGTAGCCGTATGTTTCCACGGAGGCATGCTGTACCAATACGGGAGTAACCTCAATATCCCCGATGCTAAACGGGCGACCGCCATGGTCATGAGCATCGGGCCGTATGTACCCTTTATAGGTATTTTCTGCCGCAAACGCCCAGCCGAACATACGACGCAGTTGCTGCAAGCACGCAGTACCGGCATATAGCGGAAGCTTATCCTCACGGTGCCAACAAAAGGCGCGCATCTCATCAAATCCGGCAGTGTGGTCCAAATGTTCATGGGTGTACAACACAGCATCTATAGAGGTGAGATGGTGGCTCAAAGCTTGCTGACGCAAATCCGGGCATGAATCCACAAGTACGGTCGTCGACTCCGACTGTACGAGTATGGATGAACGCAAACGCTTATTCTTAGGGTCGGTAGAGAGGCAAACATCGCACTGACAACCGATGACGGGAACGCCTGTAGAGGTGCCGGTGCCGAGAAAAAGTACTTTCATGATGAATTTTTGCGTTTGAAGTTCCGGCGATATTATGCCATAATACACGCAGAACGCAAAGCAAATTATGCTCACACTGCTCAAGATACGAAACCTGGCACTGGTAGATGAACTCGTATGGGAACCCGAAGGCGGATTTTTGTCCATAACGGGCGAGACGGGCGCGGGTAAATCCGTCATCATGGGCGGCATATCGCTGCTGCTCGGCGAACGCGCGGACAAAGGGCGCATACGTAGCGGCGAAACACAATGCAGCTTGGAAGCACTCTTCCGCATACCGCATGCGGAGCACATCAATGCCGTGCTGGAGGAGGCCGGAGTGCCACCGTGTGAGGATGGTGAATTGCTGATACGGCGCAGCATTACAGCCTCCGGCAACAGACAGTTCATTAACAATAGTCCGGTAACACTCCAATTATTGCGTAAAGTTGCAGGCGGATTGGTGGATATGCACCACCCTGAGGCTCACCGCTCCCTGACATCCCAGGAACGGCAGTTGGACTTGCTGGATGCCTTTGCTGAAAACAGTACCCTACTGGCAAACTACGATAAGGCATACCGAGCTTGGCTGCAAGCCCGTGCTGCTTACCGGGAATTACAGGAAAGCGAGATGGCCAACGAGCGTGAACTGGATTTCCTGCGCCATCAAGTCAATGAAATTGAAAACGCAGCCTTCACCGCAGACGAAGTAGCCGGGTTGGAGGCCGGCTGGCAGCGCGCGCGCAATGCCTCGCGCCTTCGCGACACCGCTTTACCCATGGCTCAACTGCTGGATGGGGATGAGGCTTCCGTACTCAGTCACATGCGACAACTGGTCAGACTCGGGCGCGAGTTGGAAAGGCTGGATGCCGCAACCGCCACGTGGCTCAGTCCGCTGGAGGGGCTAGTGGATGAACTGTGCGACTTGTCCGCCGAGGTGGAAGATTACGTCGCTAATCTGAACAGCGACCCGCTGGAACTGGCCCGATTGGAAGAAAGAATCAACCTGCTGGACTCGCTCAAACGCAAATACGGCCCGGATTTTGAAGCCATTTGCGAGCACTTGCAAGCTTGCCGCGACAAATTGGAGGACGTGGACAACCGAGAAGAAAAACTGCAACAACTGGCAGAAGAAGAAAGAGCACGCAAGGCGGAGCTCCGAGTGGCAGCCGCTGCCCTGAGCAATGCACGCAAAAAAGCAGTACCCCGCCTACAGGAGAATTTCTTAGAACACGCGCGGCAACTCGGTTTCCGGCAGTCCCTGTTCGAGGTAGCGTTGATTCCGCAGGAGGAGCCAGGCCCCCACGGTGCGGAGGAAACGGATTTTCTGTTCGGTCCCAATCCCGGGGAACCTCTCAAAGCACTGCGTCTCATTGCCTCCAGCGGAGAGCTGGCACGTGTCATGCTCGCCCTCAAAAGTGCGCTTGCGAAACAGGATGATACCCCCCTGCTCGTCTTTGACGAGATTGACGCCAACGTGGGCGGCGAAATCGCTCGCGCTGTTGGCATGAAAATGCGCGAGCTCGGTCAAGACCACCAAGTCATTGCCATCACGCACTTCCCTCAAGTGGCTGCCTTGGCCGACCACCATTACCTCATTTCCAAAGGGCTGACAGATGGACGCACCGTTTCTCGACTCAGAGAAGTATCAGACGATGACCGCGTTGCCGAGCTGATGCGCATGTTGGGCACCGGTGGCAGCACCGCTGAAGCCCACGCCCGAGAGCTCATGGAAAAAACTCTTAGTTCCTCCGGCATATAATGCACGCGCTGCAACATCAAGAAAAGCACACAAAAAAAATCGCAGCACAACAATTCACAAAAGCAGCTTGCAATGAGGGGGAGAGTGTGCTAGAATGAGCAACGAAGTATGGCAGGAGAATATACGGAGGAAAACATTAAGTCCCTGACGTGGCAGGAACATATACGCGCGCGTGCCGGCATGTACATCGGCAAGCTCGGGGATGGGAGTATGGCTGATGATGGCCCGTACGTTCTGCTCAAAGAAGTGATAGACAACTCTGTGGACGAGTTCGTGATGGGAGCAGGCCGCAAAATTGTCGTCAAAATAGCCCCGGACGGCCTGTGCGAAGTACGCGACTACGGGCGAGGTATTCCCTTGGGCAAACTTTTTGATTGCGCCGCCCAAATCAACACCGGCGGCAAATATGACAGCGAGGCATTCCAAAAATCCGTAGGCTTGAACGGTGTGGGGTTGAAAGCAGTCAACGCACTCTCCTCACACTTTGAGATACAGGCTTTTCGCGAAGGACAGACAAGGCGTATCACCTTCTCGGCAGGAGAGATGATAGAGGGATCCGATGTAACAGAGAGCACGGAGGAACCGGATGGCACCCGAGTATGCTACATGATAGACCGCAGTATTTTTGCAGAGAATGCGGCCTACAACTTGGAGTATGTAACACGCATGTGCCGTTACTACACCTACCTGAACTCCGGACTGACCATCAACCTGAATGGTAAAAACCACATTTCACGCAACGGATTGCTGGACTTGTTGAAAGAGGAAATGACCAGTGAACCGGTCTATCCTCCCATTCAGCTCAAGAGTGAGGATATTGAAGTGGTATTCACCCACAGTGACCAATACGGCGAGGAATATTACTCCTTTGCCAACGGGCAACATACCACCATGGGAGGCACCCACCAAAGCGCTTTCCGTGAGGCCATCGTCAAAACCCTCCAAAACTTCTATAAGAAAAACTATGAGGCCTCCGACATACGCGCCAGTATAGAGGCTGCCATCAGCATCAAGGTAATTGACCCCATCTTTGAATCCCAGACAAAAACCAAGCTGGGCAGCAATACCATGGGGCCGGGTAAGGAAACCATCCGCACCTTTGTCAGCAATTTCATGTCCAAAGAGTTGGACAACTACCT
Organism: Akkermansia sp.; assembly: GCA_017415995.1. Lineage (GTDB taxonomy): Bacteria > Verrucomicrobiota > Verrucomicrobiia > Verrucomicrobiales > Akkermansiaceae > Akkermansia. The sequence continues at coordinate 25,564 of JAFQDN010000002.1, read as the reverse complement.
GCACCGCAATCCGGAAGTTGCGGAAGCCTTGGAAGATAAGATTAAAGAGAGCGAAAAAACCCGCAAAAAAGTTGCCGACGTTCAAGGCAAGGTTGCCAAGGAACGCGCCAAAAAAGCCCGTGTGCACAATAAAAAGCTCAGGGATTGCCGCGTGCATTACGACACAAAAAACAAGCGGGCCAAAGAAACCATGCTTTTCATTACCGAGGGTGACTCTGCATCCGGCTCCATCACCACGGCGCGAGATGCGGAAACTCAAGCGGTATTCTCCCTGCGAGGCAAACCGGCCAACAGCTTCGGGATGAACAAGAACGCCATCTTGGAAAGCAATGAAGAGCTGGACTTTTTGCACTTGGCGCTCAATATAGACCGCAGTATGGATGACCTGCGTTACAACAAAATCGTGATTGCAACGGATGCCGATGTGGACGGCATGCACATTCGATTATTGCTGCTGACCTTCTTCATCCAATATTTCCCGGAGCTCATTCAGGACGGGCATTTGTACATCTTGCAAACACCGTTATTCCGTGTGCGCAATAAACAAAAAACCATCTATTGCTACTCCGAGAATGAGCGCGATAAAGCCGTTAAACAACTGGGTAAAAACCCGGAGATTACTCGCTTCAAAGGCTTGGGTGAAATCTCCCCCCAGGAGTTCAAAGGCTTCATCGGCGAGGATATACGGCTTGAACCCGTATCTCTGGAAAACGCCAAGCGTTTGCGCGATTTACTGCGCTTCTACATGGGAGAAAACACCGTGGATCGTCGCCAGTACATCATGGACAATCTACGCATTGAAGAAGATTTAGCTTAATTCACTTACTATCATGAAGACACTCATTATCGCAAGACATGGCAACACCTTCCGCAAGGGTGAGACTCCCACACGCGTGGGCGGTCGTACTGACCTCCCCTTAGTAGAGGAAGAGCGCGGGCGAGGAATCGGCAAATACTTGGCAGCTCAGGGACTGATACCCACCCGCATACTGGCAGCCCCCCTGCAACGCACCATGAGCACCGCTGCCTTGGCTGCGGAAGAGCTCGGCAATCCCTGCCCCGTACAACCCGACGCGCGCTTCCTTGAGGTGGACTACGGCCCGGACGAAAACCACAGCGAAGAAGAAACAAAGCTGAGACTGGGCACGGATATTGCAAAAGCTCAGGGTAAAGACCCCGCCACCATGAGCCCGGAAGAACTTGACGCCCTTGGAGAACATGCTATTGACCAGTGGAATGCACAAGCCATTGTTCCACCCGGTTGGAAGGTGGATGTTCAGCAGATTATCGACAACTGGACCGCTCTTGCCGGAGAAGTTCAGGACGGAGAGACCCTGCTCTGCGTCTCCTCCAATGGAACAATTCGTTTTGCACCGCACATCACCGGTGATTACGCCGGATTCTGTGCAGAACATGACATCAAGGTTGCAACAGGTGGCGTGTGCATCTTCACTTGCGAGGATGGCAATACTTGGACTTGCCGTGAATGGGGAGTCAAGGCATTCAAAAAAATCTAACCCAAATCAGACCAACCATGAAGAAAATTAAACAAGTAACCACAGGCTGGATCAGCGAGTTCAAAGAGTTCGCGCTGAAAGGTAACGTAGTAGACATGGCCATCGGTGTTATCATCGGTGGCGCCTTCGGCAAGATTGTAACATCTCTTGTCAATGATATCATCATGCCCTCCATCACACTCATGTTCGGGGAAGGCAAGTCCTTGGCAACCTTGGCTTACCAAGGCATTAAATACGGAAACTTCCTACAGACCGTAGTGGATTTCCTCATCATCGCGCTCTCCATTTTCTTTGCCATCCGCTTGATATGCAAGCTGCGATTCAAAAAGAAGGCGGAGGAAGCCACCCCGGCAGAGCCTCCCGCACCTGCCCCCACGCCGGAGGATATTCTCCTACTGCGTGAAATCCGCGATGCGCTCAAAAACAAGTGAATAAAAAACAACTCATAGCCCGGATTCAGCGTTACATGGGTCCCGGCGCAACCCGCAACACCGCCTCTGCTGCTCTGGAGGCAGTGCTTGCGTCCATTCGCACCGCAGTCAATAACGAACATAAGGTGCGTATCCCTCATCTGGGCACATTTGTTCAACCATCCCCCGAAAGCAAACTGAAATTCCGCCCGGCCAAAGGATTTGGCGGGGATTTGAAGTCCCGTCCGAGGCAACAGAGCAATAATTAAAGTTCGCTTATAGGGGCGAACAATAGCACTATCTTTATTTTACGAAGCAGCGGGCTGTTCAGTCGGCTCGGGCTCTGCACTTACCTCTGCCGGGGCAGAGGCAGGTTCGGCATCAATCGGCCGGGCAGATGCAGCACCGGGCAAATTGATTCTGAAAAGTGGCGTGTAGGGAGCTTCCTCGGTATTGAGGAAGGGAACGATGTGGCCGTTTTTCAGGAGGAAAAGCTGTTGAGAGTCCTCCGAGCGGAGCACGGGTTTGCCTTGCGCATCAATATAGCCGGCAAAATCGCAAGCGGAGTCAGTAATGGGGAGAATAGCAGCTAAAATCTCCGCACGGTAATCATGCGTAGCAATAGAAGCGAAGAAAGCATCATATGCTTTTTCCTCTTCTACCTTATGGGAAGGCAACCAACAACCACGCTGCTTGGCATTCATGCCCGGCAACTGCTTAAAGGCAGCAATATCCTCACGCAAAGACTTGGAAAACGCCATGCCGGAGCTATAGGCATCCAATTCCTCAATCATACGGAACGTTTGACGGAAAAGATAAGCACGAGCAAACACCGGGCAACCGGGCTCCTGATGGCGAGCAATGTTCATCAACAACTCAACCGGGGTAACCGTTCCGTTTTTAACCTTATCCGGGACAAAGCCCATAGCGGCGCGCTGTCCATCCAATTTTACCTCCGCCGGCACAGACTTGGGATGACCTTGGGCGGGTTTGCCGGAGCGTTCGCCACGGATATTGAACTGCTGCACCTTGTTATCACCCACAGCTTTACCGGTGTGCACATAATTACCGTATCCGATAATGCGCGTAAGCCCCTTTTTCCAAACATTGTTGGGATCAGAGCAAACATCATTTATGAGGTCATTGAGTTTTTCCGTCTTCTTGGTAAGCTCATACAGGGGTGCGTGATCCACGTAAACGGCACGGATTTTCTGCAAATTAGACAGCACCTCGGAAGGCTCAAGAGTCACTCCCTCAGCGGCTGTAAACTCAGCCAATTTATACGCCCGCATGGCGGCATCCTCCTGTCCGACTAGGGCTGAAAGTTCAGCCGGAGAAATGGCGGAAGGTACGCGGTTGTAGCAATCACCGCAGGCGGCAATTGCTGCCACATATGCCTCCAAGGAGTCAACGGAACGCAGTGTTTGCGGCAACTCGTTAAAGAGTTTGAATCTGCGAGCATAATCCTCCAAGGAGGCACGCAGCTCTGCATCCAACTGCATGCCACCGTTGTATTTATCAAACTCGGACACAATAGCGGCAGCCTGCTCCGGGGTGGGAGCTTCCGCACTCATTCTGCTGAGCACTACGCTCACGGCCGAGGTAAATGCGCGGCGGATTTCCGAATGTTCCTCCTCAGTCACCTTCAACAAGGAACGGCATCCTTGGTACTCCTCATAAAGCTTATTGAGGTCCTCCAAATTCATATCCGGAGAGGGAGCGGAAAAACGGCCGAGCACGGTGGGGCGAATGTCAGCCATTCGGTTGTTATAGGCCTGCATCAGCTCCGTAAGTGAAGGTTTACAACGGCGGTTAAAGCGGGAGTCCATCTCCTTACTCAAATTTGCAGCCTGTTCCAGCACAACAAGTCCGGCAGTCATTTGCGCCGGGGAAACACCGGGATTGGAAAGAGCCTCCACGGCCAAACTGAGCTTGGGCTCAACCTCATCCAGTTTGGTGCAAAGGGTTTTGTACTGCTCCAACCATGCGGCGGAATGCTCCAGTTCTTCGGCGTATGACGGAGAAAGCATTGCGCGCAACCAACGCAGAGGCTCCAGCCCCTCTACCTTGCTCTGCACAAGCGTGAGATTACGCGCTCCGCGAGCATTGCGCAAATCCTCACACTTGCCACCGGCGCTGATAAAGGCGTATGTCACGGATACAATGACAAACACCACTGCTGCAATAATCATCACAGTCACGGAGCGCACAATTGCTTTGCGACGCAGCTGCGCAAAGAGAATACCCTTGACTTGTTTGAGTTTTGTTTCAATCTGCTCGGCCAAATCTCCGGCTTCCGGCAACTCGCGCAAAGCAGATGTTGCATCGTAGCAGAACTTGAGGTCGTCTCGGCACTGGCGCAGGTCTTTTTTAGCACTGACGCGCTTGCAAATAAGATCAAAATCCGCCTGTTGCTCGCTGAGTTTTTCACGCAGTTTCTCTATGTGACAGTGTTGCGCCCAATCTGCATGCACCTTGTCTACCATGGACTTTTGTTCCGGCGTCATTTGCAATTTTTTGGCAACAACAAAGTTTTCAATGCTGCCTGCCATGGCTTCTCGGTCGCGGATATTGGCGGTCTCACGCATCTTGCACAACCCGGAAAGCAACATGGCGCTCCAATACTTACGCTCAGCTGCATCCACTTTCTCCGCAGCCGTCCGGAACCCCGGTAACTCAGCAAGCTGTGCATCATCAGCCATCAGACGCAGCTTGGATACCATCTGCGCTATTTGGTTCATATTGCCGGAGGAAAGCACCACCGGCAACTCCTTGGCAACCTCTTTGTAGATTCGCTGTCCGATTTGTCGTGCTAATGTTGCAGCAGATGAATCCTCCGGCGACTCTTTCATTAACTGAAGTAAAAGATTGAAGGATTCTGAATCATCCCCTGCCTGCATTGCGGCCTGTAACTTACGGTACAGCACACGGGCAAAAGCAGACGCCCCCTTAGGCGCCTGTAAAATTTGCTCATTAACGGATTGCGAAGCATCAGAAGATGCGTTTCGAGAGGGATTATTTTCAACTTTATCGGACATGGTGAAAAACTGACTGCTGCTGGCAAATAATAGCAGATTTTTTACGCTCTGGCAATCACTAAATACGCCCGCACACGCGCAAGCGCGTACTTCTGTGGGCAGAGGATTCTTTCTTTAACTTCTCCAACCGCAGAATTGCTAATTCTTCAGCCGTTACAATTTTGCATTGAGCTGCATGAGGAGAAGCTGGAGGCGGACAAAGTCCTCGTGGACATCAAGGACGGTAGCGGGTTTCCAGTTGGTGGTGCGCAGGATATTGCGGAGAATGACCAAGAGGTCATCAGCCATGGGAGAGGCCGTATCGACAAGAGGTTGTAAATCTCGCGCAGCGGATTGGAGGGCGCGGCAGGAGCTGCGGGGATCTCGTTCGCCAGCGATGGCCAAGTTATCCAAGCGGAAAGAAAGCCCCATGAAAAAGGCGTTTTGGAGGGAAAACGGGAGAGTGGCCACGCCCTGCATATCATGCACAATGCAGTTACGGCAAAGGCAGAGCATGAAATCACACAAGACGGCAGCAGAGACGCGCTGCTCCGCAGCGATAAGCTCATCTAAAGGCTCACCTTGGATGCGCTCGCGCACCAAATGCCATGAGCCTTGAGCTTGGACGAGTTCAAGTGTCGTAGCAACGAATTTGCCGCCCATGCGCGTTTGCGCACGGGCGGTTTCCAAAAAGCGTTGTACGCGGATGGGGTCATCCATGCATTCCGGACGCAAACTTTCCACCGCGACATCGCGCCGCATGTCCTGTTGCGTGGCAGCATACACTACAGTATCCGCAGTTTCACGCAAAACGGCGGTGAGCATATACTGCTTGTTGAGCAGAAGTGGCAGATTGTATACGGATTGGGTTGACATGGAAGGCAACACTTGTTGTTACTTTACCGAGCAACGCCGATGATGCGGATGACGGGCATAAACTGTATAGCTTGAGCCCACACTTGACCGGGAATACTCAGCATCAACGACTCACCATTCACACTGGCCGGAATCTGTATATCGCCACAGCCAAGAACCTCCACCTTGAGGGCGGAAGCGTCTGCCGGTAAATTAAGACCGGCCTTGGGAATGGAGAGCTCTACCGTCGTATCGAGAGTAAGACCGATGGAGGGAGGGAAGATGTTGAGGTCAGCCCCGGTACGGCTACACATCCAGCCATCCGGCAGGTGAACGGCATACATGGGCTCACTCTCATAGATGGCAGAGCCATTCACAGCCATCCACTCCCCTACGGCGGTAAACACCTTAACAACAGGGCGCGGGATAGAGCCATCCGCCTTAGGATTAATATTGAGCAGCAGATTCCCCCCCTTGGCGGAGCACTCCTGCAGCTGGCGTATTACCATGGCGGGACTCTTGTAGCGAAGGTCGTAGCGGTTGTAACCCCATTTATCCCCCACAGTCATGCAGGATTCCCAATCGATGCCGGGGTAGCCTTTCTCAGGGATGCGTTTTTCCGGGGTGGTGTAATCGCCGCAGCGGAGGTCGAGCTGCACGCCATCGCGGGAGGTATCGAACCCGGAGAATGCATAGAGGCGGTTATTCATAATAACGCCGGGGTTGATGGAACGGCACATATCCATGAGGGCGGGAGCCTTCCACCCACGCTCACCGGAGGCGGCACCCTGGGAATAATCCCACCACATGATGTCGATGCGTCCGTACTTGGTCATCAGCTCACGCACTTGGGAGTGGAGGTATGTTTGGTAGGTGGCGTGATCACGCGGAATGCCACGGGTTTTAAGCAATTTTGCCTGATTTTTAGGATAACATAAATCAGGGCAAATGGTATTATCGTAGGCAGGGTGGTGCCAATCAATCACACTGTGGTAAAGCCCCACACGCATGCCATGTTTACGCGCAGAGTCCGTAAACTCTTTCACGATGTCGCGCCCATGATGATGAGCGGAAGTATAATCAGAGGTCGGTGTTTCAAAAAGGGCAAAGCCATCATGGTGTTTGGAGGTGAGCACCATGTATTTGCAACCCGCTTTGTGAGCTAGCTCGGCCCATGCATCAGTACAGCCGGGCGCCGGCTTAAACAGGGGAAGAGCCTCTCGCGCGTATGTCTCGGTATCAATCCCCAAGTTGGTTTGAATCCACTCTGCACCGCCCTGCACGCCTCGGAACTCACCGGCAAGCCCGGAGTAGAGTCCGTAATGAATAAACATGCCGAACTTAGCCTTGCGCCACCATTCCATGCGGGCATCACGCTGCGCTGAGGTCTCGGTAACAGCTGCGTGATCAGCATCACCGGCCACGGGCAAAACTTGTTGGCCATAAGCAGACAGAGCAAATGCTGCCGCCAATGCTAAAGTAATGGATTTAATCTTCATTGCGTACATGTTAGCAAAGAGGCTCCCGCTTGGCAAGCAGGAATTGCGACAATGCACCCGGAGATGACCACTTTTTATATTGACATCCGTGGCGGGGGTGGTAGGATGGAGGGCATGCAGAGTCGCCTACGGCAGGCATACACGGCAGAGCGGCTCTTACCGCATTCCATTAACAAGCACAATCCCGCATGGCTGATTCACTATACACGCGCATGGCAGATACGCCCATCAGTAACTACGACCTTTCACTCCGGCCGCCGGCATTCAGCGAATTCTGCGGGCAAGAGAAAGTGAAAGAGCGACTGATGCTGATGGTAGAGGCAGCGCGCATGCGCGGAGATGTGCTGGACCACGTACTGCTGAGTGGCCCTCCCGGCTTGGGAAAAACCACGTTGGCTAACATCATTGCCAATGCAGTGGGACACAAATTGCACACCACCTCGGGGCCGCAGATAGAAAAAGCAGGAGACTTAGCGGGCATCCTCACCAATGTGGAAAAAGGTGATGTGCTGTTTATTGATGAAATACACCGCCTACACCCGGCCATCGAGGAGTACCTGTATCCCGCAATGGAGGATTTTCGACTGGACATCATCATTGACCAAGGACCGAATGCCCGCAGTATACAGCTTAACTTACCGAAGTTTACGCTGGTGGGAGCTACCACTCGCGCCGGTATGCTCACGGGGCCACTGCGCTCGCGTTTCGGACTTGTTAACCGCTTGGACTACTACTCGGCAGAGGAGTTATGCGCCATCTTACACCGCTCCGCCGGATTGCTGGACATAGACTTGGAACCCGGAGGAGCCATGGCTATAGCCAGGCGCTCCCGAGGCACCCCCCGCGTAGCCAATGCCCTGTTGCGGTGGGTCCGAGACTATGCCCAAGTGAAGCATGACGGGCGCATATCCGACAGCGTGGCGCATGCTGCATTGAGCATGATAGATATTGATGAAGACGGGCTGGATGAGATGGATAAACGGTTACTGGAAACCATGATTTACAAATTCAGCGGGGGACCGGTAGGCTTGTCATCCTTGTCCGTAGCCGTTGGAGAAGATGAATCCACCATTGAGGACGTGCATGAGCCGTTCCTCATCATGCAAGGCTACATCAAGCGCACACCGCGCGGGCGCGAGGCCATGCCCGCCGCCTACAAAAAAATAGGCGCCCTACCCACGAACGAACAGGGAGAGCTGCCCCTTTAACAAACCTCACTTACATTCCATCATACACACTCATGAACAAGATATTCCTCACCCTTTTGGCAGGGCTCAGCCTGATGCTCGGGAGCTGTTACCAGTTACAAATGCAACGCCAAGCCAGAACCTCCAACGTAGTGGTACTGGACATCGGTCACTATTACCACCCGGAGCGTGGAGGGCAAGGTGCCCGCACCCCGGATACCCGCTACGGGCACATCGAGGAAACCGATTTCTGGTACCGGTACGCCATTTACGTAAAGCAAGAGATTGAAGCTGCCGGCTACCAATGCCTGATTTGTAACCGAGGCGGAATGCCGAACAATGCCAAGCTGGCAGCAGCTGCCCGACGCGCGGGGGTTCACCACGTCAACTCCGAAGTGCCGACGGGTGTGTACCGCTCCAAACACCACCCGGAATACATGGCGGTAGGTATGAACAGCACTAACTATGCATTGGACCAAAAGCCGGCAGCTGTGGTATACCTGCACCACAACAGTAATTCCCACAATTGGTTAGTTTGCAACAAAGGCGCCTTCTACTGCAATAAAAGAGGCGTAAAGTTGGCCGGTACAATGGCCAAAGTCATGAACACGGAGCTTGTTAACCACGGTCTGCCGAACAATGATGTTCCCTGTGGCATTGTTGTGCGAGACGATGGTCGCAAGGGCGGAGGAGACTGGCTCAACGCCTGCAATGCATCCTACGTTCCGGCCGTTATCACCGAGGTTGCATACCTCTCGAACCCGGAACACGCTCAATTCCTCTCCAAGCATGAAAATGCCGTAAAATATGCGAAAACCATCGGCAAAGGTGTCGTCACCTACCTGAGAGGGCGCTGATAGTTTGTCCTCCCGCCACACATAAGCCCATTTCCCTCATGAACCTGCAAATCTCCACAGATGTAAGCCCGTGCAGCTCTGCCGTATTGCTGCAAAACAAGTTGCCGATTTTGCGCAGCGTCAGCATATGCGCCGACACGGTGGCAGATGACGTGTACTTTACCGTATCGTACAAGCCCGCTGTGCTGCCGGAAGCGCGGTATGAAATCGGTAAGCTCGTGAAAGGCAAAACCGTCAGAACAGAGTGTGCTTGCGGAGTCTACACCGAGCAAAATCTTCTCACAGACAATAAAGAAGGCACGGTACAACTGACTCTCAACATCTACGCCAAAAACGGGCTCATCCACAGCCAAAGCAACACCTGCCGGTGGATGCCGGACAACACTTGGTTCGGCTCAGAGCAAAGTCCCCAAGCACTGGCAGCGCTTATCATGCCCAACGAGGAAGTGGTGCACGAGCTACTGCGCAAAGCAGGCGACATACTGAAGAGCAAAGGCTTAAATGCTGAATGGAGGGGGTACGGAGAGGAATGCAACGCCGTCATCAACAAAATGCACGCCATTTGGAATACAGTGGCGGCCATGAAGATGACGCATACCCCCCCGCCGAGCAGCTGGCAGAATACCATACAACCCGTACGTTCCCCCCTGCAATTGTTGCAGGATAAAAATGCAGATGCACTGGAGACAGCAGCCCTCATAGCTGCAATGACAGCCCAAGCCGGTCTTAACCCGGTTATCATCCTGACCCCCGGACACGCTTATGTGGGCACTTGGCTGCATGATGATGTACTGCCGCAACCGGTTGTACGGCAAGTCTCCGTTATCAGAAACCTGATGGAGCTGGGAGAACTCCACATGCTGGAAAGCAGCTTGTGTAACCCTAAACACCCCGGTTCACCGGCTCCGTACAGCCAAGCTGTACAGGCCGCAGCCTCGGCATTCGGAAAACTCTCTGATGATGCCGATTTCCTGGCATTGGACATCGTCCGCATATGGACAACGGGCATACAACCTATCGACCCGCCCTCCGCAACGGAGCCCACTGTAACGGAACCGGGTGTGCTGCCGGAACAAAGTTACGCCCCAATTACGCCACCGCCTGCGGAACTTCCGCAATTGCCGGATGTGGAGGATACGGATGAATATTTGCCGGAAACTTCCGTTGCGATTATGGAGGAAGAGGACTCCCTCATTACAGCCCGAGCCCTCACACGCATGGACGTTTGGCAAATCAAGCTGCTGGACCTGTCCCTGCGTAACAACCTGCTCAATGCTAAGGTTGACGCCTCACAAATACGACTTTGTATACCTGATGTCCCCGCATTTGAGGACAAACTAAGCAGTGGCACGGCATTCCGCATCAAAAGCTTACCGGAGGCTCTCGGGGCGGAAATCACGGACTCCTTGCGGGAAAACACCCCGGATAAAGTGCAAGCCATTCACCGAAGAGTGGCGGCAGACATGTACAAAAAGCACGAATTACTTGCAGTGGACTCCAAAAAGAACATAACGGAAGCCCTGCTGCTCAAGCGCGTGCAAGATCTCTACCGCACCGGAAGACGCAACATGGAAGAGGGCGGCTACAATACGCTCTACATTGCCTGCGGATTCCTGAAATGGCAGCGCAAAGGAGCCAATAAACTCCGGCAAGACCTCTATGCCCCCCTAGTACTTATACCCGCAGTGCTGACCCGCAAAACGGCAAAAAGTGGCTATGAGCTGCGCGGAGCGGACGAAGAAGCCCGCTTCAACCTCACCTTGGCTGAGCTGCTGAAAACGGAATACGGCATTACACTGCCGGAGTTGGAACAAGAATTACCGAAAGACAGCAGCGGAATTGACGTACAGGCCGTTTTCAGTGCCGTGCGCAAAGCCATACGCGGACAAGCCGGATGGGAGGTGGAGGAGTTCTGCTCCTTGGGTATCTTCTCCTTTGCCAAATATCTGATGTGGAAGGATATGACTGACCGCAGCGAGGATTTGATGAAAAATCCCATTGTCAGTCACATTGCTGCCGAAGAGCGAGATAAATTCCCGGCTCAGGTAGGATTCCCGGATTCCAACACCTTAGATATTGCCACCGATTTAAGCACGATTTTCACCCCGCTCTCCTCGGATTCCTCCCAGCTTTCTGCCATTCTTGCTGCGGGCATGGGCAAAAACTTTGTGCTCATCGGCCCTCCCGGCACCGGCAAAAGCCAGACCATAGCCAACATGATTGCTCACTGCCTCGGGCACGGCAAAACCGTCTTGTTTGTGGCGGAAAAATCCGCCGCGCTCTCCGTGGTATACAATCGACTGAAGCGCATTGGCTTAGGAGACTTCTGCCTGGAACTCCACTCCAACAAGGCTAACAAAAAGAACGTTGTAGCACAATTCGGAGCATCCTTGGAAAAGGCAGAAAAGGCGCAGGGCATTACAAACTGGCAGTTTGAGACGGAGCGCCTCGCAGATTTACGGGCAACACTGGCGCAACACCCGCGTTTACTGCATGCCCCGTTAAGCGATGGCACCGGGCTATACAATGACATCGACATCTTGAGCAAGGGTGGCAAGATTCACACCTTTACCCCCTGCCCGCAAGACCCGATGAGCATTACCCCTGCGCAAAAACAAGCCATGCTGGACTGCGCAGAGCAACTGAGCACTCACTTTACGCCGGTGGAGTCACTTTATCCCGGCGTGGCATCCACCCTGCAATACCGTGATTACTCCTTTGAGTGGGAGGAATCACTGACCATTGCCCTCAACACGTTCAAACAGGCGCAGGACAAATATGATGCTGAGGTGAATGCCCTGCTGAGCACATTACAGCTAGATGAAGCCACCTATCGCCCATACTGCACACAGATTACCGAGCTACTCAGTATTGCGGCGGAAACCTACGGGCAGGATAACACCCCCCTGCTCCCCCAAACAGCCGTGGCCGAGCTGTCCAGGCTCAAAAAAATGCTTGAGTATGCTAATGAATACCGCCGCCGTCGCACAGCACTCTCTATCTCCTACCCGGAAGATACCGTGCTGGACAGCCCTGAGCTTCAGCGCCTGTGGGGGCAGTGGATTGTGGCCTCTGCTGCCAACTTCATTGTCAGGTTCCTGGAAAAGCGCAAAATACGCAAGGGAATGCAAATCATGGCCATGAGTACGCAGCCTCCGGCAGATTGCATCAGTGATTTGGAAGCACTCGTTAAGATGCGCGAAGCCCGTGCATACCTGAATGAACTCCGGCAGGAAGAGCCCGCCAAACTGCAACACTTCTGCAAGGGCGTTAACATGTACCTTTCCGATGTGCAACAGGCCGAGCAGCTGGCACAGCGCATTGCCCTTCTCTCGGACATTCAGGATTTGTGTGCCACCTACCTGAGTGCGGAGGGTAACCCCATGGCTCCCGGCAGCAAGCTGCCCCGCATTTGCGCCAACTTGCACTCGGCTGAGGATGAGCTCAGGCAAGCAGTTGCTGCACTTTGTATGCCACTTGGCGCTCCGGTAGCGGATTTCTGCACCAAGGAGTCCGGCAGTGGTGGCAAATGGGCATCGGAGCTCCTGCATCTGCGAAAACAATGGCGCATGATAACCTTCTGGAACGAAAGCGCATACCAAGCCGTGCAAAACGGTCATGGCGAGGCGGCTACCGCGCTGGAGCAGCACTTGGTTGCGCCTCAAGAGCTCAAACAGGCCATGCTCTACAACTTCTCGCGTTTGCGCATGGCAAAAGCCATCAATACGGATGAGCACCTGCGCAAGTTCTACACCCCCGCACATGAGAATACCATCTCCCGCTTCCGGGAACAAGATGCCACGGTGCTCAAACGCGCCGGAGAACAACTCAATTACCTGCTCAGCTCCCGCGCCGCTCAAGCTCTGAATTTTGCTAAGGAAGTATCGGAGCTCAAGCACGAGGTCAATAAGCAAAGGGCTCACAAATCTCCGAGAAAACTGCTCAGCCTGACGCCGAACGTATCCACCCTGCTCAAGCCCTGCATGCTCATGAGCCCGCTGTCCGTAGCACAATACCTGGCACCCGACAGCAAGCCGTTTGATGTGGTCATTTTTGACGAGGCCTCCCAAATTCCCGTGTGGGACGCCATCGGTGCCATTGCTCGCGGCACAAGTGCCATCATCGTCGGGGATCCCCGCCAAATGCCCCCCACAAGCTTCTTCACCGGCAACACCAAGTCGGATGAGGGTGATGAGGAGAATATTACCCAACAGGATTTGGAAAGCATTTTGGACGAGTGCTTGGCATGCGGTATCCCCCAAATGAACCTCACTTGGCACTACCGCAGCCGTTCGGAGAGCCTCATCGCCTTCTCCAACCACAACTATTACGAAGACAAGCTCGTAACCTTCCCCGCTCCCGTAGCAAAAGACAAGGCCTTGCAATACCACTACGTCAAGGGTACGTATGAACGCGGCGCTCGTAAGCGTTACAATGAAATTGAGGCTAAAGCTCTTGTAGAACACGTCATCAGTGTACTCAAGGCGCCCGGATTCAAATACTCGAATAACACCAGCATCGGTATTGTCACGTTCAACACACAGCAACAAAAGCTCATTGAAGACCTTTTTGAAAAAGCTCGCCAAGCGGATGAATCTCTGGAAGAGTTCTTTGCGGAGGACACCCCGGATTCCATCTTTGTGAAGAATTTGGAAAACGTACAGGGTGATGAGCGTGGTGTCATCTACTTCTCCACCACCTACGGCCCGGATGAAAACAACTTCATTTCCATGAACTTCGGCCCCCTGAACCAAACCGGAGGAGAACGCCGCCTGAATGTAGCGGTAACACGTGCCAGAGCAGGCATGCACGTGTTCACCTCCCTGCAGCCGGAGGATATTAATCCGCTGCGCACCCAAGCCCGTGGCGCAATAGATTTGCGCCACTTCTTAGAGTGTGCCCGGAGCGGAGCCGATGCCTACTTTAACCGTACACAGCGCAGCGGCAGCATGCCGAATGAGGGGCTCATACAAGCCATTAGCACCGCCCTCACGAAAGCCGGCCACCGCTGCATCTGCAATTTGGGGGTATCCGGGTTCCGGGTGGATATTGCCGTTGCACGCAAAGGCGATGATGAAAACATGATTGCCGGCATTATGTTGGATGGCAAAGGCTACGCATCCGCTGCTACGGTGCGCGACCGCGATCTCTTGCAGGAAAGCGTTTTGCGGGGCTTGGGGTGGAACATTCTGCGCGTGTGGGCGCTGGACTGGTGGCGTGACCCTGAGGCAACCCTCAACAAACTGCTTAAACAGCTGGATGAGCTCAGCAACTCCCCCGAGCTCACCTCTGCCAAAGCCTGATTTGCCCGCAATTACCGCAACGTTTACACGGTCTTCCGCGCACTGTCACGCGGAAGACCGTTTTTTTATTCCGGGTTACACCTACCAGCGCGAAGACGGGTAATTACGGCATGTTTTTTCTTTTTGCTTGCATGCACATAGCAAGGATGATAGTATACTGGCTAGCATGAAAGTTATTACTATTTACGGCAGCAAAAGTGACCTTCCCTTCATGGAACCGGCTCGCGAATACCTCAGCGCAAACAACGTTGAGCACGAGGAAGTAGTATACTCCGCACACCGCGATCTCCCGGAGCTGATTGAGTACCTCAAAAAGCTGGAGGCCGACGGCACAAAGGCCGTTCTTCTTTGTGTAGCAGGGCTTTCCGCTGCATTGCCCGGCGTAGTAGTCATGAACACGGAGCTACCCGTCATCGGCGTTCCGGTCCCCTGTGGCCCCCTTAACGGCGTGGATGCTCTGCTGGCCATTTCGCAGCTTCCGGGGGGTGTACCTGCCACCACGGTGGGGCTGCACAAAAAGACCCCCATCAACGCGGCCATGGCTGCTCACCGCATCATCAAACTGGCTCAATAACCTACAATCCGCCATCTGCCACACATGCCCACCATCAACAAAGCCGAGATTGAACAGGCACTTGATGCCTGGGTAAACCACCTGCTGCAACATACCGTGCCGCAAGCCACGGGAAAACTCGCCATTGTGGGGCTCATCACTCACGGTGATGTGCTGGCTCGCAGACTCGTTCACAAGCTGGCTGCCGCAGGGTACGAGGCAGAGTACGGTGCCATTGACATCACACTCTACCGCGATGACCTGAGCCTGCGTGGCATACGCCCGGCATTAAGTTCCTCCTACCTTCCGTTCTCACCGGATGACATGACGCTTGTGCTCGTGGATGATGTTTGCAACACCGGGCGCACAGCCAGGGCTGCCATGGAGGTAATTTTTGAGTACGGCAGGCCCTCCCGCGTTGAGCTGCAATGCTTGGTGGATCGAGGAGAACGACAGCTCCCCATCCAGCCAAACTATGCTGCTTTTACGCTCACGGCACCACAGAACACACGCGTGCAACTGCGTCTGACGGACATTGACGGCGAGGAAAACATCACCTACTGACCGCTTAACTTTTTCATTACTCAGCAAATGAATCCGCGAAAAGATTTAATAACCATTGACTCCCTGAGTGACGAGGACATCCGGACTATTCTGGACAGCACCTCAGCCATGAAAGAGATCTTCACGAAGAGCGTCAAAAAAGTTCCGGCGCTTAAAGGCAAATCCGTACTCACGCTATTCTACGAGCCGAGCACACGCACTCGCTCATCCTTTGAGGTAGCGGCGCACAGACTTTCTGCTGATGTCACTACATTCACCGTGTCAACATCCTCCGTAGTTAAAGGTGAGAGTGTACATGACACCATCGACACGCTGATGAGTATGAAAATGGACTACATCATCGTGCGTCACAAAAACAGTGGCATTCCCGCCGTTATTGCCCGGCACTGCAAAGCATCTGTCATCAACGCCGGAGATGGCGCCCACGCTCACCCCAGCCAAGCCTTTTTGGACGCCTTTACCATCCGCGAGAAATACGGGGACGTAGCAGGCAAACGCGTTGTCATCATCGGTGATATTCTGCACAGCCGCGTTGCACGCTCCACCAGCACCATCCTGCGCCGCTTGGGCGCAGATGTAGCCTACATGGGCCCGGGCCCACTGGTACCGCAAGAGCAACACACCGGCATCCCTCGCTTCACGGATTGGGAACAGGTGTTCCGCTGGAAGCCGGATGTCATTTACCTGCTGCGCGTACAAAATGAACGAATGGACACCCCCTTCTTCCCCCGCGGTGATTACCACCAGGCATTCGGTGTTACAGAGGAACGTCTGCGCCGCATAGATGACCTGAACCTGAGCATCATGCACCCCGGCCCCGTTAACCGCGGGGTGGAAATTTGTGATGCAGCCATGGATTACCGCAACTGCCTTATCAACAATCAGGTTGAAAATGGCATTGCTGCCCGCATGAGCATTCTCTACCACCTTACCCCCCAAACGCAGAACAATGACTGATACCTACATAACCAACGCAATATGGGCACTTAACGGCGCTGAGCTGGACCTGCGCATGGGGCAAAACGGAGAAAGCCCGCTTACCCTGTTTGTTGATGATATACCGCTTACAGGAGTATGTGAGGTAGCCCCCGCCGGACAAATGCCGATACCGAGTGGCGCGCGCGTGATAAACGCAGAAGGCAAACTATTGCTGCCGGCCTTGTTTGACCTGCACGCCAAAATTGAAATTGCAGGTTGCAGCAAGAGGGAGAGCATCTACCGCAACGGCCAAGCCGCCATTCAGGGCGGAGTGTGGGGCATGCTCGTTATGCCGACTCCCGGCTTCTGCTTTGACAACGCCTACACCTTAGACAGTTTTGCGGATGCCGTCACCCAGCGCTCCGCCGCTACCATGATTCCCGCCGGCTGCATTACAGAAGGCATGGAAGGCAGCCAGCAAACACCCTACAACACGCTGGCTGCTCGTGGCGTCAGCATCCTGTGTGATGCTGAGCACGTAACGGACAACCTGTTGATGTTGCACCGTGCCATGAAATACGCTGCTGAGCTCGGGCTTACTTTCGCCATCCGCGGAGATGTCCCCGCCCTCACCCGCAACACCTACATGCACCCCGGCTCTACTTCCTACAAACTGGGCTTGCATGGCACTCCGGCTTGTGCCGAGGAAATCGGTCTGGAGACCATCATCCGCCTTGCTGCGGATACCGGCGCTAAGCTCCACGTTCAAACTGTCAGCACAGCAGCCGGCGTCAACATCATCCGTCGCGCAAAAGAGTCCGGCATGAAAGGACTTACCGCCGAGGTTGCACTGCACCACCTGCTGTACACGCATGAAGATGTAGCGGATTATGACACCACTTTCAAAACCGTGCCCCCGCTGCGCGAACAAACTGACTGCGATGCTCTGTTACAGGGCGTGAAAGACGGCACCATTGACTGCATTGTTACAGACCACACCCCCTGCATTCCCTTTGCCAAAAAGCAGGATTTTGTCTCTGCCCCACAAGGCATGGTCGCCCTGGATACCTTCCTACAAGCAATTTACACACAACTGGTAAAACCCGGCAAACTCACTTGGAAAGACGTAGTACGCGCGTGCTGCACAAACCCGGCACGCATCGCCAACCCGTACGATCAAGAGGAAGACACCCCCGTTGTGGCTCCCCTGCTGCTCTTTGACCCGAACACCGAATTTACCGTAACAGAAGCCATGATGAACTGTGGCACGACCAACACTCCGTTGTTAGGCCGCACCCTGTACGGCGGTATCACCTTACCGCTGTGCTGAACCGATTACACTCTCCCATATGGTCATTTATATCATCAGTGACGAAAAAAAAGGCCACCTCTCACAAACGAGAGGACTTGCGGCTGCACTGCTGGAACGCGCTGCACGTAAAGCACCGCACGCCCCCCACTCCGTGCATGAGATTTCTGTAGTGGGCAAAAGCTGGTTTTCCCGCCTTTTCTACAAAGGTAAAGATTTGGATTTACCCAGACCCGCACTCATCATCTGCGCCGGGCACAGCACTCACTTGGCGGCCATCAGCTTGTCCCGCCACCTTCGTTGCCCGCGTATCGTGTGCATGAAACCCAGCTTGCCTTTCAGCATGTTCGACCTCTGCATCATCCCCAGGCATGATGTCCCCGATGGCAAGAATGTGCCTTCCAACGTCTTTCAAACCGTTGGCGCTATCAATAACATCAAGCCGCAGCCTGATGTTCGGAAAAAGGATACGCTCATTCTCATCGGCGGTCCCAGCAAGGAGTTTAATTGGGACGCGGAAACCGTGCTCAACCAGCTTACAACCATTGTACGCCACAGCACCAATAACATTGTGCTGACCACCTCTCGTCGCACGCCGAAAGACTTTGTGCAAGACGTCACCACTGCCTGCCCGAGCATTCGCGTGGAACCGGTGGAGCAAACCGGGCCGGATTGGGTGCCGGAGCATTTGGCCTGCGCACGCGAGGTATGGGTCACACAAGACAGCGTATCCATGGTGTACGAGGCGCTCAGCAGCGGCGCCCCCGTGGGTATCATTGAAATGCCGGCTAAGCAGAAGAAAAAGCAGGCACGCGTCAGCCGTGGGCTTTCCATGCTCATCAAAGAGGGTGAGGTCTGCACCTTCACCGCTTGGGCCAAGGAACATACACTCCCACATACGGGCAATATACTGGACGAGGCAGGACGCGCTGCCGACCACATTCTGGAAAAGTTTCCGCGTTTACTCTCCTGAGCCACCTTACCTACACCGCACACCATGAAAATCATGCATCTATTACCCTCGCTCTCATCCGGGGGCGTGGAACAAGTTGTACTGGAGCTTTGCCAAGGGCTTACAGAACAAGGCGTGGAGTGCGTCGTTGTATCGGCAGGTGGCCCCATGGTGCCCGCTGTCGAAGGCGCCGGAGCGCGCCACATCACACGCAACATCGGTAAAAAAAGCCTCCTCACGCTCTTCCAAATCGGTAAGCTTGCAAAACTTCTCAAGGCAGAGCGTCCGGATGTACTGCACCTGCACTCCCGAGTCCCGGCTTGGGTGGGCATTTTGGCAGTAAAGCGCCTGCCGGCCTCCATGCGGCCGCATGTTGTCACCACCTTCCACGGCTTCCACTCCGTCAACTTTTACTCCGGGGTGATGGCTCGCGGTGAAAAAGTCATTGCGGTCTCCCGCTGCATGAAGGAGCACATTCTGGAGCACTACAGCTCCACCCCCGAGGAAAACATCTGCGTGATTCCCAACTCCGTGGACACGGAACAAAACTTCCCGGAATACCGCCCGTCTGCTCAGTGGCTTGAAGAGTGGCACCGTACCTTCCCGGAGCTGGAGGGCAAGTACACCATCTGCCTGCCGGGCCGCATTACCCGAATCAAAGGTGCCACCCACCTCCCGCCCATCATCAAGGCACTCAAGCAACGTGGCATCCCGGCTCACGCCGTCATTGTCGGGGAAACAAAAAAAGGCAAAGAAGCCATACGCCGAGAAATCGAACAACTTTTTGAAGCCGAGGGGCTCAGCGCTGACGTAACCTGGACCGGCCACCGCCGTGACCTCAGGGATGTGCTCTGCGCCTGCAATGTCACGCTTTCCCTGACACTTCAGCCGGAATCATTCGGCAAAACCACGCTGGAGGCACTTGCCCTCGGGCGCCCTGTTGCCGGCTATGAGCACGGTGGTGTCGGGGAGCAGCTGGACGTTTTCCTGCCGGAGGGCAAAGTACCCACCGGTAACACCACCGCCATGGCGGAGTTACTGGCGGAATGGTACACGGCAGCCCCCGTACCCGCCCTGCCCGTTCCCCCGCCGTACCGCCGTGAAGACATGATTGGCTCTCACCTCAACCTTTACCGCAACCTCTGCGGTCTGTAAGCACATGCACATCCTGCATTTTTCCCCACATCTGGCCCCGGGGGGCACGGCTCAAATGGCGGCCGATTTTGCATGTGCCCTGCAACGTACGGAACAATGCACCAACACCGTCCTTTCTCCGGCCAATGAGCTCGTCAGCAGAATACGCCTTTGCGGAGCGGAACACCGCATCTGCCGCAAGCCCTCACTCTTCAATGCCTTTGCTGAAATGCAGCGTCTGCTGCGCATCATCCGCAAAGAGTCGCCCCACATCCTGCAAGTATACAGCCCCCAAGCCGCGGCCATTGCCTGGTGGGCATGCAGAAAACTCCCTGACCACCACAAACCGCTTTGCGTAGGCGTACTCTCAGCATTCCCGCAAAGTGGCTTCATCACCGGATTCTGGAAAAAATGTGATTACTTTGTCACCATTTCCAAACACCTGCGGCAGCACCTTCTCAAGGGTCTGCTGAGTACCCGCCGCAAAAACCTCCTGCTCATCCCCTACGGCGTCAACCAAAATCAGTGCTTCCCTCAATTCTGCGTTTCTGCTGACCACCGAGAACAGTGGATTTGCGCCCATCCCGAAGCTAAAAACAGCCTCACCCTCTGCATCCCGGGCGCCATTACCCCACTCCATGGCCTGCAGGACCTCGCGCCCATTCTCTCCGGGCTCCTCCGCATGGGTATCCCCACCCACGCCTTCATCGCCGGCGATTCCCGCAAGGCGGACCCCGCCTTTGCGGAAGAACTCAAAAAACGATTCGCGGAGGCTGACCTCTCTGAACACATCAGCTGGATTGGTGCCCGCCCCGACCTCCGCGAGGTCATGTGCGAGTGCGATGTCACCCTCTGCTTAGCACACAGCCCCGCCACTCACAACCACACCATTCTGGAGGCTCTTGCCCTCGGCCGTCCCGTTGCCGCCTATGACCACGGCGCCGTCGGTGAACTCTTGGAGGCATTCTTACCGGAGGGACGCGTTGCCCCGCAGGATACTACAGCCATGGTGGACACCCTCAGCCAATGGCACACTTACCGCCCCTCCACCATCTCGGCTATCCCCTACCCCTACCGCCTTGCGGACTCGGCGGATTCTCTCCTCCGGCTCTACTCCTCCATCACCGGGCACGAGTAACCCCTCTTTTCTCGCTAAAATGCATTTTTGTGACCACGTGCCACACTTTTACATTGACGCCACACACACTAACGTATAGAATGATTCCGCTTAATTTTTGCAGTACACATGAATCATTCTCTCTCCTTCACCGCATGCACTCTTTGCCTCTCCGCCACCTTCATCGCACCCTCCTCCCAGGCTGAAACCATCTGGGCTGATGGCGTCTCCGCCTCCCGCGGGTGGTATGATGCCAATAAAACCCATGCTGACGATCCGGATTGGAGCTATAATTATCCCAACGACAGCACAGGGCTTGGTGCAAAAACGGATGACAACATGTGCTACGCTGCAGCTGCTGCAAATCTCATCTCATGGTGGCAAGACCTGTACGAGCGCCCGGTCGTCATTCCCCACGGCGTAGACTCAACAACCGGTCAATACTCGCTGACCGGAACCGATGCATGGTCCACTTTTGTCCAAAATTCACTTGAAGACGCCAGTGGCAATGTTCCGGCTGCCATCAAATGGTGGATGATCGGTGATGACGAAAGCTATAACGTACACTTGAATCCACACAACGGCTATTACTCGGATTATATTCCTCAGGGCACAACATTGTATGCACCTACTGCATCTGTATCCACAGACTTTATCCAAAAACACGCTGGTACTGCAGAAAACATCATTGAAATCCTGCAAAGCGGTCGCGCTGCTGCATTGGAATTAGGTGGGCACTCCATTACTCTTTGGGGAGCGGAACTGGATGATAGCGGTGTAATATCCCACCTCTTCCTCACTGATTCCGATGACTACACTGGTACTGCGGATTTAATGAAAGTGGAGCTCTCATCTGCCAATGACAAGGTTTCGTTTACTCTCGGAGCTGATGTCTTCGATGTACAAAGCATTTTCACCATCAATCCCACCGTAAGTGATGGCTGGGGGCTCACCCGCGCTGCTGCTGCAGGCGACGACTCCGTCCCGGAACCCGCCACCGCCACTCTCAGCCTGCTGGCGCTTGCCGCTTTAGCAGCGCGTCGCCGTCGATAAGCTCTCCCAAACCCATTTTTCACGTTTTTCTCAAAAAAAATCACATTTTTCACACTTTTTACTTGCCAAACGCCTCCCGCACGTGTATACTTTCCCCGTTCCTACGGAACTCATCAACATATCGGGGTATTAGCTCAGCTGGTAGAGCACTTCAATGGCATTGAAGGGGTCAGCGGTTCGAGTCCGCTATGCTCCAGACTTCGTAAAACAGCGTATCAGGTCACCTGATACGCTGTTTTTCTACGCCCAGGCAGGCCGATTAGGCCTGACGGCGCGTAGACGAGTTACATCTGAGCTTTGCTCATGATGTAACGAGAACGAAGCCTAGCCTCGGCGTAGAAAGCGAGCGATAGCGAAACTCGAAGCCGGGCCACACCCGCGTTGCATAAATCAGAACCCATTTCGTACGCCCTTGCATTCTGCTTCCTCCTTGACGCTGCACACTATCCGCGATATACTCACCTCCATGCAAACATCACATTTCCATTATGTTTACATTCTGAGGGATGCTTCCACACACACTCACTTCTATGTTGGACACACCTCAGACCTTGCAGCACGGCTCAAAACGCATAACGCCGGGCATGTACCCCACACATCTAAATATGCCCCATGGGAAATTCACTCAGCCATTGCCGTTCAAACAGAAGAACAAGCATCTGAGCTGGAGAAATATTTCAAATCACACTCCGGGCGAGAATGGGTTATCAAACATCTTGGCTTACCCATGGGAATGACATCGCACTCTTAAAGGACAAAAAGCCTACTATGCCT
Source organism: Akkermansia sp. (assembly GCA_017415995.1). GTDB lineage: Bacteria > Verrucomicrobiota > Verrucomicrobiia > Verrucomicrobiales > Akkermansiaceae > Akkermansia. The sequence continues at coordinate 2,545 of JAFQDN010000002.1, read as the reverse complement.
ACCCGTCACAGCGTAGAAAGTAGGGCGCAAGCCCTAACTCGAAGCCGGAAGCCCCTTTTTGCTAGGCTCAAACTCTTTTTAGGGTCACTAAACATGCCTCGAAGCTACAATTTGTTGATTCTGTGAGCTTCCGTCTTCGGGGTATCCCCTACGCCGTGACGGGTAGGCGGTTTTGAGTGAATGGCAACTCTGTGACAAGCAAAGATGTCTCGAACTGGCAAACTACACAGAATCAGACGTTTAAGGCACATTTTTCGCTGGGTGGCAACCTAAGTTGAAACATCGCTTGCAAGGGGATAAAAAGACACCTGCAAGCGATGGACGGGAGCCGGAGCTGACATGTGAACAGCCTAGGAGGAATCCTAGGCTGCAAGATGGCTTTTTATGCGTTATTTCCCCGCCGCAAGGCACAGGGCTGTGGTGGCAAGGATTCGGGGGATGAGGGGCATAAGATTAATTGTCTATCTCTGAATGTTCAACGGGAGGTTGACACATAATGAAGCTACCATCCTCTCCCAGTATACAGCGCACAGGCCCCACTTGCAGGGTCAGGTATAATTTATTTTTCGGTTGCATCATCCCGGACTCAATGGAAACAATCGGAGACGGAGCTCCATCGAAATCCTTCCCCAAGAACCGGCGTACCGTGCAGGACTTACCTTTGCGCGGAGTGATGGTGGCACATATATACTCTTCACCGTCAGATAGCTCTGTATGCAAGCTGATTCTTAAACCTCGAGCCCGCACAATGATGGGCCCATTCGCACGGGAAGAATACAAGTGAACTTGTGTGTCTTTACCAAGCTGCACATGGGGTACCTCCCGTCCTTCGGTAAACTCTGCGCGGATATTGTCATAGCGAATCATCTGCACATCCGTCTCACGCGAGGGGGAGATGGGTGGAGCTTCCTCCTGTAATTCCAGCCTCTTACCATCGGCTGTACGTACAGTTGCTCGGTAAAATTGACGTCGAGTATTCCTGAGATGCGGTTTTTTCTGCGGCTCTGTATACAAACTGAGCTCCACGGAATTTTCATCCCACTCAAAACTGATACTTCTCACCTGTTTCGGGGGAGCAATCTTTGCCTGAGTTTCACAACAGATGAAGCTCAGTATACACAACAGGTACAAAAAAAATCTGGTCATTCTCTATCTGCTTTACATATGATAATACTTCCCGTCACCGAATCCGCAACAAAAAATTGCAGAAAGTGCAGATTTTTCACTACTGCTCATGCCCGAACTCATGAGAGATTAATGGATGAGACCTATGAACTCAGGCTCAGGACAAGGTTTCAAATAAAATGCACAAATAAAATAGAGAGCTGCCACACTGCTGATTACCAAGGCAAACCAGAATGCGGGACACTCCCACCGGACGGGCAGTTTTCCCTCAGAAAAACGCTTGCAGTTATACGCCGCCCCCAGAAATGCATAAGTAAGCCACGCAAAGATAAAAATGAAAAACACGTTCAGGAAAGGAGCTATCCCAACCATAGGAGAATTACTCTCATACATTGCTTCCGGTAAATCGGCGATGCAACAAAGCCAGAGCCCTAAACCTGAACTGCTAATCAAGCCCAGTACAAAACGGAGAAAAAAGGAGGAATTAGAATGCATGCCTTTAAAATGTTTTTTGCTCGTCATTTTCACACATCATGCGACATTTCTAATAAATAGACGCTCGCGGCGGGCATTTTGTTGCGCGTTTCCTACATTTTTGTTGCAGGATGTTGGCTGGTATCAGTCGTGGCACTTCTGGGGAGAAGTGGCGTTTCCTGCCCGGTGTTCCTGTAGGCGGAACCATGCGCGTTCCGGGCGGGAGCGGCTGGTGTCATCCTCGCCCAGAATGGATTTCGGGACATAGCAGAAGGTTTCTAAATCATTCTCCCTGGGGTTGTAGCGTAGAACGTAATCTTCTGTTGGCCTGGGATCGCCCTCCCAGTCTTCTATCAGAACGAAGAGGTCGGCTTGGTTGACCAGCATGAACAAGCGGCAGCCCCAGCATCCATCGCCGCCAATGTGCAGGTATTCCACGGTGTCGGTGCCCTCGGTTTCGTTCCAGTAGTCGCCTTGGTGCAGACGTTCGATGAACTGATCCTTGCTTTCCTCGTAAACACGATAATCCGGCAGATTGGTAATGCGCTGGATGAATGCGGAGAGTGAGGTGGACGCAGAGAGCGCGACATCGGAGCAAGGCTGAATCTCGGTATAAGCGCGGTCATTACCTATGGCGTCGACTCCGTAAACAAGCGGAGTAGCCAAAATCGGCAAAGCTGCAAGCGCAGAACATACAAAAGGTCTCAGATTCATAGTATTTGGAAGATAGTTATTTGTTACGGTGTCATGTTACCAGAATCCGGAAGGCTCTGCAAGCTGTTAGTTCGGAGCCGGGAGATAATTCGGGTCTTTTTCAGATTTGCTGATGAGTTGGGATTAACCTTAACTTCAAAAATGGGTGCCGCAAGAAAAAGGATTGCCTTAATTTGTTAAAAAGATAGGAAACATCGCCTAGCCCACACGAGCGAGACATGATACGCTTAAT
>JAFQDN010000076.1 GCA_017415995.1 Akkermansia sp. | reverse complement strand
CGGCGATTATCTGCTCCGCAAGTACGGTCTCAATCGTGGCCCCGCAAGCGGTCGCAAGTGCTATCAGCCCCAGCCATGTGGAGCGTTCCTTCAGTCGAGAAAAAATGTACGTGAACATACCCTCATGGGCATGTCAAAAAGACTAAGAGACTTGACTTGTTTCTTCTTCCTTCTTCTGGTAGAATCTCCCCGCTCTTCCGCTATCAGTTCCGGCTGATAGGTGTCTACGGCACTTCTCAGCGGAGAGTAAACCGGTCCTGTCCGCTGTGGGTATCGTAGCCGCAAGGGTACGGAACAGCAGACGAATCTGACTGGAGGAGATTGAAATCATGAACGCTCGTATCATGATAGAGCTGATAATGCTCATTCTGCAGGTTATCCTGTTTGTGATGAACTTCATCCGATGAGCATGTAGGCTCCGTCAGGTGGGTGGGCCGCCCACCTGACGCTCTCCTCTACTTTTTACTGTCTTTGATGTTTTCGGGGATTGACAAAAAGCTCTAATACGCTATAATAGCGGCATCAGGAAACGAGCAACCTGATAACAATCTCCTGAAACACCTCCGGCGGCCCCCAGAGGTGTTTCTTTTTACCCTCAAAATACATTGATGACCTCGATTCCGTTTTCCTGCAGGAGTCTGCCGGTAATTCCTTTGCAATCGCAGGAGGGCGAATACTTAGCCAATATGGCTTTGCGGATGCCGTGCTTCTGACATATTTCGAGCGTTTTCTGAGCTCCGAGCATGAATTCTTCGGTGCGTTCTGTCCCGGTGACATGACGGCGTTCCGCCTTATCTTCGCAGGTCTCGAACACGCGCCCGCCCCTCCGCTTGACAGGAGTCCTGGGACAAGAAAGCCCGCCCAGTAGTTCCGGGCAGGCCATGATAAAGGGGCTATCGCCTATCAGCTTTCGGGCTGCTGATGAGTTGTGGATTCGTCCATGCCATCGACAGCGTTCTCCGAGGAGGCAGGCACTGACGAGGACGAGTCCTCCAGCTTCTTGCGATTGCGGTCCCATAACAGCTTCACTCCTTCCTTTTCCCAGTATTTGTATTTTTCATCGTATGACTTAACCCCATAAGTCTTAATGCGGATGCTTCCCATGATACGCTTCATTTCCTCAAAAAGCAAGGGGTAATTTAATCGCAGCGCGTCATATTGCTCACGGCATTGGAAGGGACAACACCAGCATGCTGTACGCTTGAATCCGGCGGCGTAGCCGGGCCACTCCGGGATGGTGGCTTCCAGCTGCTCCTTGGTCATGGAGAATGCCGGATTGTAGATTATCATATTGGGCTTGGATTTGATGGCCTGCATCTCAGCCGTGCCGGAGCGGCTTGTCTTCTGCTTGGGCTGGCCTCCGCGTACCAGAATATAATCCTCGGAGCCTACCACGGATTCGATGTATTTATCCATCGGCTCATTGATGAGCTTCTCCACACAGTCCATGTACAGGCTGTCCGGGCTCTTGCCCTTCTCGAAATACTCGGTCAGGTAGGTCTTGGAGGGGTGGACGGTGGTCAGCTTGGCCCCCAGCATCTTGCATACGCGCTTGATGTGCATGATGAGGTCGGGGAACTCGCAGGTGTTCTCGATGTAGATGACCTCGCAATGTTTCCCGGTGGCGGCAAAGGCCTCCCATGTTGCTATCAGGGCTCGGGTGGAATCGCGACCGCCGGAGAAGGCCCAGAATACATACTTGGCCTTGTCCATGCGCTCGGTGAGTTCGAGCTTCTGCATCTTCACTTTTTCGGCTTCCGCTTCCTCGTCTATCACTTCCGGCTCGGAAAGCAGGTCCTCCAGACTCACGCCGGAGAAGCCGGTGAGCTCCAGATCTATCTGTCCTTCCAACTCGCTGAGCAAGGCACGCAGTTCCTTGTCGTCCGATACGGCGAGCTCTGCAATGCGGTTGTCGGCTATCATGTCGGCCCATTCGGCGGCCTCGGTCTCGTAGTCCTGGTAGTCTACGGGTACGCTTTCCACCCCCAGCAGCCGGGCGGCGGCAAGGCGGCAGTGGCCTTTCACAATGAAGCCGGAGCGGTTGCTGACAACGATGGGATTGCGCCAGCCCTGTGACTTGATGATTTTGGCAAGCAGGGATATCTGCTTGTCGGAATGCTTGTTGGGGTTGCGCGGGTTCTCGACCATGGCCTCAATGTCGACCATCCGGGAGTGGGCGCAGTAAACTTGAATGTCCATACCCTTGCGGGCTTGTCAAAAAAGGCCACTAACGAGCCCGGCAAGGCTAGGACGCCCCCTCGCCGGGAAAACGGCAGCACCCCGGAGGCCGTCCTACCCCGCAAGGTGGCTTTTTGTTCGTTGGCCTTCCGGCGACCCGGGCAGTTGGCCTCCAATGAAGTATTCTCCTCGAAGAGGAGATTTCTTCATTGAGAACCGCGCTCATGCGTAGGTGCGATTCGTGCGCGAATAATCAACACCCCCCGAAGGGGGCGTGTTGAGGATGGAGGCCGGTTAATGCCGGTTTTAGCTTTTCGCTTTCCTCCCTACCGGTTGAGCCTTTGGTGCCAATGAAGCTTTCTCCTCGAAGAGGAGAGTGCTTCATTGAGTTCCACGTACATGAGTGGGCGCGAATTCGCGCACGGAAAATCAACACCCCCCGAAGGGGAGTGTTGAAGGTAGCAAGCGGCTAGCGATGGGCCTAGCGATGGGATGAAGCGGCGGCCCCTCCATGCGTACGCGAGAGCCCCGGCGGATTGCGGGGAAACCGGGGCCCCGGAAGGGCCGCGTCAGCAAAAAGGCCCCCAACGAGCCCAAGAAGGTGTGGAAGGGTCGTTTTACCCTCAACGGCTGCACCCTGGGTGGCTTCCTAGTCCGCAAGGTGTCTTTTTGTTCAACAAGCCTCCTTCAGAGGTGTTCGGGAAAAGTCGCTTAGCCGTGACGATTTTGTAGATTTGTCGTCCTTCACAATAATAGCCTTTTTGTGACTGTGATTTTTAGCAACTCCGAAGGACACATGTGACAATACAGGGGGAAGTCAAATCTGAAACAGACAAAAAAATCTCGACATCATGCAATTCTCTTGCTATATTCTACGAATGAATACAAATCTAGGTATAGAAGCAAGGATAGATAATCAAATGCCTTTTATTCTATTTGTTGTTATATCTTTTGCTTTTTTTGTTTTTAGTGTATGGTATTTTTACTTGGGGTTGTGCGGACATCCTTCCGGCTTATTCGCATTTTCCGTCGCCTTTTTTATTTCTGCTGTTACATTCTCGTTGAGTATCGCATCTAGGAAATCCATCTGTATTATCATGGTTGTCGATTCTAATATAATCGTTTATCGTCATTTAATATGGAAAATATATATCAGATTTAGTTATAGCTTAAAAGACAACCCTCTAGTGTATTTTTGTCGACCAACGGTAAAAGTAAACGCAGGTGATTATCTGAAAAATAATGGAGGTCATATATGCATCAAAAACAATAATAACGCCCCATCAAAAATATACACAAATCTAAGAAGTTACGATGAATGCCAAAGAGTTCTTTCGTACATACAAAAAGCATGTAGTATAAAATGAGCCCAAGAAGGTGAGGAAGGACTTTCGGAGGGAAAACGGCTCCACCCAGGGAGGCTTCCTACCCCGCAAGGTGGCTTTTTGTTCGTTTTATGCTTCGGACTCGGAGCCATCACCGGGGGCGGCGGTACTTTCGGCACCCACCAGCTTGAGCATGGCCGCGACTGCCACCTGCATGGCCTCGCAGTCAAAATAGTGGTTCGCCCGGTTCTGAATCTGCTTCCAAATCCACTTGCCGCGCTCATACACTCGCCGCTCGGAGTCGAGCATGTCGAGATAATCCTGTGGCGCGTCTTTGGGTACCTCCCAAGTGGCACCTTCGGCATTCTTGCGGAGGCGGGCCAGACAGTCTTTGATATTGAGGTTGCTCCAGTAGAACATGGTGGCATAGCGGTCGCGGCCCACGCTCACCTTGCGCTTGGTCGAGTAGTAGCGCATGACGGTCTGCCCGGAGCGGGTGCGGTGCGGGAAAGTACCCCGGCGGTCGCCCATGAGGCCGAACCATCCATGTTCGGCGCACTTGGCATACACATCCGCCGTGGAGTAGCCACAGTCCAGAAAGACTAGGCTCGAATTGACTCCCTGCGAGAGCTGCAAGCCTTCCAGAGCCTCCCAAGAAAAGACCTTTTCGCAGTGTAGCAGACGGGATGCCCCGTTGGCAGCCCATGAACGCACGACCGCATAGAAATGGCCCTTTTGCACGTCCACGGTCATCACGCGCACCGGGATGCCGCCGATATCCGCTTCCTCCTGCCAGCTTTCCCCGAGCAGGTAGTCACTGAGGCTCTGGTCAATGGTGTAGTCCTCCTTGTACTCGTTCCAAGCCTGTGCCAGTCGCTTCTGGTAGAACTGCTGCAACAGGCTGTTGTCTCCCTTGCGGGAGGCCTCCTTGGCGCGTAGGTACATCTCCGCGAGTGAGCCCCAGCTCATGGTGGCAAGCGCGTTCCAGTGGAAGCCTACATTCTCCCGGGCGGCGCGGGGATTGAGCGGCACGAAACAGGCATCCGCATTCAGGCGGCGGCGGGTTTCGTCATGGTCCTCGAACTCGTGGCCGCATTCCCGGCATACCAGCCGCACGGAATCGCGCACCTTGCCGAAGTCATACTCCCCGGAATCGTCCCGGCAATCCTTGGCCCATCGTACCTGTTGCCATGTGAAGGGCTGCCGGGTGCTGCAATGCGGGCAGCGGTATTGCCACTCCCTCATGTCGGTGGTGGCGTGCTTCCGGTGGGTGTCGTCATTTTCGAATCCGCCCTGTGAGCAGAAGATACACTTACCCAGCCAGCCGAAGGCGGTCACGCGAGCCTCCGCTTCTGCCATGTGCCCCTGTGGCCATCTCCAAGTCTCGTCCCCGATAAGCCAGCGGATGGAACGTCTTTGCAGGTTGCTGAGGTTATGGGCACCGGCTACCCAGAGGGTCATGCCGTTGTTGAAGTAGATAGTGGTGTTGCGCTTCTTGTTGGGGTTGGCCGGGTAGAGATTTTTCACCGGTTCGCACTCATCGAAGAGCTTTTGCAGGCGGCTTTCGCTCTGGTCCTTGGCGTCATCGTCCGTCTGGTCCAGCCAGAGGGTAGGCCCGGGCAAGTTGGCAATGATGTAGCACAGTGCCACCTCCGGCGCGGTGGTCTTGGAGCTCTGCACGGATGCCACGATGCTGACCAGCCGGACATGTGGGTCGACAATCGCGTCCATGACATCCTGAATCATCCGGGAGTTGGCTATACGGAAGCGGCCCGGCATGGGGCTGTACGGAATGGAGCGGATATGCTCTTCGGCCCACTGCCAGACGGGCTGACGGTCAGGCGGTCTCCATGCCTCCTGCCAGATGTTGAGAAGTTGCTCGTTGACGGACATATTCGATGATGTGGCGCAGGGTTTCAGGCTTTATCTGTGGCTCGGTCAGGCGCAGGACTGCCCATCCATCCAGCGCGGCGGTAAGGTATTTTTCGGCATCCGCCATGAATCCTTTGGGGGTGAGGTGGCGGCCCCGGTTCCAGACACCGCCCTCTATCTCGATGAGGGTCATGCTTGCCGGGTGCGCAAAATCAGCCCGCCATCGGCGCGGCGGGTGGAAGCGGTACTCCGGCAGCAGCTCCGGGCCATCGAGCAGGTTCCAGAGCTCGGAAAAGCGGCTTTCGAGGGTGGAGCTCATGAGGTCAATCCGGATTTGCTCGTATGCAGCAGGCGGCACACTTCATCTATCGCTTTGCTGTTCTCCTCCCGGATGCCTTGGGCATCCAGCCCGCTGAGGATGGGCGGCAGCTCGTTCTCGAACTTGGCACGCAGCAGCGCAATGGCTTTGCCTACCAGCGTATGCCAGCCCTTCCGCACGTCTTCGAGGAGGATGTATTCTCCCTTCTTCACGGCCACCTTGAGCTCGCGCTCCTCCACTTCGGCAAGGAGCTTGCGGGCCTTGAGAGCCTCCGTCTCAGCTCCGCCGCCATCCACGTGGCCCTTGAGCTCGTTAGCCTGTACAAAATCTCGCCAAGCGGACACATTATGGCTCCCGTTGGGATTGGGCTCCGGGGCTCCCTTCATCTTGCGCCAGTTGCTCAGCGTGCGCCGGGTGACTCCCAGAGCGGATGCCAGCTCGACAATGGTCTTGGCTTCGGTCAATGTGGCGGAGCTTCCGGCAGCGCGGGCCTGTACACGGGCTCGCTCGGTAGAGGTGAGAGTCTTACCGTCTCGCACCTTGCGGACGATGTTGGTGAAATCGGCCTCCAGAATCTTCTCCGCCGCTTCCTGTGTGATACCTGCCATATTACCCTCAGCCGCTTGTCAAAACGGCTGAGGGCGGCGGGTGCGTCAGTATTCTGACGGCAGCAGGATGGTGGTGTAGTCGCGTTGGCCGCTCACATCGGAGACGGCCTCAGTTATGATGTAGACCCGGCGGCCATGGCTGCACTGGTAGCAGCTCAATATCCGGTCGCCGGAAGTGAGAGCCGCTTCATTCATCCGCTTGTCTGATTTGCACAGATCTCCCCAGTCATGGCTGATATGGCGAAGCAGTAGCTCGGTGATTTCGTGGAGGTTAAAGGCCGCCATGATGCCCGGAGTGCAGACCAGCTGCCCAAGGTTGAAGTGAGGTTTTGCTTTCATGTGGCCGGGAAAAATAGCATGGCCGGACAGAGCGGAGCAAGATTGCCCATGCGTCATGTTGCTGCAAGTCTCTGGAACGCAAAGACCGGGAAAAACGGCAGAGCGTTTCTCCCGGCCTACCCGCCAACTCAGCGGGTTGTATTGCGCGGTTCCGACATTGAAGGAAAAAGCCTTATGTGTCAATTCTTTAGGTGTGCTTGCTCTCAAAAAAGTGGGAACCGCTAAAAAGCTCGCGTGCTCGAATCATAAAAAGAAGGCAGGCACAAGAAGAGCGCGGCCTCTCTTAAGGAGACTTCCTACTACCTAGTATACTATGTATCAGAGTATAAGAGAGACTCCCTCTCGCTGCAACTCTAACACAGATGCTGGGTTCTGACGGCTTTTGTACGATGTCCTCCATACCTTTAGGCGGTTGTCAAAATGCGTTGGCGGTGGCGGTGAGCTGGCCTGCATACTCGACAATGGGCTGGAGTCGGGAGAGCAATTCGGCTCGATGTTCCTTCGGTAAGCTGGTGGCCGGGTGCTGAGATGCCCAGAAGGTGAAGCGCGACAGTTCCAGCGCACAGGGGATGGCCTTGTCTGCCTCCTCCTGGGTCGGTAGCGGTAACAGGCCGAAAGGTCGGTCAGCGTTCGGG
>JAFQDN010000075.1 GCA_017415995.1 Akkermansia sp. | reverse complement strand
TATATATAAGCATTGTATGCAATACTAATATATTATATTAAAATCACTTGTTTATATACAGCGTTTTAAGAAATTCATAATCAACAAATAAGATACATTTAATAAATTTTGCATGACACAATCCCCAATGCGTTTGCCCTGTCTCTGCTATGCTTCCGTAACCTTACTCGCCGCTCCCGGTATACCAAAAACGCCACGCTGTTATGCGTGGCGCTCTCAAGTAGGGCTACAGGGACTCGAACCCCGAATAGCGGTGCCAGAAACCGATGTGTTGCCAATTACACCATAGCCCTGTGTTTCTCGGAACGGCAGGAGTATACCCGTACCTCTGCCCTATGTCAAGCCATTTTTCTCAATTTTTTGAAAATTTGAACATTTTCCTCCGTTTCGCGTGCAACAGATGCCAAATTCAAAGCCCCGCCGGGGCAACATAGGGTAGCCTGGTGTTGGACGGGCTTGCCCCGCCAAAGCTTCAGCGGAGGCGGGAGGCGGCGTCACCAATTTCCCTTATTAAAGCGGGAGACCTCGCGGCGAGCCTCAAGCATTTCCACGCGAGCCTTGAGGTCATAGCGCTGGTCGCGGTGAGTTTTACCGCGACCGATGCCGATTTCCGCCTTAACCTTACCGTTTTTCCAGTAAAGGCGGAGCAAGGGGAGAGCATAGCCCTTCTGGGCTTGTTGGATTTCCAGTTTAAGGATTTCGCGCTTGTGCATGAGGAGGCGGCGGGGGCGCTTGGCCTCATGCTGGAACCACTTACCGGCGGTTTCCCAGGGTTGCACATCGCATCCGTACAGGAAAAGCTGGCCTTTTTCCACACGGGCAAAGGCATCCGCAACATTCACCTTGCCGGCGCGGATGGATTTGACCTCGGTTCCGCGCAGCTCTATACCACACTCATGCCTGCCGAGGATTTCATAATCTCGGCCTGCTTTTTTATTGCTGGCAATCAAGCTGGACTGTGGTGCGGTTTTTTTAGCCATGGTGGTGAGTGGAGGTATTAAAAGCGGCTCGGCTACCGGAGAGCACCCGGCGGCCGAACCGCGTAAAAGGTTAAGCCGATGCTGCGCACGGGGGGCTCAGCGCTCGGTTACGGCAATCAGAGGTTGAGGTCCGCAGTGATAACGCGCTCTTCCTCCTCTTGCGGAGCAGCGTCGGGACCGGAGGTGAACAGCTCTTCAAAGAGGTTATCCGGGTCATCACCGACGGAAAGAGTCGATTCCGTAGCCTCGTGCCACACAATCTTGCCCTCAATAATCTCCATCAGGGCGATGTCGCCCGTGCCGGTTTCCGGCGTGGTGGGAACATAGGGATCATGCCCTTTGTTGAGTTGCTGTACGCGCTTAGAAACGATATTGACCAGCAACTGGTTATCGCCTACAATCTGAGCAGCTTTTTCAATGAGTTCAACGTTCATGGATGGAAAAGAATGAGGTTCTACGCCTTACAGCGGTGAGGAATGATAGCACATTCCGCACTGATATGCAAGTCTATATTTGCGTCAGCATAAAAAAAAGAAGCAGGATACACCGGGGGCGATAAATAATGCTTGATATGACAGCCCGGTTGTGGTAAACATGAGAGCATGTTAAAGCACACCATCTTCAGTTTGTTGGCGTGTGGCCTGGCAATGGCTACAGAGAGTTTTGATGCGCTTCCCGGAGGAGCCATCACCAACGGTGAAACACTGTACGGTGCCTTGAAGGCAGAGAACGGCCATGCCGAAATCTGCAAAGGCAAGGGGCGCAGCGGTGCAGCGGCATTGCGCGTGCTGGGAGGCAAGGATAAAACAGCCACCATCACCCTGGAAAAGAAACTCACCAAAGAAACGCCCTGCGAGTTTTGGGCTGAGCGCTGGACGCGCGAAGGCGAGTTCAACTTCCGCATGGTAGCCATCACAGAGGATGGCGAGAAGGAGATTTTCCGCAACACGAACGCCGGGGTGGGCGGGTACAAGATGCACGCCGAGCCCAAACTGCCGGCCGGCACAACGGCCATCAAGTTTGTATGCACCTCCAAGGACAAAGGCGGTGTACTGATAGATGACCTCACCATCATGGACGGCCCGATGGTCATTAAATCCGTGACCGGAATCGACCCCGGCGTGTACCCCATCATGAAACGCGCCCACTTCAACCCGGTGATGGGCGTACAAATCAAAACCGGAGGCTCCACGAACCCCAAAACCGTGGATAAAGTAACCCTCAAGGTGGACAACCCCGACAATGTGGAGAGCATCACCATCCGCTCCGGCAATGATAAGGGCATGGACTTCAGCCAAAGCGTGGTATTCGGCACCGCCAAACCCGCATCGGACGGCACCGTTACCATTGAGTGTGAGGGCAATGTACCCGGCGGGCAAAGCTACCTGTGGGTGGACGTAAAACCCTCGGAAAAATCCCTGGTAGGCGGCACCATTACCTTTGATGACCTGGTAACCACCATTGATGGCACTGTCTACACGGCTGAGCTTGAGCCGGTAACGCAGCGCATCGGCTACTTGGTGGCCGTGCCCGGTGAGGCCGTAGCCAACCAGACGGAAGGTGGCGAGCGCAACAGCATCGCCTTCCGCATCCCCGGGCTTATTCAGACCGACGACGGCCACCTCGTCGGTTGCTTTGACGCCCGCTACACGCACGAGGGCGACCTCTGCGCCGACATTGACGTGGCGGCAGTCATCTCCGAGGATGGTGGCCAGACTTGGACGATTCCCTTCGTTGCTATGGATGCAGGCCCCGGCGGAGCCAACGGCTGCGGCGACCCCTGCATTGTGCAGGACGAGACCGGGCGCATTTGGATTCAGGCATTGGCATGCCACTTCTCCGGCGGAGCCTCCCTGTGGACCTCCAAAACCGGATTTGACCCCGCCTCTACCGGCCAGTGGGAAATGACCTACAGTGACGACGGCGGTAAAACCTGGGCTAAACAGCACGTGAACCCCACCCGCCAAATCAAGAAAGACGAATGGACCACCATTCTTGCCGGCCCCGGCAATGGCATCACCCTCAAGGATGGCACCATCGTCTTCCCGGCTCAGATTTGGCAGCGCGGAGCCAACCCGCAGTGCATGAGCACCATCTGCTACTCAAAAGACGGCGGTAAAAACTGGGTGTACGGTACAGGTGTGCCCCACAGCACCTCCGAGTGCCAGGTGGTGGAGCTGGAGGACGGCTCCATCATGATTAACTGCCGCAATGAGGCTCGCCAAGGCAACCGCATCGTCTACGTCACCAAGGACCTCGGCAAAACCTGGCAGCCGCACGCCACCAACAACAACACGCTGCGCGAGCCCACCTGCCAAGGCTCCATCGTGAAGGTGCACACCAAAAAATACGGCACCCTCCTGCTCTTCTCTAACCCGAAGAACGGCAGCCGCAATACCATGACCATCCGCACCTCCACGGACGATGGCCTTACTTGGACGGATGGCTACCTGTACGACATCCGCCAGTGCATGGGCTACTCCTGCATTGCCATGACGGATCCCGACCACGTGGGTATCTTCTATGAAACCTGCCACAACAACGGCAAAAACGGTTGCCGCGGCATCGGTTTCATCCGCATCCCCCTGGAGACGGTCGTTACCGGCAAAGAAGTAGAGGCCAAGCCCGCTGAGCGCACCCTCCCCGCCAAAAAGTCCTCCAAAAAGAAGAAGAATAAGAAGAAGAGCAAAAAGCGTTAAGCTTCTCCTTGCGGACTTTTCCTCTTTTTACTCGCTTGCAGCCCCCCCCCACGGGCTGCAAGCTTTTTGTACGACCGACGCGATATGCGCACTGCGGTGAAAGTCCGCGCGGAGCCGCGATGATGCGGAATCCCAGACCTGAAGAACAACTGCGAGGAGGTAACGAACCGTGGAAAAGGAAGTTCGAGGGGAAATCCCGACT
>JAFQDN010000050.1 GCA_017415995.1 Akkermansia sp. | reverse complement strand
TCATCCTGTCTGTGTTTCGCCTCCGGCTTCCTCCCCACCCCACATTACTGTGACGCAGTTGCCTTTGGCTGTTTGATTCCGCCCTGTCAGCGGCTCATTGGGGACTTCCACCCCAGTTACGTGTCATGCCTGACGTACATACGAAACAGCGGGGAAACGGTTCGTCAACCGTTACCCCGCTGAAAACGGAAAACCTGAAAGGGAACTCAGGCGATAGTTGCCACAGCCTTAGCTGCTTTGCTCTTGTAGTTAGCAGCGCGGTTGGCGGGCACAGTGCCCTTCTTGGCGGCTTTGTCGATGGCGGACGCAAATGTATTGTAAGCAGCTACAGCAGCCTCTTTATCTTGGCTGGCAACAGCGGCAGCAACCTTCTTGCGAAGGGTACGTACGCGGGACATGATGGAGCGGTTGATTGCCGTGCGGGCGATCGTCTGGCGAATGCGCTTCTTAGCGGACTGAGTGTGTGCCATAATTTAAATTTAAGTGGTTTTTCGTTTTGGTGGGGGAGAGTTTACCTGATTCTGGCGCAATGTCAAGTCAATTCATGATAAAAGATGCATTTTTACTGACATAATGGTCAAAAAGGAGCAAAAACTGATAATTAAGCAAAGCGAAACATGATTTAGGCTTGCTAGGTAGAGTGCTACATGTTAATATGCATGCATGAACCGACTGAGTTTGACACTGATAGCCACGGCAAGCATGACCTTGAGCTCTTGTTCCATGCTCTCATGGAAGTACATGCCATGGAAACTGGTCTCGCAGCAGCAGCAACAGCAGCCTACAGCAAATAAACCGCAGGGTAAAGACCCGAAATCCCCTGCAAACCAAGCAGCAGGGACCGGAGATTCAGCATCAGCAGAGACGAGCTCAGCCGTAGTCCCGACCCCGGAACAACAAGCAAGTGCAGCCACCATCATCGCAACTCAACCCGGCGAACAGACCAGTGCTGCCACCACCGCAGCACCGAAAACCGGAGCCGATGCAGCCCCCACAATCACACCATACACAGAGGAAACGCCCTCAGCCTACTCCTCCACAACCATTCCGGGCAAAAGCGGGTTGCGCATGGGCCGCTTTGCTCCCCCGGAAGAAGCAGCCAGTGCCGGAGAAAACGCCAACCCCACCCCGAATGCAGCAGAGCAACGCGGGCTGAGGTCCCCGAAGCTGCCGCGTAAACTCCCCCTCAGCATAGATGGGCAAACCCAACCCGCAACAGAGTAACGCACAGAAAACGCCCGCATCCATGAATGTACCGCGCAAGTTCGTACCGCATCCGTTTGCCTATCACGAAGAGGTAGAACTCACTATTGAAAAACTCTCCAACCAGGGAGACGGAGTAGGCCGCATTGACAACTGGGTTATCTTTGTACCGTACACCCTCCCCGGGGAACGAGTAAAAGCCAGGGTATACCGCAATGACAAGAACTGTTCCATGGCGGACTTGGTGGAAGTGCTGGAAGCCTCGCCGGAGCGAGTACAGCCACAATGCCCGGTGTTCGGTTACTGCGGAGGCTGCCAGTACCAACACCTCAATTACCAAGCCCAGTTGAAATGGAAAACGGAACAAGTGGCGGACTTGTTGCGCTTACAGGCTGGGTTACAACTGCCGGTGCAGCCGGCAATCCCCTCCCCGGTAACCTATGGATACCGCAGCAAAATAACCCCGCACTTCCACAAACCGAAGGACGCAAAAATGGGCAACATCGGGTTCCTGAGAGCGGGCTCACGCAGCGAGGTGTGTGACATAAAACAATGCCCGATTGCCATGGAGCCACTCAATGACGCCCTGCCCGTACTGCGAAAAGCCGTGCAGCAGGCAGCCGCTCAGTACAAACGAGGCGCAACCCTACTCATGCGAGTCAGTGAGGGAAGCGTCATTACCAACAATAACGCTATTTGTACTGAACACGTCGGGGAGCTCACATTCAACTTTCTGGCCGGGGACTTTTTCCAGAACAACCCATTCATCCTCCCGGCATTCACCGGCTATGTGGCTAAGCAAGCCTGCGCAAGCGGAGCTCGTTATTTGGTGGACGCCTACTGCGGCAGCGGATTATTCGCCCTTACACTGGCACCGCACTTCCAAAAGGTGCTGGGGGTAGAGGTAAGTGAGACCAGCGCCGACTGGGCACGAGCCAATGCCCGCAGCAATGGCATTACACACGCCTCATTCTTGGCGGCAAGTGCCGAGGCTATCTTTGAGCAGGTGGACTTTCCGGCGGAAGAAACAGCGGTTGTGATAGATCCCCCCCGCAAAGGATGCGACTTGGTGTTCCTAAACCAACTTTTTGCATTCGGTCCCAAGCGAGTAGTCTACGTATCCTGCAACCCGGCCACTCAAATCCGTGATTTGGCAGAATTCGACAAGGCGGGCTACAAAGTAGTGGAGGTTCAACCTTTTGACCTCTTCCCGCAAACCAAGCATCTGGAATGCGTTGCAACCTTGGAAAAACAAGCATGACAGACCAACCCGCAGAACTGAAAAAAAGGCTGGGACGCAGCGCCGAGGACTACTTGGAGGCAATCGGGCTTCTTTGTCGGCAACACGGAGCAGCCCAAGTGAGCGATATTGCGCAGATGCTCAACGTTAAAAAGCCCAGCGTCACAGCAGCTATGCGCCGTTTAGCAGAAGCCGGGCTGATAGACTACCACCAGTACGCCCCCATCCAACTGACGGATGCCGGCAAAGCGTACGCGGAGCGCGTAATCGTGGCACACAATATACTGCACCGTTTCATGACGGAAATTGCCGGGCTTGCACCCGACAGAGCAGATGAAGCAGCTTGCCTGATTGAGCATATTCTCACCTATGATGAGATTGCCGGCATGGCAGCCAAACTGAATCCGCCGGCAGAGCCACCGAAATCTTGAACAAAACAGGCGCTACGGGTGTCTTACTTGCAAGAATAATATGGAAAGAAGCTCACTCACCGTTACAAAAGCGCTCATCATCATCTGCATCGTCGTCCATCTGGTCGGTATGGTTCGCCAAGTTCCGATGGACTCGAATCCGAGCGTTTTGGAGCCGTTCTTCCTCAAGTACGGCGCTTTTTCATGGCGTAGTTGTATAGAGCAGGCAGAGTTGTGGCGCTTTATCAGCTACCAGTTCGTGCATGGCGGATTAGGGCACTTGGTATTCAACATGTGGGCGCTCTTCTTCTTCGGCCCTGCTATTGAAAACATTATGGGGCCACGCAAATTCCTTGCCTTTTACTTGGTATGCGGAATTGCCGGAGCGCTTTTCTCGGCGCTGCTTGGTTGGGGCTTACTGTATGGCCACGGCTGGGAAGGAGTTCGCATGATAGGGGCTTCCGCCTCCATTTACGGAGTGATGATTGCAACGGCTTTCCTGTACCCGAATGCGAGCATCAGCTTGGTTTTCCCGCCGGTAACAATGACGATGCGCACCTTCGCGCTCATCGTCATCGGCATTGCCACCGCCGTTATCCTGACCAATGGGAACAATGCCGGAGGAGAGGCCGGCCACCTCGGGGGGGTTATCATGGGGCTCATCATCATGAGCATCTGGAAATGGCGCATACGCAACCGCTACCGCAGTTACAAATAAACAGCCCTTCCGCACGTTGAACGTTGATACAAAAAAACGCAGCATAATTGCTGCGTTTTTTTGTATCAACGTAAGGGGGCAAACCTTACAGGCTATCGCCGAAGTCCTCACGGAACTTGGCAGCAAGCTTCTCCTGCCAATCGCTGAGCGGGCGGAGCTTACCGAAGAAGAAGCGGAGCACCTCCGGCTCTTCCTCCCACTTGAGGCCGCCGATAAGGTCACGGTTATCATACAACCACTTGACACGGTCCGCACAATATTTAACCTGAGAAAGCGTGAACACGCGGCGCGGGCAAGCCAGGCGCACAAGCTCAAGCTCTGCATAGTGCTCGGAGCCATCGGGATTACGTTGCTCGGAAAGAGAACCACGCTCCATACCGCGAATACCACCGGCAATATAAAGAGCCGTAGCAAGAGCACCGGCGGGGTATTGCTCATGAGGAATGTTCGGCAGGAATTCAGAGGCATTGATGTGAGCCCCGAGACCGCCTGCCGGCTTCACCATAGGCACACCGTACTCAGAAAGCTCCTTCACCAAGTACTCAATGAAAATCGGGCCTTGGTTAATGATTTCCTCATCCAGCGTTTCCAACAACCCAACAGCCATTGCCTCCATGGCACGCACCTCCATACCACCGTAGGTCAGGAAGCCCTCATACAGAGGAATATAAGCCTTCATCTTCAGGATGAGTGACTCATTATTGGAGACAATAGCACCGCCACGGGCAAAGCCCAGCTTGCGGCTGGAGAAATAGATGAGGTCCATCTCATCCGCAATCTTACGGATAATCTGGGCCACGGACATATCCTTGGCAGCAGCCTCACGAGTCTTGATGAAGTAAAGATTATCCTGCAAGAGGGAGGCGTCCAGCACGGACATCACGCCGTATTCCTTACATACAGCAGCAACCTCCAGCATATTCTGCATGGACAGGGGCTGACCGCCGATGAGGTTGGTGCCGGCCTCAATACGAACAAAGGGAACATGCTCCGGTCCTACCTCCTCAATAAGAGAACGAAGGCGGGCAACATCAAAGTTTCCCTTAAAGGGATAATCAAGGTGCGGATCCAAGCCCTCGGGGATAATCAGCTCCTCCACACGTCCACCCTTACGGGTAATGTGAGCCTTGGTGGTGGTGAAGTGGAAGTTCATGGGCACCACATCACCCTCTTTCACAAATGTCTCGGCAAGAATATTCTCGCAGGCTCGACCTTGGTGCGCGGGCAGGAAGAACTTGGTACCGAACACCTGCTCTATCACACGGGAAAGACGATTAAAGGTCTCGGAACCGGCATAGGAGTCATCCGCCTGCATGGAAGCAGCCACCTGATTATCACTCATGGCATTTACGCCGGAGTCGGTAAGCATGTCCATGAACACATCCTTATTCTGCAACAGGAAGGTATTATTACCGGCCTGGCGCAGCTTCTCTACACGCTCTTCCACCGTGGGAAGAAAGAGCTTCTGCACAACGCGTACTTTGTGCATCTCCAACGGAACCTGATGCTCCTCTTTGTAAAATTTGACAACTGACATGATGTAAATGTGTTAATTTTAGAATACTCACCGGAGAGAGCAGAAATAAGCCTCTATTGCTCTGATGAATGCGGGTAAGATTGTACCACAATAGACAAGGGCGTGTCAAACACTTTCCTTGTACGCATAAAACAAAAATAATATTTTCATGTTCTCCTTGCTTACGGGGAGAGAATGCATGTCCAATTTAAGAGCCGGCAAAGTTGCGGACGCACCACATTCACTTTACATATTTATTAGAAAGCTTTTCCCATTTTCTGACAGAATATCCGTCTTCGTTGACTGTACATAGACAAAGCTGATTTTTAGCGATTTCGAGAATTAATCCTGCCTCTACATTTCTGCAACTCACACTCCCATCGGGTCTTCACCTTATGGGCCGATAAACTATGGGGCACATGTGCCCGAGCTCACATGGCGCGGAACTTGCGGTCGAGCTCATTCATGGTGATGGGAATGAGCGTGGGTTTACCGCTTGGCGTGCAGTATGGGATTTCGCAACGGAGCAAATCGGTCAACAAGGGGATGGGAGCTTTGAGCCACGGGCGCAAATCCTCACGGGCTGCGTAGCGTTTTGCGATAAGGATGGCGTAGGGTTCAAAAGGATTACGGGAGCGTTTGAGGCGGGTTTCGCCGGAGGAGAAACTGCGAATGAGCTCCAGCATAAACTCCTCGACGCGGGGGAGACTGAGCATCATGGGAACGGCCTCCACGCGCAGGGTATTCTGCCCGAAGGGAGAAATCAGGAATCCGGCTTGTTGCAATTGCTCGCGGACATCAAGAGCCACCCCCATATCACGAGGGTCCAGCTCCAACAAAGCCGGCACCAGCAGGCGCTGGGAGCTTACGGGGCGACGATTACTCTCCAGCAAGCGTTCAAAGATAATACGCTCACGCGCGGAACGAGGAGAAAGCAACACCAAGCCATCCTTGTTTTCAAACAGAATGTAGGAATCCGCCAGAACGCCGATGTAGCGAAAATTCGGCATATTCTGCACGGGGGCAGAATCCACGCGGAACGGAGCGGGTGGCGCGGGGACCGGAGGGATAGGCTCCGGTTGCACACATGAGGGCGTATGAGGCTTAGGAACGGGCGCAACATGCTGCTGCGGCAATTCCCGAGGCTGCGGGGGGGCCGGAGGAGGCGTTGGGCGTACTATATTGACAGGAGGCGGAGTGGAAGGCAACTGCAACTCCTGTTGCAGAGGCTCCAACACCGGAGCAAGCACCAGCGGAGCGGGCTCCGGAGAGGCAAGCTCCGACTCACCGCGAGCATGAACGGATAAAGTACCTGCTATGGCATCAATAATACAGGTGGTAACATCGGAAGGACGCCGAAAACGCACCTCTCGTTTAGCCGGGTGCACATTGACGTCCACCAATCCGGGCTCCACCTCCAAGTACAAGAACAAGGCCGGATGCAGGCCTGTCGGGAAACCGCCGTAGCCATCACGCACAGCGCGAGCTACGATTTTATCCTCAATCGGGCGGCCATTCAGGAAAACATATTGCATGCGCTTGTTACGGCGCGCGGCCGACAAAGGCATCAGAAAGCCTGAGACCCGCACGCCGGGGCCGTTTACAGGGCGAATTCTCAGCAATTCGGCAGCGGTTTCGCGTCCCACAAACTCGCTGATACGCTGGCGGAAGTCCGTAGTAGCCGGAACATCAAACACCGTGCAGCCATCCTTAACAAAGATGAACCGCACTCCGGGAAAGGCCAGAGCATGCAATTTGAGCTGGTGTTCAATATGGCCTGCCTCCGTGTCATCACTCTTCAGGAACTTACGCCGTACCGGGGTGTTATAAAACAGATTACAAACGCGGATTTCCGTACCCGGAGCACAACCGGCATTCATAGGCGGTTGCAACTCACCGCCATGACAAGTCACCAAAGTACCTTCCACATCTGCCTCACGCCGCGTTGTGATACTCATCTGTGAGACGGAGGCAATACTGGGCAAAGCTTCGCCGCGGAATCCGAGCTGTTGAATATCAAACAGGTCCTCATAGCTCAGGAGCTTGCTGGTGGCGTGCCGCTCCAAGCACATAGCGGCATCCGCAGCACTCATACCGCTGCCGTTATCCGTTACCCGAATCAGAGCAACGCCCCCGCGTTGCACCTCCACACGCACCAGTTTAGCACCGGCATCGATGCTGTTTTCCACCAATTCTTTAACAACAGAGGCCGGACGCTCCACCACCTCGCCCGCCGCCACTTGGCTGGCCAGCACGTCATCCATACGGCGGATTTTCTGTTCTTCGGCGTTCTGAGTCATTTGCTACGCCGGGCAGTGTACCACATTCTGTCCGCGGCGTCAATCATCATATGCTACCACCTACGGAATAAAGCGTGCCCACCGGATAACACCGTGGACACGCAATCAATACAAGCAGTGGCAAGGCTTACTCCGTACCGTTTTTACGGGGACGCAGCCCTTTGGGGTAACAGGTTTGTTGCTCCTCAGCCCTGTAACGGGCAAACACGGCCTCCGGGGCATGCGGATTACAGCGCAAATCCTCCAACAAACGGTTACGAACAGATAACGCTGCGGAAAGCGACTCCTGTTCCCCACCGTATTGCTTATCAGAAAAATAGCGGGTAAAATGCACCTGATTGCGGCACAAGGTAACGCGCCACCCTTGAAAAGAAGTGAACTCGTACGTAAAGCGAGTAATGTTGCGTATGTTTTTCATGGCGCCATCATTATACCCCACGCAAAACAGTTTTCC
Source organism: Akkermansia sp. (assembly GCA_017415995.1). GTDB lineage: Bacteria > Verrucomicrobiota > Verrucomicrobiia > Verrucomicrobiales > Akkermansiaceae > Akkermansia. The sequence goes on along the minus strand of JAFQDN010000050.1, from coordinate 92,301 downwards.
ATATTTATTGGATGTCGTACTCATAACACGGCTTGCTTTCCGGGGTAAAACTGCTAATCTGGCGGTGCCATGAACCTCAAATCAATCACATTCAGATGTGCGGAAAAACAGCTTGAACGCATGGAATCCGCGATGAGCTCCTGCAGTGCCGGCAACAGAACAGAACTCATTTCCTCAGCGCTGGAAAACTTCCTCGATTACGTGTCGCAAGATGAAGTATCGAGACTCAACCTCTTTGAACTGGTGGAACACATCAACGCCATAGGCTCGGCCCTCCCATTCGAGGAACATGCCTGAAAAATAATTATCAAGCCAACTTAAATAGCCACTTTTTGCGAAAACTGACGCAAAAGGTGGCATTTTTGCGTCAACTTTGCTTTTTTTTCTTTTCTCAGCAGAATAGTTAGTGTATAAGCATACACGAATTTCCGCAATCGGCGACACAGGTACCAAACAGCGGTGTTCATAAGACCACAACACAGATATAATAGCAAAAAGATGAGCACATCCTCTTTTCTTCCGGCTCAGTACGCACATCCGTACGAGATAGACCCCAAGTACAGCAAGTCCGTTGCCTACTTCTGCATGGAGTATGCCATTGACAACGTATTCAAGATTTATTCCGGCGGCCTCGGTTATTTGGCAGGCTCACACATGCGCTCTGCCGGAGCACTTCGACAAAATCTTGTAGGTGTCGGCATTCTCTGGTCCTACGGCTACTACAACCAAATTCGTGCCGAGGACGGCTCCATGGCAGTACAATACCGCCACAAGGACTACAGCTTCCTGGAAGACCACAACATTAAGTTCCTGATTCACATTTGCAACGCCCCGGTATGGGTGAAAGCGTATTACCTGCGCCCCGAAACCTTCGGCACGGCTCCGATGTTCTTCCTGAGCACAGATTTGCCGGAAAACGATGCCGTAAGTCGCTCCATCACCCAGCGTTTATATGACTCCAACCCGATGACGCGTATCTCTCAATACATCGTATTGGGACAAGGTGGCGCCCGACTTTTCGAGGAACTGGGAGTGGAGCCGGAGATATACCACATGAATGAGGCACACGCCATCGGCGCAGCTTTCAACATGCTGGCACGCAACGGCGGCAACGTAGAAGAAGTGCGCAAGCGCTTTGTCTTCACCACCCACACCCCGGAGGAAGCCGGCAATGAGAAGATGGACATCAACCTGATGGCAAACTTCTCCTTCTTTGACGGCCTTTCATTGGACCAAGTGCGCAGCATGCTCAAACTGGATCCCAATGAGCAGACCTTCAACTACACACTGGCAGCACTGCGACTCTCCCACATTGCCAACGGCGTGTCCGAGCTGCACGGTGAGGTTTCCCGCCAGATGTGGCAGGGCTATAGCGACATTTGCCCCATCACCCATGTAACAAATGCTCAGAACCTGCAATACTGGCAGGATCCGGAGCTGGCAGAGGCCTTTGCAGCCCGCGACAAAAAGGCATTTGTAAACCGCAAGCGCGCCCTCAAGAAGGAGCTGTTCCGCGTTGTAGGTGAGCAAACAGGCCACCTTTTTGACCAAGACACCCTCACCATCGTATGGGCACGCCGTTTTGCCGCGTACAAGCGCCCGGCACTCATCACGGAGAACCCGGTCATGTTTGAGCGCATGTTGCAGCGCACCAACCGCCCCGTGCAGATGATTTGGGCCGGCAAACCCTACCCCACGGACTTTGCAGCAGTGGACATCTTCAACAAGCTCAACAAGCTCAGCGATAAGTTCCCTCGCTGCGCCGTGCTAACCGGCTACGAGCTCGGCCTGAGCCGCATGCTCAAGAACGGCTCGGATATTTGGTTGAACAACCCGGTTGTTACCCGTGAGGCATCCGGTACCTCCGGTATGTCGGCCGCTATGAACGGCTCTCTCACCATCTCCACCAATGATGGCTGGGTACGTGAGTTTGCCCGCGACGGCGAGAACTGCTTCATGATTCCGGAAGCCAAGGTCGGTCTTGCCCCGGAAGCACGTGACCGCTCCGACCGCGACAACTTCTACAGCGTGTTGGAATCCAAGGTATTGCCGCTTTACTACGACAACAAGGACGCTTGGATTGACCACGTATTCAATGCCATGGAGGACATCTCCCCCGCGTTCAACTCCGACCGAATGGCAGACGAGTACTACACCAAGATGTACAACGTGTACTAAAGCACGCTCCATCCATCATCATGCAAACATCGCCCTGCAAGCTGAGGCTTGCGGGGCCTTTGCTTAATAATGCAAAGGCAAAAAAGCAATATGCCGGGATTGAGTCTTGAACACCGGGGGAAAAAAGAGTAGAATGCCACCCGCAATGCAGGAAAACAGAAAAGCCACAGAAACACAACCTGTCATAACCTCCAAAAAAGCGGACGGAGCACGCATTCTCATTATGACGGCGGCAGCAATCTTCATCCTGATTGGGCTGCGAGAATTGAGAGATTTGATAGTCCCCATCATGCTGGCAGCGTTCCTTGCCATTATCAGCTATTCCATCACGGATTTATTGCGCCGCAAGCTGAAATTCCCGCATTGGCTGGCAGTTATCTTCACCATTATTGTGGATGCGGGCGTTATTTACGCCGTAGGCACGCTCATTCGCTTTCTGGCAGCTGACATGCGTAACACTTTGCAAAGCGAGGTAGTTGTCAAGTTCCAAGAGAAATACAACGACTTGATGTGCTGGCTGGATAACTGGGGTATGGGTGAGCAGGCAAGGCAAATCTTTGACGCCCCCCAGAATTACTTGGGCACGGGACAGATTGTGCAAATATCCCAAAATATCGGTTCACAGACCATTTCCTTCATGTCCATCACAACCCTGATTCTGGTACTGATGACGTTCATTTTGTCGGAATCGCGTCTGTTCCTGCGTAACTTCCGAGCCCTGCCCAACAGCGTACAAGGCAAAAACCAAATCATCAGCGCTCTCAAAGGCATCCAGAAGTACCTCTTCATCAAAACAATAGCAAGCGCCTGCACCGGCTTGTTAGCATGGTGGCTCTGCGCCTCCATGGATGTACCTTTCGCGTTCCTGTGGGGGGTAGTGGCCTACGTGCTCAACTACATTCCGACCATCGGCTCCATTGTGGCAGCCATACCGCCCATTTTGCTGGCGTTGATACTAGGCAGTTGGGGAGACGCCTTCATCGTGGCTGGAGGTTTCATAGCCATCAACTTTATGATTGGCAATGGCATAGAACCCGTATTCCTCGGCAAGCAATTCGGCATAGCAACCTCCGTGGTATTGCTCTCCGTCTTACTTTGGGGATGGGTATGGGGGACAGCCGGCATGTTCCTCGCCGTACCGATTACGGTGCTCATCAAACTCGCACTGGAAAACTCGAGTGACCTGTACTGGGTGGCTGCCATCATTGACGATAATGATGAGCCACACACGGAAACTTTACAAAAAGAGAATAACTAAACACACATTATGCATTCATTCGCATACAGAAACGGCTCCATGCACTGCGAGGATGTCAACCTTGCAGATATTGCCGGTGCCGTCGGCACCCCGGTCTTCGTCTACAGCCGTAAGACCATCATGGACGATCTCGCTGAGCTACAGCAGGCACTTGCCCCCTTGGATGCCCACGTGGCATACGCGGTAAAGGCTTGCTCCAACAAGGCCATTCTGCACATGATGGCGCAGCGGGGCGTGGGATTCGACATCGTTTCCGGCGGAGAGCTCTGGCGCATTATCAATGCCGGAGGCGATCCCTCCGTATGCACCTACGCCGGAGTAGGTAAAACAGAGCAGGAAATCCGCTATGCGCTGGAGCAGAACATATACTGCTTTAACTGTGAAAGCGAAAACGAGCTGCGCGAAATCAACCGCATTGCCGGAGAAATGGGAGTAAAAGCCCCGGTGGCCGTACGTGTTAATCCCCATGTGGATGCCCACACGCACAAATACATTACAACCGGCACCAATGAAAACAAGTTCGGCGTAGACATTACCCGCATCGAAGAACTCTACGCCATCATTGCTGCGGAGATGCCGCACCTGCACATCCGAGGGTTGCAAATGCACATCGGTTCCCAGCTTACAGAGTTGGAGCCCTTTGTAAAAGCCATCCGTAAAGTTTCCCCCATAGCACTCAAATTCAAAGAGCTCTACGGCATCGAGTTCTGGAGCATCGGCGGTGGCATCGGCATTGTGTATGACGGCTGCTTGGCTTCCGGCAAACAAGAATGGTGGGATGCCCACCCGGAACAACTCACCCTCCGCAAATTTGCGGAAGCCATCATTCCGCTCCTGCAACCACTGGGACTTAAAATTTTGCTGGAACCCGGGCGTCGCTTGGTAGGGAATGCAGCTTGCCTGCTCACTACCTGCCTTTATGTGAAAAAAGGCGAAGCTAAAAACTTCAAGATTATTGACGCCGGGATGAACGACATTATCCGCCCTGCTCTCTATGAAGGGTACCATGAGATTTGGCCGGTGAAAGAACACCGTGAGCAAAGCATTGTAGCCGACATCGTGGGCCCGATTTGCGAGTCCGGCGACTTCCAGGCGCAGAACCGAGAAATTGCGGATGTGAAACCCGGAGAGGTATTGGCAGAGATGAGTGCGGGGGCATACGGATTCAGCATGGCCTCTACATACAACTCACGCCCGCTGGCAGCCGAGGTTTTGGTGGATGGCAACAAGTGGCACATTATCCGCCGTCGCCAAACACTTGAACAAATGGTAGCGGATGAATGCTTACCCGAATAACCGGAACAACACATGATTAATTTCACCAACCTGACAACAGCGGACGAAATCGGAGCCAACAGCTACCTACTGGAGCTGGAGGGCTCCCGCATTGTACTGGACGCGGGCATGCACCCCAAAAAGGACGGGAATGAAGCCAAACCGAACTACGGACTCATCGGGGCGGCGGATCCGGACTGCATCTTTATCACCCATTCCCACTTGGACCACATCGGCACCCTGCCCGTATTCCAAGACGAATACCCACAAGCCGAAGTCATCATGACCGAGGGCACTGCCAAGGTGGGTGATGCCATGTTGCACAACTCCGTCAACGTGATGACGAGCAAGCGCATGGCCGAGGGCATTATTGAGTATCCCTTTTTCACCCACGGCGAACTGGAGCGAGCCTCCCACGCATGGATAACGCGCCCATATGACGAGCCGTTCCGCACCGGTTACAACGGCAGTGTATTGGCAACGCTCTATGATGCGGGGCACATTCTGGGCTCCTGCGGAGTGCTGATGGAAAGTAGCACCGGAACCACCGTTTTCTACACCGGTGATGTCCAATTTGAAAATCAAACCCTCATAAAAGGTGCGGAATTTCCGCAAAGCGGGGTGGATATCCTCATCATGGAATGCACGCACGGAGTCACGGAACGTTCTGCGGATTACACACGCCAAAAGGAATTACTGCGCTTTGCCACAGCCATTCGTGAAGTGCTGGAGGGAGGCGGCGCTGTCCTCATCCCGGTGTTTGCCTTGGGGAAGAGCCAAGAACTGCTTTGCGAGCTCGGACGTTTCAAGGAGAAAAAACTCATCCCGGACGTCCCCATCTACTTCGGCGGGCTGAGCTCCAAAATTACTCAGGTTTACGATAAACTCAGCGATTCGACCCCGCGACTGAACCCCGGATTCCGACTCCGCGACCACGTGGAAACCCACGGTCTGCCCAAACAAGGCAAGGGACCGCTCATAGTCAGCCCGGGCAACATCTACCTTGTCTCCAGCGGCATGATGAGTGAGCACACGGTGTCCTACAACATGGCGGCTCAGGTACTGCCACACCCCAAGGATGCTATCCTCTTCGTAGGCTACAGTGACCCGGAATCTCCGGCAGGGCGCATCAAAGCAACGCCTCACGGTCAAAATGTTAAACCCGCAGGCAAGGGGCAAGGCTACCCCCTGCTGTGCCGCACGGAATGTTTTGATTTTTCCGGACATGCCACACGTTCCGCACTTTTGGACTACGCTTGTCGCTTATCCCCCAAAACCATACTTTTGGTGCACGGCGATACGGAAGCCCTGGCGTCCATGCACGCAGAATTGACCCTGCGCCTGCCGAACACCCGCGTCATTGTGCCGCCGCCGGGCAAAACAATCCGCTTAGATTAACACCTCCCCCTCAAAAAGTGATTGACGAAGCAGAATACCGCTTCGTCAATCACTATATGTACATGTAAAAATTTACTTGAGAGCCTGCTTGATAAAGCCGTCCAACTCATCCGTCATCAGCTCAGCCTCCTCAATGCGGGTTTTCTCAGCCTCAATCTGAGCATCAATCTTAGCTATCTGCTTTTCATACTTTTTGCGCTCAGCCTCTTTGGCTTTTTCCAGGGCTTTTTCGCTGACACCGCCGGAATTGCCGCCATAACCGTAGCCATATGCTCTACCGTTACTGTTACGGGAGATTTGGGCATCTTCTTCACTTTCCTCCTCTTCTTCATACAACAACTTAAAGCTACGCAGCGATGCATTGCGAGAGCGCTCATCCTCAATTTTTTTCACCAGTATCAATGCCTTTCTTTTGCGGACTATATAGTCCTTGTAATACTGCGCAGCTTCTTTACGAGCCTGTTTTGCCTCCTGCTTTTCGCGTTTACGCTTTTCCTTAGGAGACAACTCTTGCTGGCCGCCGGTAGACCATTGAGCGTACGCTACAGGCTCAGCAGCAATAAATACAAACATCAGGAGATAAGAGAGGAGTTTCATGGCCTTCAGAGATTAACATATTAGCCAACATGCGTCAAGCAGATATTAACACAGCCCGCACATAACAGGAAAAACCCTTGACATATGAAGGCTTTTTGACTAACATAAGCATACTATGCAAGCTGCTATACCGACAGTCTGTTTATGCGCCATCTCGAGTCTCTGCACAGGAAACGAGAATGAGATTTCCGTAACAAAAGAATACACCGAACCACTTACCCTCCTGCCACTAAGCCCACCGGAACAGCACGTGCAGGTAGAAATATTGCATATTCCGTATGATAAGGTTGTCAACATTCTGGTTGATGATACGCCTATCAGCGAAGAAGACAGAGTAAAACTGATAGCGGAATGGAAAGAGGGCAAATGGGTGAACATAAGCGATACCAGATTTCTATACTTCAAACATATATTCACGGGAAATGTACGGCTCTTCACGGAAGGGGATGATTCTATCTTTATCGCAGAAGTCGACAAAAACATGCTGCTTCTTTCGCACAATGGAAAATTATACACCCATGGCAACCTCCGTCCGCACCGCTCAACAACGTGTTATCAACTACTGAGAAAAGCAGAGTCTATGCGGAAAAACGAAAACAGAGAGACTCCCTGACGCGATAAAAACTTGCAAACACCGAGAGCTTAGTGTTGAATGGAGTCATGCAGGAAGAGAACAACACCGCAACAGGAAGCGCGCTGCTCATCAGCGTATTACTTTCCGTACTGGTGCATGTACTCATTGTCTTGCTGTGGGTGTGCCTACCGTCCCCGGAACGCCCCACACCTCAACAGCGGAATAAGCAAGCGGGAAGTGCCATCGTTAAAATCAAACGCAACAAAACCGCGAAAAATATAGAAAAAGAGCCGGACACCCCGCCGGAAACTAAACCATTTGCCAAAACGGACCCGGATAGGCCCCAGCAAGCACCTACCCAAGCCGATTTTGAGGGACAGCGTGATGCCAGAGCTGAAGGTGAAAACAATAAATCCCGCAAGAGTGATGCCCCTCTCCCCACCATGGAGGGAGAGAAAAAAACGGAAATCAACACGCTTACACAAGAACGGCAGGATGGAGATGTGGAGTTTTACGGCAAGCGAGAACAACGCCCCGAAAACGCCGGAGATAACGTCCGGAATGAAACGGAACCACTTGCGACCCAAGCACCTGCTGATGGGCTTCCGCAAACGACCACCGAAACGCAAGCGGATACCGGGACGGAACCGCAAGGCTCCGAAGACGCCTCAGCAAGCGTAGCGCCTGCTCCCCGGCAGCCGGACGGAGACTTAAAAGTGCAACATGAGCCTACCCCCCGACAGGAAGATGCGCAAGCCGCAGCCCCTGCCCCCGGTTTACCGAATGAAGAGGGCAAAACGCCCCTGCCCGCACGCCCTCGGAACAAGCGAGGGCCGGTGTATGACCCCTCCCAAGCTCCGCACGCCCAGCCACCGGGATTACGTACCACGGAGAGACGGAGCCGCAGCACGGGCCAATTCGTCATAGGGCGCAAACCCTCACTGAATGTGGAAGCAAGCCCCCGTGGCCGCTATGAAGAGCTTGTGTACCGCCTGATAGCCCGCCAATGGTATTTTGCGTGTGACACCCACTGCGGAGACATCATCCCCGGCTCCATCATATTGGCTATCCGCCTTAACAAGCGCGGACAAATCATCAGCATGAACCTCATGTCACGCCGTGGCGCCGGGGCTCTGCAACAATCATTTACATTTGCAGCCATCCGCAAAGCCCAAATACCGCCCATGCCCCCGGAAGTACAGAAAACGCTTAACGGGGATCAAATGGAAATCGTCATCACCTTTAATTTTGATTGAACCACCACCATGATTAACACGATTCAACACTTCATAGACGCCTGCCACCCATTCGGGTATCCGTTGATAACCTGCTCCGTCATCCTCGTAGCCGCCATATTTTACCATCTGAAATGCCGGTGCCGTGGCAGCATCAAAGAGCTGAGCAAACAACTGCTCAGCACCGACACCAAGGAGCGCGAAATTGCAAAAAAACAAGCATGTGCCCCTGAAGAATACCGCCGCAGTGCCATCTTATTTGAGCTGGCATACCTGATACGCCACAAACAAGAAGAAGGCATCTGCCGGGTTATGGAAAGCCGCCTACGCCGCTGCGTGGAAGACTCCCGCGCCGGAATGAGCACTATAGCCGTCATTACCAACATTGCCCCGATGCTCGGAATTCTCGGTACGGCATGGGGATTGGTGGACATATTCGGTGTATTCGGCACCGCCGGAGCGCAGGAGGGCATAGCATTAGGGATTTCCAAGGCGTTGTATACTACCATATTCGGGCTGGCCATAGCGGTACCGGGCATCATCGCACAAACACTGTTTGAGCGGGCACTGGAGAGGCAGGCTACCCGCATGGATGAGGAATTCACGCATTTGCTGGCCAATAGGGATAAGCTGTAACGTCCATCGACATGAAAATATACACCCGCAAGCCGATTTTACAGGGAATCAACATTGTACCGATGTTGGATATCCTGACGATACTGCTGATTTTCTTTATTGTACAAACAGAATTCAAGCGGCAAGTCAGTGTGCTGCATTTGGATATACCGGAAACCCGCCATTTGGCCGGCAGCACCGGCGACCGCAACCAAATACTACTGGAAGTAGGTGCTGACGGAGAACTGGCATTGGGCGGCAAAATCCTGACTGCGGAAGAAATGCCGGAAGCCGTGCAACAACTACTCCGGGACAACCCGGAGGCCACCATTCAGGTATCCGCCGCACAGGGGGCGGAATTGGGGAGATTCATTCAGGTGTTGGATACCCTCAACGAGGCCGGGCTGAGCATGGATGACGTACCGATACGCATCAACCCTCAGCCCTGAGCATTCCTCACGCCCCCTCACCACAGTAAGGAGGAATCATCCTGCAGCGGAGCAGCGGGTTGAGAGGGAGGTGTTGCTGCATCCTCTGCTTCTTCTGCAGCCTTTGCCTCAGCAGCTTTCTTGGCAGCCTCAGCTTTAGCTTTCTCTGCTTTTTGAGCCTTGGTGAGTTCCTGTTGAGTAAGAGCCACGGTAAGCCCCTCAAAAGCAGCGGGGCAGAAATCCCGGGCGGGAGCCTCGGCTGCATTGATAGCGGCTATCGTTTTATCCACCCCCTCTTGACCGTCAAAATTCACGGCGCGTCGGAAAATGCGGGAATCCACCCCGAACACCATGTAGCGAGGCACCGTGTAAGGAGAAACCGTATTGGTAACTTTACCCTCAATAACGGTAAAAGCCGCGCGGTAGGCGGAAGCCTCCAACGTAGCCAACATGGGAGGAGTATTATAGCCCCCCGGGAAGCAGTAAGTAGAACAGTTATGGAAGAGCTCACTCAGCTTTACTTGGGAATCAATGAATTCCTTTTGCAACTGAGCTGCATATTGAGGGGATGTTTGGCTATAGCGCTTCCACTTACTGGGGTAAAGGTGATTCCAAGAATGGCTGCCGATAGTTGCCCCGAAAGCCATCATCTCCTGGATTTGGTCATGAGTCATAGACGATCCCTTGACCCCGATGTAGCGCACATATAAAAACAGAGTGAAAGGATAGCCGTATGCCTTGAGCACCGGGTAAGCATCCGTATACACACTCTTCCAACCGTCATCGATGGTAATGAGCACGCAACGAGCAGGCAAACAACGCGTTCCGAAACGCCATTCCAAAAAATCCTGCATGGAAATCACACAAATATCGGAATCCTTCAGGAACTGCATCTGGCGGCAGAATTCCGCTGTGAGCATGCGCATCTCGGTAGCGGTCTTGGTATTACTGAAGTCATGATACCCAAGCACCGCCACGCGTGTTTGCTCACGCGGAACAAGCGGTTGTTTGAAGTGAGACGTCACCCAATCACCGGTAGGGGTTCTCTTGCTGAGGCCTGCATAAATGGGGCGAAGATAGGTTTCCAACATCGACATCCCCTCCGGAGCCTCCATTTGCGTGGGCTCCGGTTCCGGTTTTTCCGGATTGAGTGCAGCCAAATCCGCCTCATTCATCGGGCGCAGATGAGGAGAATCAGCCCCTTGGGGCAAAGTCGGAGCCGTTACCGACGAAGTATCCGGAGCAGCAGGTGGTGTTTCCGGCACCTCTTCCACCACCTCTGCGTAATCATCATCTTCAAAAACAGGCAGCTCACGCGCCGGAATTAACGGCGCGCACCAAGCTATCCCGGGCAACAAAGCAGCTATGATAAACAGTCTTCTCATATCAACTAAAAACAAACAATCAACGGCCGGGCACCAGCTCAAATGTAAATCCCTTCAGGTACTCTGTTTCCGGGATGTTCAACAAAACCGGGTGGTCCGGGCTTTGCCCATGGGCGGCAACTTGGCGCAAGGTGCAGCGGCCGTCAACAGCAGCATCCGCAATCACCTCACGGAATACGGCAGTGCTGGCGTGGTGTGAACAGCAGAATGTGGATAACACGCCTCCTACCGGCAACATTTGCATGGCACGCAGGTGAATTTCCTTGTATCCGCGCATGGCGCCATTCAGGCTCTTCTTGTTGCGGGTGAAACTCGGCGGATCCAAAATAATGAGGTCCCACTTAGGATCAGCCCCATTGCGGACGGCATCACTCTCTCGCTTCAGGAAATCAAAAGCATTCTCGGCAATGGCCTCCACGCTCACGCCGTTAAGCTCCGCATTGCGACGAACGGCTGCAGCAGCATCCTCGGATATATCCACAGCCGTCACGGAAGCAGCACCGGCCTTGGCACAAGCCAATGCAAAACCACCTTGGTTGCTGAAACAGTCCAGCACGCGTCGTCCTCGTGCAAAGCGGGCAACCTCTTGGTAATTCTGCATCTGGTCCAAATAAAGCCCGGTTTTCTGCCCTGTTGCCAAATCCACCATAAATTTCAGCCCGCGAGCAGAAGCGACAAAGGGCTCCGGCATGGTCCCGGCAGCCACATAGGTGGAGGGCTCTATGCCCTCTGCTTGCAGCATAGGTGAGTCATTGCGCACAATAATGGCAGTGGGGCTAAGCAAATCCCCCAAAATATCACGGATTAAACCCAAACGCTGGTACATGGCCAAGGTAAGCGTTTGTACCACAAGCACATCCTTGTAGCGGTCAATAATCAGTCCGGGCAAACCATCGCTCTCGCTCCACACCAAACGCATCAGCTCCTCGCCGGGCAGCCAACGCTCACGCAGTGTTATGGCCATGGAGATTCGACGCACAAAAAAATCACGATCCAAATCCTGCTTACGGCGGGAAAAACGACGCGCCACAATCTGAGAATGGGGGTTATACATAGCAGACCCCAGATAGTGATCGCGCTGGTCTTTCAACGCCACTACATCCCCGGGAGCCGGATTCCCGAATACCGTCCGCACTTCTGTGCCGTATACCCAGTCATGTCCATGAAAAATGCGCGCTTTGGGCGCTATGATAAGTCCTGCCATAACGGCATTACAATACAATAATTTCACGCATATGTCAATTCTCAAAAAATTAACTTTAGTTTAGTGTTGACAAATGGCAATAATTCAGTCAGAATAAGGACATGGAAAACGCGTACGCCCGACTTCGAGCCATATTAGCTGCCGGAATTCTGGCAGCCGGGAGCTTACAGGCTGCAACTAAGGTAGTTCTGCAAGACGAGCAGAACCGGCAGCCCGCCGTTACCTACACCTTGCCCGATGGCTGGGCAGGAGCAGGCAACGTAACATGGAACACAGAGGCAGCCCAAGATGGCACCTTGTGTGTGCGTACTATGCAAATGGTAAAGCCCAAAGAAGACATAACCGTCAACTACATCTCCGCATACGAGGTTCCGCTGCGCAGTAAATCCCCCGCTGCCGAGCAACTTGCAGAAATGTTATTACCGGCAGTAAAACGCATTCGCGGGTGCGAGCAAGCCCGCCTGCATGAAGCCACCTTATACACGGTACCGCAAGAGCTTGCAAACTTCCGCATGGGGCGAGACCGCCTTAACCGAAAACTCGGCAAAAGGGTGGACGGCAAGGTATACGCCGTGGCAGCAGTCTGCACAAACGGAGCCATCATCGGTGCCATTGTGCATGAACGCAGTGAACGCAAGTTCCTCGGAGCCTCCCACACGGTAACATTCCATGACATCTGCATCATGAAAACCGGTGCAGGCGGAACGGAAAAAGCCTTTACCGACCTGAAAACAGCCGCTACACGCGCCGTATTCAATGATGCTTGGGTACAAGCACACATCCGCAAAACAGCCGGATGTATTGATGGCATGCCCAAATTGGACGGCAAAGCCATGCCCGCCCTCACGGATAAAGCCAAACAGCACCTCAAACTGGGCCTTCCCACGGTACTGGACTGCATGTACAACAGTTACCACAATCGCGCAGTCAGCCGAGTATCCGCCGGCAACAGCATTTCAGAGAAAAACTGAGACAGCCACCGCCAAAACCTTCCGGAAGAGCAGAGTTTACGGCAACTCTGCTCTTTCTGCATGGCGAGAACCCGCCTACAAAAAATTACAGGAAAGGAACTTGCCAATACGTGAGGAATCTGCTAGACTCAGGCGCAAGTGAACAACAAGCTACCGGAAAACATGCCCAATGCCGACGAGTTGGAGAAACACGCCGACAAGACTCGCCGTAGCCTGATAGCCCGGCTGCAAAACTGGCAGGACCAGCGTAGTTGGGACGAGTTTTACCGCACGTATTGGAGGTTGATATACGCCGTGGCCACAAAAGCCGGGTTAAGAGATGACGAAGCATGGGACACCGTACAAGACACCATCCTCAGCATAGCCCACCAAAGCAAAGCCGGTGAGTACGACCCGCAAAAAGGCTCTTTCAAAAAATGGTTACTACAAGTAACCCACTGGCGCATAACGGACAAACTCCGACGGCGCAGCCCGGAAACCGCCCCAAAAAACGCAAAAGACACCGCCGCTTACACCCCGGAAGCTGAGGAATTACCGGACCATAACAGCAGCTTCGAGCAAATATGGGAAACGGAGTGGCAGCGCAACCTGATTAAAGCAGCTACGGAACGCGTTAAGATGCAGGTAAACCCGCTGCACTTCCAAATTTTTGACTACAGCGTCCTGCAAGGCATGGGCACCTTGGAAGTTCGCAGAAAACTCGGAGTCAGTTTAGCGCAAATATACTTAGTCCGCCACCGCATCAGCTCCATGCTGCGAAAAGAAATTACCCGTCTCAAAGCGGAAGCAGAGGAGTAGCCCCCTTCCCACCCTTCCGCTTTCGCTCGCAACAAATAGAGTTGCATCTTGAAAATACGGCTTGCCAAAGGCAAAAAAAAGAGTATAATAGCCGCGAATCCACGTGATCACTTTTCCTATGTCAGGTAATCTCACATACAAGCAATCCGGTGTCGATACCATTGAGGCACAGTCTTTTGTTAAGGACATCAGCGCGCACGTTAAGCGTACGCAGAAAAACCGTCAGCTCTGCAACGCTTTCGGGCTTTTTGCTGCAGCTTACGACTTATCCTCCTACAAGGAACCCGTCATCGTAACCGGCACGGATGGTGTCGGCACGAAAACTGAGGTTCTCTTCGAGATGGACATGCTGGAAACAGCAGGTAAAGACTTGGTAGCCATGAATGTTAACGACATCCTGACCACCGGCGGTGATCCGCTCGTTTTCTTGGACTATCTCGGCATCTCCAACTTGGAGGCAGAAAAACCCAGAATCACCCGCCTGGTAGCCGGCATGTGCGACTACTTGGAAAGCTGCAACTGCATCTTGGCAGGTGGTGAAACCGCTGAAATGCCCGGCGTTGTTCCGGAAAATCTGGTCGAGATGGCCGGCTTCAGCATCGGCTGCGTTGAAAAGGGCCAGATGATTGACCCCTCACAGGTAAAACCCGGCGACATCCTCATCGGTTACCCGAGTGACGGTTTCCACGCCAACGGGTGGAGCTTGGTGCGCCGCATTTTGGCACAGAACCCGGATTTGCTGACGGAGGAGGAGTTGAGAGCCCTACTGGCTCCCACCCGCTTGTACCATGACGTTGTGAACGACATGCGCAAACTCGGCATCACCCCGAAGGCGTATGCTCACATCACCGGTGGCGGCCTCCCGGAGAACTTGGAACGCTTCCTCGGCGACAACGGCGCGGACTTGGAAATTCCCTACTGGAACAACGAGCCGGTGCAAAAGGTTCTGCAATTTGTAGATGCGCAAGACCGCTTCCACACGTTCAACATGGGCATCGGTTGGGTTGCTATCGTCTCCCCCGAGCAGGTAGAACAAGCCTGCACCGCAGGCCCCGGTGGCACTGTCATCGGCACCATGCGAGAAGGCAAGGGCATCACCGTTACCGTACGCAAGTAAAAGCAATTACCTGAACGCATATGTCCGCAGCAATCAGATTACTCAAGCCTATTTCATACTATGTGGAGAAATACGGCTCGCCCGATTGGGCATTCAACAAGCTTTTCCTGCTTATGGAAAAGCAGCACAACCGTGGACAAGACGGCGCCGGCATAGGCTGCATTAAACTCAACACTCCGCTGGGTGAGCCCTACATTTTCCGAGCCCGAGACACCTCTGCCTCAGCCATCACCAACATCTTCTCCACCCAGCAGAAACACCTCCGCAAAATGCGCGATGAGGGAATCATTCGAGGGTTGGATGCAGAGAGCTACAAACGGCACTTCAACTTCGGTGGTGAAGTACTGATGGGGCACCTACTGTACGGGGCAAGCGGCACACAATACGATGAAGGCAGCTGCCATCCATACATGCGCCGCACCAACTGGACCACCCGCACCCTGATGTTGCAGGGTGATATGGGCATCACCAACCTGCCGGAGCTCCACCAAAAACTCATATCACGCGGGCAGCATCCGGTATTCGGCACGGACATCCAAACCCTGCTGGAAGAGGTAGGCTACTACTTGGATGAAGCCCACACGGACATATACCGCAATTTGCGAGACAAGAATGTGGATGGGCGAGAAATCCCTGACATCATCTCCGCCGAGCTCGACTTGTACGACATCATTGCCAAAGCCTCCAAAGACTGGGATGGTGGCTACAGCCTGATGGGCGCAGTTGGCAACGGAGACTTCTTCTGCCTGCGAGACCCGCACGGCATACGCCACTGCCACTACATTCTGACGGATGAGTACTTGGCAGTAGCCAGCGAGCGCGTACCGCTGATGAGCGTCATGGAAGTGGAGGAATCCGACGTCAAGGAGCTGCCCGCCGGCAACATGATTGTCGTCAAATATGACGGACAAGTCACCGTCAAAGAATACACCAAACCCGGCAAATTTGCACCATGTTGCTTTGAGGACGTTTACACCTCACGCGGCAATGATCCCGTCATTTACCGAGAGCGCAAGGCATTGGGCTCCAACCTTACGGAAAAGGTAGTAGCAAGCTTGGACGGCAACTTCTCCAAAGCAGCCATTACCTTTATTCCCAACACGGCAGAGGTCTCCTACTACGGCTTGCTGGAGGGGCTGCGAGCATACCGCCGCAACAAGGTAACGGAAGCCATGATTAAGGCCTACAAAGACGGCACCATGAGCGAGGAGCTCATCAACGAACTCATTCTCCGCCGCTGGCCGCGCGCGGAAAAAATTGCCCACAAGGACATTAAACTCAGAACCTTCATTTCCGAGGAAAGCAGCCGCAAACAGCTTGCCGCCATGGTGTATGACCTCACCTACGGCGCAGTTGGCAACGATGAGGTGCTTGTCGCTATCGACGACTCCATTGTACGTGGCACCACCCTTAAAATGAGCCTGCTGAGACTGTTGGCCCGCACAAACGCACGCAAGATAGTCATTGCCTCCTCCGCCCCGCAAGTCCGCTACCCGGACTGCTACGGAATAGACATGAGCGAGATGGGCAAATTCATCGCCTTCCAAGCAGCCATTACGCTACTGAAGAAGCGCGGAATGTACACGCACATCATTGACGTGTACGAGGAATGCCGGCGCCAGCTTACCCTGCCTCCCGAGCAGCGTAGCAACCCGGTCAAGAAGATATACGAGCCGTTCACGGATGATGAAATTACGGCTGAGGTATCACGCATGGTCACACCGGACAACAGCCCGTGCACCATCCAAGTCATCTACCAAAGCTTGGACGGCCTCCACGATGCCATTGAAGGCGCATGCGGAGACTGGTACTTCAGCGGTGATTACCCCACCCCCGGTGGCTTTACCACCGTGAACAAAGCGTTTATCAACTGGTTTGAAAGCCGGGATAAACGAGAGTACCAACTCTGATTTAAGCTTACCCCCCGGCCGGGTGCTGTCCGCAAAACAGAGCGAGCAGCACCCGGCCTCCCCAACCCAACCACCCTACCCCACCATATGACCATGAGCCCCTCCGATAAGGACATCCCCTTGCATGAGCAAGATGACGAAAGCCTCATTAAATTGACGCTTGAGGGGAGAACCCGTGCCTTTGACGTGCTCGTAAAACGCCACAGTCGCAAACTGCACGCCATGCTGATGCAGATGCTCAGCTCCGAGGCCGACGCCTACGACGTGGCACAGGAATCATTCATCAAAGCCTACCGTTCCCTGCGCTACTTTAACGGGCAAAGCGCCTTCTACACCTGGCTTTACACCATAGCTGCCAACAGCGCCCGCAACTTCATCCGCAAACGCCTACGCGCCCGCACCACCACCATCGACGACGATGATAAAGGCAACCAGCATGAAAAAAATGATGAGCTTGCCGACACCTCCGTCAGCGCAGACCCCGTACGCGGTGCTTACATCAAAGACCTCAACAAACGCTTGCAGGAGGCCCTCCAACAGCTCTCCCCCAGCCATCGTGAAGTTGTAACCCTTTGTGATATTGCCGGACTCTCCTACCCGGAAATATCCAACATGCTCAACATCTCGGAGGGAACCCTGCGCTCCCGCCTCCACTACGCACACAAACAGCTCCAAGGACTCTTGGAAGACCTCAAATAACCGCAACTCATTACGTTCTTTCTCGTTTACAGCCATGAGCAGAAAACCCAGCAGAGAAATCTATAAGGAATATACAGACGAACAGTTGGTGCAAGCCTCCTGCCGAGGCGAGACACGCGCGTTCGATGAGCTTGTAATACGTTACTCCCGCAAGCTTTACCTACTCCTGTTGCAATATTCCCGTAATGAGACCATTGCGTATGATGCAGCCCAAAACGCTTTCGTCAAAGCATACCAATCTCTGAAAAAGTTAAAAGAGGAAGCCAAATTCTTCAGCTGGATATACAGAATAGGAATAAACGAGGCAGTCGACCTCCTCAAAAAATTTCCTCCGAAAACCATATCAGTCGATGAAGAAAGAAACGACGATGAAAAGCGACCTCCAATAGATATTGTAGACCCGAACCCGACCACGGATCCCAGTAGAGGTCCAGACGTACCCATTCTCGCAGAAGCACTAAAAAAGGCCATCAACAATTTATCCGAACCCTTACGCCTTGTGGTTGTGCACTGCGACGTTTTGGGCGAAAAACCGGAAGAAGTAGCCAAGCTGCTGGGCATACCGCATGGCACTCTACGCTCCCGACTACATAACGCACACCAGAAACTACAAAAAGAACTGGATGCTGTTAAACACCTAATGCACCGCTGAAATCTTTTCAATCAGAACCGCCACAAACCAGGGCGGTTCTCTTCTTTTATACAAAATGAGTAAATAGCTACAATTTATCGAAACGCACATACTTTTTGCTTGACAAAACAAGGTTAAGAGGGGTAGTATGATGGGCGTATTCTATTCTATAAGTCATGGCCCAGTTAAAGCAAACAAAAGTCAACGCAAACCTCGGAGAAGTCAACATTAAAACCCTAGCCGGTGGGCGCTTGGGTATCAAGGCTACTATCCTGATGAAGCCTAATAACATTGAGCACGCCCAAACCGGACTTGCCATCGATGGTTCCAAATCCATGCAAGACATCTTTGGTTTTGAAGACAACTGCTTGGTAGGCAGCATATTCGGAGGAGACCC
The DNA here is from genome assembly GCA_017415995.1 of Akkermansia sp. Taxonomy (GTDB): domain Bacteria; phylum Verrucomicrobiota; class Verrucomicrobiia; order Verrucomicrobiales; family Akkermansiaceae; genus Akkermansia. Next base: position 73,631 of record JAFQDN010000050.1, on the reverse strand, counting down.
GAAACCAAACCTCGTGCAGCCGGTAGCTCGCAAGATTGTCGCATATTTGGCAAACTTTGACAGCGATGGCGGAACCGAAACCATTTACTTCGCCTGTGACAAACTGGGTAAAAAAATTGAACGCATCGGCGACATCTCGGAAGAAGATGCCGCGAGCACCGATTTCAGCGGGCCGCAAAAGTGGGGTTCCGGCACCTGCATTGTGCCGGCTATGCAACATTTCCTGAACATGTATGAAAACTCGCCTTGGCTTTTAGGACTCATCATTACGGATGGGCTCATTGATGACTTGGAGGAAGCAAAAGCCCTCAGCCAAATGATTTGTGAAGACATGAGAGACGGCAAGCGAGGCTTTACCAAGTTTGTTATCATCGGGTTAGGCAATGACTTCAGTGAGACCCACTCCAAAGCCCGATTGGCATTGGAAGAGCTGGACGACTTGGATGAAGACCCCATCTACGGTGTGGCAGGGCAGGATTTGTGGGACCACAAAATAGCAAAAGACATGACCTCCCTCAACCAAATTTTCGCAGAAGTGGTAACGGAGAACACCATCATTGCCCGCAGCGCCCAAGTGACGGACAGCTTCGGCAAGCCGGTTGTACCGGAAGGCGACCAAAACTATTCCGATGGACTCCCCGCTCTGTTACGCTTCACCATGCCGGCAAACTCCACATCATTCACCATTACCCTGCCCAACGGCGCCAAAGTAGAGCAGGATATCACCGGATACGAAGACTGATTTCCATTAACATTTAACCACATCCACAACCATGGCTCAATTATCACAGAAGCTCGTACACAAATCATTAGGCGAGGTAAATGTTACCCGCACCGACAACGGAACCCTCAAGATTAAAACAACAGTTTTAATGCGCCCCAGCGGGGTAGAAAACTCACAGACTGGGCTCGCCTTGGACGGTTCATTCTCCATGCAGGAGATGTATGGTCACAGCGAAGACGTACTGGTGGACAGCATCTTTGCCGATGATGATGCAGCCCCCGCATTTAACGCAGTACAGCCTGTGGCTCGGAAAATTGCGGCATATCTTTCTAATTTTGATAGCGATGGGGGCACCTCCACCATCTATTTTGCCTGTGGCAAACAAGGTGCCGAACTGGAAACAATCGGAGATTTGACGGCGGACAACGCAAAAACTGCCGCCATTGAAGGGCCCAAGAAGTGGGGAACCGGGACGCGCATTGTACCGGCCATGCAACACTTCCTGCACCTGTATGAGAACTCGCCTTGGCTCATGGCTCTCATCATCACTGACGGTCTCATTGATGACTTGGAGGAAGCAAAAGCCCTCAGCCAAATGATTTGCGAGGACATGCGCGACGGCAAGCGTGGCTTCACCAAGTTTGTCGTTATCGGATTAGGCAAAGACTTCAAGGACGCCAACTCCCCCGCCTGCAAAGCTTTGGAATCGCTGGATGATTTGGATGAAGACCCCATCTACGGCGTTGATGGACAAGATCTGTGGGATTACAAAATCGCGCAGGACATGACCTCTCTCGACCAAATTTTTGCAGAAGTCGTATCGGAACACACCATCATTGCCCGCAGTGCCCAAGTGACGGATAGCTTCGGCATGCCCGTCACACCGGAGGGGGACTACAATTATTCAGACGGCTTGCCTGCCCTCCTGCGCTTCACCATGCCGGCAAACTCCACCTCATTCACCATCACCCTGCCCAACGGCAAACAACTGGTGCAGGACATCTCCGGCATAAACGCATAATTTAACCCCACCCCGCATACACAACCATGTCTCTTCCTACTCTTGCAGAACTCTCAGACGGACACAACGTACAACTTGACAACAGCCTAGTGGACAAAGCACTCGGCGAAGTTAACGTGTGCCTCAAAGATAGCCAAATTCACGTCAAAGCCACCATTCTTCTGCCCCCCGGGCGTGGCAACGAAGGTTGGCAAACCGGTGTGGCCATTGACTGCTCCAGCTCCATGAAGCGCTCATTCGGAGGCTCCAACATGTATTTTACCCGCGCTTTCACACCGGAAGAAACCGAGGATATGCTCAGCCGCGGCCTCATCGAGATTTTCGAGCAAGACGGGCAACAAGTATGCCGCATGCTCCAAGGGTGCCACGAGCATCTTTTGCAGCAAGGAATCCTGCAAATCTCAGAAGATCCGAACGAGGTACAGGATGTTTGCCGCACAGCCATCCCGATACTGGCAGAAAAGATTGATGCAGACGGTGGCACCTCTGTTCTGTACTGGGCAATGGGCGAGGATGGCTCCGGTATCCGGCACTTGGGTGACCTCACGGCAGAAGAAGCAAAAACCGCTGAGTACAGTGGCGTGGATGACTGGGGCAACGGCACCAAGCTCATGCCGGCCATTAACTACTTCCTTACCACTTTTGCGGATGCGGCAGAGGGATTCTACGTATTCATAACGGATGGCAAAATCGAAGATTTTGAAGAAGTTAAGAGCTTTACCTGCCAACTTGCCCATGACATCCACGCCAAGAAGGTAAACCCCGTGCACTTGGTGCTCGTGGGAGTGGGACCGGAGGTAGATCCTCAGCAAATGGCCGAGCTGGATGACCTGCCTGATAGTTACGACCTGCCCATAGACGTATGGGACCACAAGATAGCAAAGGAAATGCGCGGTATTAACGACATCTTCGCAGAGCTTGCAGATGAAAACCGCATTGTTGCAAAATCAGCGGATATTCAGGATTTTGAGGGAAATACCGTTACATCATTCAACGATGGGCTGCACTGCATGATGCGCTTTACCCTGCCTACAAGCACCAAGGGATTCGTGCTTGTGCTGCCCAACGGAAAAACTCTTCGCCAGCAAGTCATTGCGTAAAATACTTCCATGGACTACGACGATATATACGGAGAATTGGAAGGAGATGTAGGCGTTGATAAAGAATACGCCAAGCTGGAAGCTCAAATTCAAGAGCTTAAGCAACAACTCTCCGCTCTCACTCAAGCCAAAAGCGAAGCAGAGTGCAAGGCGACGTCCGCTGAGGCAAAACTCACAGCTTCCCAAAACACCATCAACGAGCTCCGCGCCGATAAGCAGGGCTTGGAAAACCGACTCCGAGAGCAGCAGCAAGCAAAAGGAGGGGAGCTCGATGCGCTCAGTGCGCAATTACAAAAAGCGAGGCAAGATGAGGACACCCTGAAAAACGAGCTGAGCAATATTGAAAAACAACTCAGAGAGAAGGACTCCGCCCTCAACGTCGCAAAAGCTGAACTCAGCGCTGCAAATAATCAAGTTACTGATTTAAGAAATAAGCTTACTGCGGAGCAAACAAAAGTCTCCGTTACCCCGGATGAGCTTCTGCAAGCCCAAGCCGAAAAAGAAAAAGCGGAAGCTGATGCCCAGAAGTGGAAGACTCGCTATACTGAGCTCCAAAATCAGACGGAGGAGAAAGACCTCACCATAGAAGACCTGAGTGCCAAAGTACGCAAACTGGAGCGTAGGATAAACCGTAATGATGCCCGCATTCAAGAGCTGGAGCACGAGCTGGAAGAGTGCTCCGGAGGAGATTCATCTGAGGCTGTTGAAGAGCTGCAAAAGAAATTACAACACAAGGATGCAGAACTCCGTGAGAAGGAACGGAAAATAGAAGAGCTGGAAGCAGCCCACTGTGCACAATCCGTAGTTAAGGTGGACACCTCTGCCTATGAGGCAAAAATCCGCGAGCTCAGCCACGGGAATGATGCCAAACAACAGGAAATCAACAATCTGCAAGACGCGTTGGAACAACTCAAAACACAGCTTGATGCCAAAGAAAAAAGAATCAGCAAGCTGGAACAAGAGAATAAGGCAAAACTGCCACCCATCCCGGGCACTACTCCATTGGGGCAGCCGACGCCATATCCGACGTTTCCGCAGCCACAGCCAAACCGCCAGCCGTACCCTCAGCAGCCCGTGCAACCCGGGATATTTCCCCACAATCCGGTATCGGAGTCTTACCGCCCTGCAACCGGTAAAGATGATGAAGAGTTATACAACAGCGTATGCCGAAAGGACATGAGGACATGCATCTCCATCCTCACCCGAGGGGCTGTGGGTACGCTGGGACTCAAAAAAGCATACGATAAAGCGATTTCCATGAATCAGACGATTCTTGCGCAGCAAATTCAACGTAAAATGTAACACCTAGGGGAGCAAACCGCTCCCCCAACATCAAATCACACCACAACATGTCAGAAATTAATTACAAACTTTCAGAACAAATTCTGGACTGGTACTGGGAGCATGGTTCCAAGCGAGTAGGGGCATATTCCCTTTCACGAGGCACTTGGTTGGACCGCATGCTGCGAGTCATGACAGAAGCTCGCCACATTGATCTTGCACAAACGGTTTATTCTAAACCGACCATGGCACTTTGGGGGCCATCTCAGTCCGGCAAGTCCACCCTGTTGGCTAAATTCATTGACCTCGGGGCAGACGAAAACGGCAACGGCAGCGCCCTGAGCTGGGATGATGCCTGCCCTGCCCGTTTCAGCGGCGACAACAAAGGAGGCACCGTAGCCGTGCTCAATCCCTACAATCAGGGCGCGGACGCCTCCGGTTGCGTAACGCGATTCCAACTCAAGAATGAAGACGAGGTGCGGTTCAAACAATACCCGGTGGAAATTCAATTTGCGACGGACCAAGAGATTCTGCTTTCCTTAGCAGTAGGCTACCTGAGCGAAACGGAAGCGCTGAACAAAAAGGGAGAGAAAGTCATTTGGGATGCAGCCGATGTAATGGAACTGGCAGCAAGCGTCACCAAGCAGATAAAGGACGAAAAAGCGAACCGTGAAGCCTATACCCTGCTGACGGAACTGCTCAACGTAGTGGATGTGCTGATAGATATAGCAGAAGACCGCTATCGCAATCTGCAAAGCGAATGGAGCGCACGCCGCAGCGACCTACTGAATAACGATAAGCTCATCTCCTCCGTTGAAACGGTGGAAGACTTTGCAGCTAAGCTGCTGTGGGATGGCTGGAATAACATGACCACCGTTTACAAGCAACTGCGAGCAAAACGGCGAGAACTCGGTAATAAGACAGTATATTGCAGCATCGAGATGGCGGCACTCATGCTCAACATCTCTTCTGCCCAGTACTACAAGGATTCCGACTACATCAGAAACTTGGTAGACAACTGCAAGCTGGAAGACAAGGATGACGAGACCGTTGTCATCACCACAAACGGGAGCGGCAAAAAACTCTTCACCGGCGACATTGACTTCGGTTTGGCTCAGGGGCTGGTTTCTCTTATCGTAGTACCGCTCAAGCGCAGCATCATGGAACAGGGGCAACCGGAAGTTTATGAACTGCTGCAAAAAGTTGACTTGGTGGACTTCCCCGGTGTGGCCAATGAGCATAAAGCTGCGGAGCTGATTAAAGATGAACAAATAGCGCTTGACTACCAAAACGAGCACGGCAAACGTCCGCTTATGGCACTTACGCAAGTGCTCAAGCGAGGAAAAACCGCCTCCATCGTTGTCAGCAGTGCCCGCCACCTCAACATAGACGCATTCTCCCTACTGGTACGCATGCCTGCCGGGCAGCAATACCCGGCACAGCCCAAACAGCTGATGAACGGCATACGCTGCTGGTTTAAGGCCATGGGTAAAGAGTGTGCAGAGAAACTGCCCCGGGATCGTGAATTGTCCATCAACCTGCTGCTCACCTTCTCTGCCACACTGCTGAACTTAGTGGATGCCAGCGGTACGGGTGCAGCAGGCCTCATCGGCGTGTTTGACAAACTGCGAGGCATGGGCGACTTGGCAGACCCGAGCGTGGTAACGACCTACTGCGTCAACTACCCCATGTTCCCGGACGGAAAGATTGACATCGAAACAGAGGAGCGAAAGCTGGAGGTTATCGGCAACATCGCCAATGACAAACACTTCCTCAAGCAATTTGCCGGAACGGAGGATTCCCTCCGAGCTATGGCAGATATTGAGGAAGATACATATGGTGGATACGGCGGGCGTATTTACCTCTTCCGCAAGCTTAATGAAATGATGGCAACAACCCACCGCAAAGCATTGTTGGACAAAAAGAGCGAGACAATTGCTGCCATCTGGAAGAATTGTCTTTCCGAGGCCTTACCTCCGCTTACGGACGATGACAGCAAGCGCGCCAAAGACATCAACAAGCTCATAGAAGCTCTTATTACCCCGAATGATGACCCGGAGAAGCTCCTCAACATAGCATACAACGTGCAGGACTTCCAGAATATTGATGCCACCAAACTCGAAAGCCTGCCGAAGCGGGACAGAGAGATTCCGGCCTATGTGGAAAGCGTTATCAACAAATGGATTGAAGACGCCAAAAACAAACCGCTCCAAAGTGGCATGGGATTTGAAAATGAAGAGCACCGCGCTCGCATTCTCACCTACCTCTATGCCACCATGGATTCGCAGAAGAAGGCAGAAATGGCACGATGGCTCGACATCATTCAAATCAAGGATAAAGAAGAGCGCAAGGAATGCCGACGCTTGGTGGCAACCTACCTCGTCAATGAGATTTTCCCCGTTTCCCGTTCTCACAGGAAAGAAAAGGACAGTATCACCCTGCTCAACAGCATCACGGAAAAAGGAAACGGACGCGGCAAGAACGACCCCTACTACATTTCCGTCATCAAACCTTTCTGTGACGTACTGGAGGCACTCAAAAACTCCCCCGATATGATGCGCCGTGGCAAACAGCCCGGTGATGATGAACTCGTATCCTTGATTGGCTAATTTTTACGCATTTTACTAACACCAGCTTTTAATTTTCACCATGTCGGATTCTGAAAATTCAACGTACGAACCGAAAAAAACGGAGATTATGGTGTTTCCGAACACCGGACACCACTATTTCTTCATTCCGTTTGACCCTGTGCTTCTTGCAGAGTGTGGCGGCAAAAATGGCAAGGTAGCCCGCGCATGCCGAGCAGACTTTGTGCCGTGGGAAGCAGGTTGCAAAAAAGGCGAGGATAAGCACACGCCTTGGCTGCGCTACCGTATGGGCAAAAAGGGAGACCGTGTTGGCTTGTGGGTGGCCATCGAAACCAACATCGGCACCATTGAACGCGGCAACATCATCGGCGACCCGCAGGAGTCCATTACCCCGGAAAACTTCCCGGAAAACGAAGAAGATCGCTACATCTCACCATACGCCTACAACAATTTGAGCGAGCTTGTCAACAAGCCGGGAGGCGAGGACAGCGCCTGCTTTGAGCTTTCCATTCCTCACCCGGAGAACCGTGGTCAGAAGCTGCACATCGCCACACTGGACATAGTATGGAAAAAACCGGCAGCTGCCATGGACGTGGACCTCGTGGTTGACTTCGGCAACACGCGTACCGTTGTCCTCGCAGTGGAAAATAAGACAGGGTTGGACAGTGATCCCAACGCGTTGGCCGTACTTTGCCGTCCGATATACTCCCTTCCCCGCGGGGTAGAATATCCGGATTTGACCGACACCCGCAAACCGACAAACTTAGTCTCCATCGTAGACTCCTGGTTCCTACTTCAGGACCCCGTATTCTCCGAGTGGGATTACCCGGCTATTGGCGGAATGGTAACACCGGACGGACAAAAGGGCAACACGCCGCCCCCCATACCGGACAGCCCGTACCGTATGAGCCTGAGCTACGAATACAATAAGAAAACCATTCGCGATGCCAAGACCATTTTCGGTAAAACTATCGCGGAAGGGGAATACGAATACACCAAAACAACGCGTAAGCCCCACATGTTCGTGGAAATTTCTCCGGCACTGATGGGAACAGAGGCTAAAGATCTGCTGCAGAACATCAATCTGCGAGTTGGTCTTAACGTAACCATGAGCTCCCCGAAGCGCTATCTGTGGGATCGTGACCCCATCAAGACGGAAGGAGGCAATCAACCTTGGGGACTCAACCCCAACCCGTGGTCCAACAAGCAACGCCGCAACGCCCTGCTTGGGCTGCAAGGTGAAATTTGCCGCTACATGTACCCGGACGGCAACGCCGACAACTCAAAATGGGATATCGAAAAACCGCCGTTTGAAGACGACCAGCCCCATAAGCGCCCACACTACTTTCCGGAAAACCCCTGCTATCCGCGCTGCACAGCCATGGTGTGGTCCGCGCTCTCCATTTTGGAAAACGCATACCGCCAAATTACATCTGAATCCTGGCGCAAAAACAACCAAGAATTCGTATACCGCCGTCTGGCCGGTGTTCACGTAACATTCCCCTCCGGTTGGATTGCTGCGGAAAAACGATTCTACCGCCAAGCTTGGCAACAGGCGGTGGACATTTTCACCCTTGCTCATATGCAGACTCGTGAGGAGATACCCTCCGGCAATCCATACGCGGATGGCCGCCCGAAACTCTACATGGAGCTGGATGAAGCAGTGGCCTCACAGCTGCCATTCATCTACTCGGAAATCAACCGCCTGCGCAATGCCAACCTCTGGATTAAGCTCTACGGACGCAAAGACAGCGATGAGCAGGAGGATTACCTCAGCCACCGTGTACGAGTCATGACGGTCGACATCGGAGGCGGAACCTCGGACTCCACCATCATCGAATACCGAAACGATGCCCCGGGGGACAAACTGGCACTGCGTTACAAGGTACTGTTCCGCGATTGCAGCAGCTTTGCGGGAGATACGGCTATGCTCAACATCATTGAGCGCGTCTTGCTGCCGGCCATCCTGATGAAGCGCTGCGATGATGAAGAAACCGCCATCAAGTACCGCAATGAGCTCAACAAGAGCAGTCGCTTGGCCGGTGATAAGGCCGTGTGGCAGCGTATCGTCTCCACCTTCTTCATTCCTGTAGTGCAGCAATGGCTGACCGATATTGCCAAGTGTGCAACACGCAACGAACGAGGCGAGTACGAATACAAGAACCTGCCGACAAGAACCTTAGCGGAATGTGGTGCTGATGCTACAGCCATTGCAGACTTCAACAAGTTCATGAGCAGCGCCGGCATCGACACGGACCTCATCCTGAATGACGACACGCTGGAATACTCAGCAGCCGACATTAATGACTGCATTGTAGATGCATTGCAAGACGGCATTGCTCCGCTGGGTCGCTTCATAGCAGCGTACGACATTGACCTCGTCACCCTCAGCGGCAAGATATCAGAAATGCCCTGCGTGGCACAACTGCTCAAGAAGCTGCTGCCCATCCGCGAACAGCGCATCATCCCGATGAAGAACTTCCTCGCCGGTGCATGGTATCCGATGAACGAGGGCTTCCGCATCACGGACGCAAAGACAGTAACAGCCGTGGGTGCTGCCTACTACGCAGCACAATCCAAGGGACTTTTCGGCGCAGGAAACATTCACGAAGCGGATAATGATTCGTTGGAAGAAGAAGAATGCGAAGACTGCTGTGACATTTCCGACTCGGACTACGCCACCAATAACTACTGGGGTACTCTTTCCCCGCGTGGAGGGCGCAGTGGCTTCGATGAAATCATTCTGGAGCGCGAAGAAGACGATAACTCGGAAAAAATCTTCAAATCAGCTGATTCCACCATCGGCGAATGCAATGGTACGGTTATCCAGATTGGTACCTGCATCGGCCGCATGAAGTACAAGTCTGAAAGCTCCATCCCCGAGCAGCAGTATGAAATCGTGTGGACGGGACCGGAAGATAAGAAGCCGATGAACCCCTTGGTAGCGCAATTCCAGCGCCGGAAGAAGGGTATGGATGACGACATCAGGCTCATTCAGGGCTCCGTGACGCCGACACACCGCAGTGACGCCAAGCTGGGAACCGGCTTCATCAACGAACACATCAAGATGAAGTTGCGAACCCTGCCGAGGCAAGGGTTCTGGAAGGAAACATGCTGTTTTGATCCGGACTTAAGCGAGTTTGATCTTTGATTTTCCAACAAAGGGAACACATGGAAACAACTTCACAAAACGAGACAAACCTTCTCAGCTTAGAGCAGCAGCTCAGTAGCCTGATTCGACGGATGATACTGGAGAGTCTGGCAGAAATGCAGGCAACGGCAGTCTCCGCAAAAGCGGAGCAGCCGGTTGCTGCAACCTGCGCCGACTACGACCTCAAGGAGCGAGTGGACGCCTTAGTAGCCACTATCCGAGAAAAAGACGATGAGATTGCAGTCCTGAAGCAGCAACTCCGAGAACAGAAGGGAAGCGCGGATTCAGAGCAGATGATTGCAGAACTCAAGCAACAGCTTGAACAGGCAAAAACTGCTGCTCCGGTGGATAACAGCGACATGGGAAAAATTCTCTGGAACGAGATATTGGACATTCCGGAGCTGGAACCCTATGCGGCAGAATGGAAAGCGAACCTGATTTCAGCATCGCCGGATCCCGTACTTGTATGCATGGTAACAAACTTGGCAGTTTGGAAAGCCACGCACGCATACAAACTCACCTTGGAGGACAGCCAAGACAGCTCATACGACAACTCGGCATCCCGAGCACTCCACAACTTCAGTCGCTACTTCTTCAAAGCTTTATACGCACGTAATACGGACTGTGGCAAAGCGGCGGATTTGGCTGAATTGCTGGCAAATAATCTCAACGAAAAACTCCGGCAGGATGCAGCGCCGTACCGTATCGAGCTCACCGAACTGGGTAACACCTTCTCCTCTCGCAACATGGAAATCTCCGAAGACGGTGCGAGCAGTGGATGTGTAGATGCACTTTGTTCATGGGCCATCACCAACGCCGCCGGTAATATATACAAGGACAAAATCCTTGTTCGACTTATCTGACACTTTAACACCTTGATTCATTTTAACTGATATGGACATTACAGCTATCCCTAATGGTGGACTGAACGTCAACATGAAAGGCTACAGGCGCGTTCGCACCTACATCGGAGGGCCGGATTTCTGGCACCCGAGCTTTCAGGATATTCTGAGAGAAAGCCTTTCCCCGCTCCTGCCCGTTATGGAATATAACGCAGCCTCGGATTCCGTAAATGCAAGCTATGTAGAGAAGAGTAAAGAACTGCTCTGCAACAGCGCCCCGCTGGTCGGAGGTGGTGCTATGGGACGTAAAATCCCTCTCCATGTGGTGGAGAATTTTGCACGTTCGCTACAGCGTTTACGCTCGGCACTGGCAGATCCGGGAGTAGACCCGAACACCCGCAAAATGCTGGAGGCTTTCACCCTGCCGGAACCTACGGCAGCGCCGGAACTCTACCGCTTTGTGGGCACCGGCAAGAACACACGCATGTTCATCATTTGGGGAATGGAGCACAGCCCGGGCAGCTCCGTCAAAGCCGTAGATATAGACGCGGAAAACTTTTTCCCGAAATATCTGATAGACAATGGGCTCAATCTCAAAACGGCAGGAGTGGGAGCCATACTGCTGTTAGCACTCGCCGGCACGCTTTTCTACGCGTGCAGCGGAGACGAAAAGAAAGTACTGACCCCTCCCATTCCGATTGAAGACTCCGGAACCAAGGACAAAGATGACACGCAACCTAGCGGAGAGGAACCGGGAAGCGATATACCGACTTCCGGATGCGTTCCTCCCGGCATTGAAAATCACGAGTTAGCGGAATCCAGAGTGGAGGCATTTTCGTTTGCCCCGGAGACGTATACCGTCATCTTGTCCCCCAACGGCAACAAGTTCACCTTTACAGGTTTTGAGAAAGCAGACGTTAAGGAGATTGAACCGGGCAAGGAATACACTCTCTCGTTCAAAAAAGACAGCGTTGTATACAATTACCGCATTGTGATTGTCGAGAAACCCGCAGTTCCGCAAGGAGATACTCCGGGGACCGGAACAAAAACCGAACCGCCGACTCCCCCCGCCACAGGCCCCACCGACACAACACCATCGTCCGGTGATGAAGGTGGTGAAGTCAATGTTCTCCGGACAGAAGGAACGGTTCCTCCGGGTATTGCAGACCACTGCCTGCCGGAAACCCTGCTGGAAGCATTCTCTTTTGACACGCAAACGTATACTGCCATCTTATCCCCGAATGGCAACCGTTTCACGTTCACCGGGTTCAAAAAAGCTACCGTCAAGGGGCCGAGTGCAGATAACGAGTACACCTTGTCTTTCAAAAAGGACAACGTCATCTTTAACTATCGTATTCGCATCGTAGAACAACTCAAACCGGCCGTTGTCAAAGGTGGCAAGCTTGTCACAGACGAAAACCAAGCCATCACCGGCCCCGGTGGAGAGATTCTCATCATCCCGGATAACCCGAATAAACCGATTACTTACAAGGATGGCACCGAGGTGCGAACAAAGAGCGGAGAAAAGCTTTACGTACGCGATGGCAACATTGTGGACGGCGACGGCAATCCCATCTACTACAAGAAAGGGGGCGAACTTGTCGACAAAAACGGGGAAGAGCTTGCAAGCAGCACGACAACAACAAGCTCTGTAAGCACAACCACAGAAACGCCCCGCCCCACCCCCGCTCGCACCAATCCGCGAGCCGAAGTGAAAGGCGGCAAGCTGGTGGGGCACAACAGTGAGCCTATTACGGGTGCGGGGAATCGCATCATCATCATGCCGGATGACGCTGATACTCCCGCAACCTACGAGGATGGCAGCCCCGCCACAACCTCTACCCGCAAACAAATCTTCAACCGTAACGGTAGAGCGGAGGATGAAGATGGCAAGCCTCTCTACGTATCTCCGGATAATAAGCTTACCTACGAGGAGCAAGAAACCGTTACCACCACCACAACTACACCAGTCACACCGGAGCAAATAGAAGAGCTTAAAAAGCGCAAAAAGGATGAGCTGAGACAAATACCCCTTCCCGGTGGACGTCCGCTCTCGGAAGACGAGCTTAACTACATCGTGGACAAATCCACGGAAAACCTGCCGACAGAAGCCTCTGCTCAGGAGGTGCAGAAAGCTCTTGATTTAGGAGCAGAAATCATTATAGATAATCTCAGAATCAAGATTCAGGTACCTGCGGAGTTAACAGCAGAACACCATGAAGCACTGCCCAACGGCAAATACAAGGTAACAGTCCGGGTTACGCCGATTCCGGGCAGAGGGCCACTCAGCAACATCAAAGTAAACGAAGTCGAGGCAGATGCCGATGGCCGTTGCGTCATCGAATACACGCTCGGAGAGGAACCCTGCGTTGAAGTGGAAGAAAAGGGCAAATCATACAGGGCATACACTGCCCCCATTGACATTAAGTAATAAAGCGTCAATGGCAATTCCCCGACAGACAGCCTCAAGACTGAGTTTCGACATGACCACATATGTGCGGGTTCGCACGTATGTGGTCGGGTCGTCTTACTGGGAGCCAATGTTTCAGCAGGAAATCAAGCGCAAAATGCACCCCTTCATGGCAGAGATGTGCTACGATGCCACCGCTGATAAAGTGCATGCCGAATTGGAGCTAGAGGGAAAAGATTACTTGGCAGAAAGCGTTGCCATCAGCCCCGAAAACCGCATTCCCCGCAAAGAGCTGCATTGTTTGATACAAAAGCTGGAAGGACTCCGTACCGAAGCTCAAAACGAGCCACCAAACAGCTTGCTTAAACAAATTTTCACCGGCTTGTACCTCCCGGAGCCTTCTGCAGCCCCGGAACTGTACAGACTGTACCGGTACGAGGGAAACACTCACTTAGCAATCATATGGGGGCTACTCCCCAAAAACGATAAACGAGGACATTCTCTTCAAAATTTGAACGCAAGGCACTTTTTTCCGTCAGAATATGTAGAGAGGGGCATAGGAGCCACGCTCAAGGTGCTTGCACTCATATCTGCAGTGGCGATTATTACTGCCACTGTGAGCTATATCTGTTTTCGGGCAGAAATCTCAGAGTTCATCGGAGCATAACAGCGCAATATCTTCAACACAACAGAAAAACTTATGTCAAAATACACAGATCCACACAAAGGCCTCAGCAGTGCGGAGGTTGAAGAAAGCAGGAAACTGCATGGCAGTAACCAACTTACGCCCCCCAGCCGGGATCCGTGGTGGGTGCAATTACTGGAAAAGTTCACGGACCCGCTCATCGTCATCCTGATTGTAGCAGCAGTCATCTCATTCATCCCCGTTATCATAGCGGATCACAGCCCATTGGAGAGCATCGGCATCATCATGGCCGTGTTGTTGGCTACATTGGTCGGCTTCATTAACGAGTACAAAGCTAACAAGGAGTTTGACATTCTCAACCAAGTGAGTGACTCGGAACCCGTGCGCGTGGTACGTGATGGCAAACACTGCCAAGTTCCCAAAAACGAGCTTGTTGTGGGCGACATCGTTACCCTCGGCACCGGTGAAGAAGTACCGGCGGACGGCGTTGTGCTGGAATCCGTTTCCCTGCGCATCAACCAAGCCTCCCTCACCGGTGAATCCGAGCCGGTACTCAAGACCAATGAAGAGGTTGAAGAAAAATTGGCCGGAGCCTACCCACGCAACGTAGTTCTGCGCAGCACGCTCGTGTCGGAGGGACACGGCATCATCTGCATCACCAAGGTGGGCGATGCCACGGAAATCGGTAAAGTGGCTGAGGCAGCATCCGAGGAATCCGAGGAAAAATCCCCCCTCAACCAGCAGCTGGACGGACTCTCCAAGGGTATCAACGTACTGGGTTCCAGCATAGCGTTCTTCCTTTTTGCCTCCCTCATCGTGCATGACTCCATCCGTGGCAACTTTGACCTGAGCGGAGCACAATGGGGCTTCTTTGCCGGCGTCATCGTCTCTATGGCCATCGCACTACTGCGCGTGTGGTACCCCATTTTCCAAGATTTGCTCGGCTACATGAAGATAGAGCTACCCACCCCGGGACTTGTGGAAAAAGAAGGCTTTACCCCGTGGTTGATGTGCATCATCGGCGGATTGTTAGTATTCGGGCTCACCGTGGTGGGACTGGGTTCCGCCGGGCTCATAGCAATGAACGACCCGAACACATGGATGAGCGGAACAGCAGCGGACCACATGCTCACCTACTTCATGATTGCCATTACCCTCATTGTAGTAGCCGTACCGGAGGGCTTGCCCATGAGCGTCACGCTTTCTTTGGCCTACAGCATGCGCAAGATGGCAAAACAAAACAACTTGGTACGCCAAATGGATGCTTGCGAAACCATTGGCGCTGCAACAGTCGTGTGCTCCGATAAGACAGGCACCCTCACCACCAACCGCATGACGGTACGTGAGTGCCACTTCCCGGAAGTTAATGAAAAGGGAGCAGATGCCCCCATCTACCCGCTGCTGGCGGAAGCCGTTTCCGTAAACTCCACAGCAGATTTGGATGAGAAAGGCGAGGTATTGGGCAACGTAACGGAGGGTGCCATGCTGATGTTCATACGCGATGCAGGCAGCAACTATGAACAACTGCGCTCCGGAACAGCTACGGTAGGACAGCTTCCGTTCTCCACCATGAACAAGTTCATGGCAACCTGCGTAAAATCCCACGCTTTGGAAGGCAAGGAGATTATCTACGTTAAGGGTGCCCCGGAAATCGTTCTCGGCAAATGCTCCTCGGCTTACGGCGAGGAACTCAATGAAGCCAAGCGCCAAGAGGTACTCAACACCATTACCACCGCACAACGTAAAGCCATGCGCGTTCTGGGGCTTGCCTATCGCGAAGGCCATGCGGAAAGTGCAGACGATATCAAAGCAGCCTGCACGGATATGGTATGGATGGGTTGCTTTGTCATTCAGGATCCGGTACGTTCCGATGTTCCGGCAGCAGTCGCTACATGCCTTAAAGCCGGCGTAGGCATTAAGATTGTAACCGGCGACAACAAGGAAACAGCCTGCCAAATCGGGCGTGAAATCGGTCTGTTACCGGAAGGGGATATTCCGGCCAACGCTGTGCTGACAGGTGAGGAGTTCGGTGCTCTTACCGAGGAGCAGCTGGAGGCTCAAGTCAATGACCTCCGCGTGCTGTCCCGCGCAAAACCGATGGACAAGCTGCGCCTCGTCAATGCCTTGCAAAAACAAAACCAAGTAGTTGCCGTTACCGGCGACGGTACGAATGACGCCCCTGCCCTCAACCACGCAGATGTGGGTCTTTCCATGGGTATCACCGGCACATCCGTTGCCAAGGAAGCCTCCGACATCATCCTGTTGGATGACTCCTTTGCCAGCATTACCCGCGCCATTAAATGGGGGCGTTCCCTTTACCGTAATATCCAGAAGTTCATTGTCTTCCAGCTTACAGTAAACGTAGCGGCCTGCGGTATTGCAGCAATGGGGCCCTTTATTGGTGTGGATTTACCCCTCACCGTTACCCAGATGCTCTGGGTAAACCTCATTATGGATACATTTGCAGCCTTGGCACTGGCCACAGAGCCCCCCAGCGATGATGTAATGGAGCAAAGCCCGCGCAACAAACTGGCATTCATCATTACACCGGACATGTGGAAATGGATATTGGGACTCGGACTTGCCTTTATTATCGCACTGGTCACCTATGTCATCCATATCACCCCGGAAGGAGGTGGCGACCCGCAACGGCACGATGTCACCATGCTCTTCACAGGCTTTGTGATGTTGCAGTTCTGGAACCTGTTCAATGCCCGAGTGTACGGCACCAACCACAGTTTTGTTAAGGGGCTTTTCTCCAACATGTCTTTCCTGCTCATCATGGGAATCATCCTCTTCGGACAGATTCTGGCAGTTGAGTTCGGTGGCACCATCTTCCGCACGGAATCCCTGAGCATTCAGGACTGGCTCCTCCTGGCAGCAGTCACCTGCCCCGTACTTGTGGTGGGCGAGATTGTCCGATTCATCGGGCGGCTGAAGGCGAAAGCCTGATAACACAACATGAGTTATTCTCTGAACCGCCATTTGTCATACGGCAAATGGCGGTTTGTCTTGACTAATGGACGTAGCCCGTGCTACCATGAGCATTCTTCCATGAATACCGAAACCAAAAAGACGATAGCAGCGGCATCCTCCGTACTTTGGAGTGCCTTACTAACGGGCATGAAGTTCGTGGTAGGCATTCTTACCGGCTCACTGGGTATTCTATCGGAGGCACTGCACAGCGCGTTAGACTTGCTGGCAGCCTTGGGGTCCCTGTTTGCCGTAAAAATAGCAGCACGTCCGGCAGATGCCGAGCACCCATACGGGCACGGCAAAGTGGAAAACCTGATGGCGTTGGTGGAAACCCTCCTACTGCTGGCTACCGCGGGATGGGTGGTGAAGGAAGCAGTAGAACGCCTGATGAGCGACTCCCCGGAAGCACTGCACGTGCAAACCTCATTCTGGGCATTTTTTGTCATCATTGTCTCACTTGTGGTGGATCTCAACCGCTCTGCCATGCTTAAGCGTGTAGCCAAGGAAACAAAAAGCGCCGCACTGGAAGCCGATGCTGCACACTTTGCATCCGATATTTGGAGCAGCGCAGCGGTTCTGTTAGGCATCACCGGTGCTGCATGCGTAGGATTCACGGAAGAAGGCAGCACCCTCCACTGGATTTTGTTGCGAGCGGACGTCCTCGCCTCGCTGGGGGTAGTCATGCTCATATTACACATTTGCTACGAGCTGGGTAAGAAATCCGTCAACAACCTCATGGACAAAGTGGACGGCCAAGCAGCCGGCACCATTCGAACACTCATGGCAGAGCGCATGCCAGCCTACCCGCTTACCCGCCTGAGAGTGCGCGAAGTGGGCATGAAAGTATATGCCGAAGTAGAAGTAGCCGTGCCTCGGGAGCTACACGTTGACACAGCACATGAAATTGCGGATGCCATTGAAGAGCTCATCGCCACCGCTCTGCCGGAGGCAGAAACCATCGTGCACATGCAGCCCTCAGCCCGCATGGAAGACACCCCTGAGCTGATTATACGGCGCATTGCCCTCACGCACAGGTTCGGCGTACACGGGCTTGTACTCATGCCCTCCGAGCAAGGATTCATCATCTTCACGGATTTGGAATTACCGGGCAACGCCGTCTTGGGTGGCTGGCATGTAGCCATTCAGGCATTCCGCAAAGAAGTGCAGCGCAAACTCAATGCAGCGGCCGTCATCGTACATGTGGAACCGGATGTTCGCGAATTGCCGGTCTTTACCAAGCCCATCCCTCACAACTGGGAATCACAGGTGCGCCAAAACATGATTTCCATGGGCGCCCCCCTGCCCACAGGCATCAAACTGTACACTCAGGGCAACCGTCGCCTCTGCGTGGTCAGTATTCCGCAGGAAAACTCACTGAATGTGCAGGATAGCCACGAACGCCTCACTGCCATCAATAAACGACTCCGCACCCAGCTGCCGGATGTTGCTAAAATTATCGTTTCATATGACTGAGGAATCAAGCTCTGCCCGGCAGGAGGGCGCATTGCCGTTCTTTTCGGAAAGCGTAGCAGCGGGTTTTCCATCCCCGGCGCTCGGAGATATTCAGGGGTCGCTGGATCTCAATTCGCTTTGCATACGCCATCCTGCGGCTACCTACTACGTGAGAGCGCGCGGTGAAAGCATGCTCGGCGCTGGCATTGAAGACGGTGATATTCTGGTGGTGGACCGCGCGCTTTCTCCGGCAGACGGCAACATTATCATTGCTGCGGTCAACGGAGAGTTTACGGTTAAGCGTTTGGAAATCAGAGACGGCAGTGTGCTACTTCTGCCGGAAAATCCGGCTTACCGCCCCATCGAACTCTGCAAATCTGATGAGGCGGAATTCTTCGGCGTTGTTACGTGGGTAATAAAACAACTCAAAAAGAGCTGAATCATTCAACAAAATCCTTGACAACAAGCTAACTTGTGCTATGCTGGTGGGGTAAGGAAACGCAACCCGTTACCCCATACTGCGACACTATGAGCACATTATCAGAACTGAAAAAATCCCTGTTGGCCGATGGCGTTATTGACGCCGAGGAAGTAAAGCAATTGGACGCCCTGCTGTACGCCGATGGCGTCATTGAAAAAGAGGAAGCTGAGTTCATGTTTGAACTGAGTGATGCCGTATCCGGCAAGGACAATGCTCCTGAATGGGAGGATTTGTTCGTAAAGGTTATCTGCAGCTTCCTTCTTGAGGACGAAGCAACCCCGGGAGAAATAGATCCGGAGGAAGCCGAGTGGCTTTACAACAAGGTTAAAGGCGATGGACAGGTGGATGCTTTGGAGCGCAAACTCCTGGCCACCATCAAGGAGAAAGCCAAGAGCTTCCCGGCCAAGCTGGCAGAGCTGCTGTAACAGCAAACTACGGCTTACAACAAAAAGAGGGGGATACCGCTAGCGGCATTCCCCTCTTTTTGTGCAGAAAGTCAGCAAGCTTAATCACACTCCTTCCCCGGAGCCACGCATACCGAGGGAGTGCGGAAACAACAGCCCACGGCAAAGGTTGCGAGGGTGCCGATTGTCACGCGCCACGGGAATGCAATGGCGGGCATCAAATCACAACGCCCAAGTATCTCAAGCGCAATAACAGTCACGAATCCGGCCAGCATGGCAATCATGTTGCCAACATCATTACCGCGCCCGCGGGTCAACATTCCCAGCAAGAATACCCCCAAAAGAGAACCATAAGTGTAGCCGAAAATGCCCAGAGCAATCGGCAGAATACGCACGGTGGGATCCATCACCGTCAGCCAAGCCGTTGCAGCACCCACCAAGATGAGTAAAACGGCAAACCCGACCGTCAGGATACGCACGGCGCACAGCTGCTCCTGCTGCGTAGCGGCGGGACGGAATACATCCACATACCAATCCTTAGTAGCCGTGGTGGCCAAGGCATTCAGGGCGGTAGAGAGCGAGCCCATGGCTGTTGCCAGAAGCGCAGCCACCAAAAGCCCTCGCACCCCCGCCGGTAAGCAGTGAATGATGAACCACGGGAAAATCTCAATCTGTTTTTCAGGCGGAGCTATGCCGTTTTGTGCAAAATAAACAAACAAAAGCATACCGCAGGAAATGAAAATAAGCACGATGGGCATATCCATCAACCCGGACATAATGACAGCGCGCGCACCTTTTTTGCTGTTCGGGGCTGCCAGCATACGCTGCACCATATCTTGGTCCGTACCGTGGGTAGCCATGGTGATGAACGTGGAAGCCAGCACGGCAGTCCACAGTGTATATTCACTGCTCAGTATGTTTTTCACATCGGCCCACAAGCCCTGCCCGGTCACGCCGGTATCAAAAAATGCCCAAGGTTTCAGGTTATCAATCCCGCACGGGTTATAATCTTTATTGCCTAAGTGGTAGCAAATGGAATCCCAAGCATTTCCCCAATCTCCACCGGCCTTGATGCTGAACAGCAAGACGGCGATTGTTGTGATGAGAGAAACAGCCAAGATGGAGGCCTGTAACACATCCGTCCAGACCACGGCTTTCAGCCCCCCCAAAGTAGTATAAACGGCTGTCGCAATGGTGATGAGTGTAAGTGCTGCAATATATATAATCACAGTCTCCCATTGCCCGGCACTCTCCTGCCCGGTCATCATCATGTACGCTATCACCAACAAGATACCGGCAAAAAACAAGCGCGTGCCACTGGCCAATACTCGGCTGATAAGGAAGGTGACGCTGGCCCAGCGTCGGGTCCGCAACCCGAACCGCTTCTCCAGATATTCATATATGGAAACAACGTTGTACCGATAATACGGCTTCAGGAAAAGCTTACCTACGACAATGCGCCCCAGTATTGTACCGATAGCCAGCTGAGCATATGTAAAATTCCGCAATGCAAAGCCCTCACCGGGAGCACCCAAAAAGGTGGCAGCGCTGATTTCCGCTGCCAGAATGGATGCCAAAATGGCCCACCAAGGCAAATTGCGGTTTCCCAAGGCATAGCTCTCCAAACTCTCTTGCTTGCGCCCTACGTAAAGACCTATGCCGAAAATGGCGCAAAAATAAGCAACTACTACCAGGATGTCTATCATATACTCAACAAAAAAAAGCAACGGCGGCAAGGACTTGCCCTACCGCCGGTGTCATGAATTATCGGATTCAGCCCTGCTTCTTCTCCAACGCAGCTGCAACAAGTCCGCAGAACAGCGGGTGCGACTTCGTCGGGCGGCTCTGGAACTCCGGATGATACTGGCAGGCAATGAAGTACGGATGCCCGGGCAGCTCCACTACTTCCACCAAGCCATGCTCATCATTCACGGCAGAGATAACCAGCCCCGCCTTCTCACAAGCCTGTCGGAAGTCGGCATTGAACTCATAACGGTGGCGATGGCGCTCGGAGATGACCTCCTGACCTCCGTAGAGCTTGCTGCAAAGAGTACCGGGTTGAATGTGGGCGGGGTATGCCCCCAAACGCATGGTAGCGCCCATATTCGTGATGGTCTTTTGCTCCTCCTGCAAGCAAATGACAGGGCTGGAGGTGGCTTTATCAAACTCTGTGGAGTTTGCATCCTTGAGGCCGAGCACATTACGGGCAAACTCAATAACAGCCACCTGCATACCGAGGCAAATGCCGAAGAAGGGGATGTTATTCTCACGCGCATACTGCACAGCCATAATCTTGCCCTCCACGCCTCGCTCACCGAAACCGCCGGGTACTAAAATACCATCTACCGAGCCTATCATCTCTTCACAAGTGCTCTTCTCCAAAGCCTCAGCGTCTACGCGCACAATCTCCACTCGGCAATCATTGGCTGCACCTGCATGCGTAAAGCTCTCGTAAATGGACTTATAGGCATCCTGCAACGAGATGTACTTACCGACCACGGCAATGCGTACGCTGTGGGAGGGGTGAATGACACGCCCCACAAACTTCTGCCATTCATCCATCTTGGGCTTGGGCACGGTAATACCGAGCACCTCCGTGACGATGCGGTCCACGCGGTCGCGTCCCAAATCCAACGGGCACTCGTAAATGCTGTGCTTCACATCACAGAAAGCCACCACATTGCGCGGAGATACGTTACAGAACATGCCGATTTTTTGCTTTTCTTCCTCGGTAAGGTTGTCCATCTCCGTGCGGCAGACGATGATATCCGGCTGAATACCAATCTCGCGCAACTTAGCAACACTCTGCTGCGTGGGCTTGGTCTTGGTTTCACCCGCTGCTTTAATATACGGCAATAGCGTTACGTGGATAAAGCAGCAATTATGGCGGCCTACCTCCAAAGCAAACTGGCGCAACGCCTCCAAGAACAGATAACCTTCAATATCACCCACCGTACCGCCGATTTCTGTGATGATGACATCGCATTCCTTGTTCTTTTCCGTCAAATCATACAAGCGCTGCTTAATCTCATTGGTAACGTGCGGGATGTATTGTACAGTCTTGCCCAAATAATCACCACGGCGCTCTTTTTCCAACACCTGCTCAAACACTTTACCGCTGGTCAGGTTGTTGAGGCGAGAAAGCTCACAATGAATGAATCGCTCGTAGTGCCCGAGGTCCAAATCCGTCTCGGCTCCGTCATTAAGCACATACACTTCGCCGTGCTGGTACGGGCTCATGGTGCCGGGGTCTATGTTCAGGTAGGGGTCAAACTTCTGCATTGTTACCTCCAACCCGCAATGCTCCAGCAACGTACCGATGGATGCTGCTGCAAGACCTTTACCGAGAGAGGATACTACACCGCCTGTTACAAAAATGTACTTCATGCTTGTGCGAATTTGTTGTTACCCACATGCTACCAGAACTCGGGGCAATTGTCGAGCTTTTGCGCTTTTGCGTGTCTCTTTTTTTTGAGGTCTGCGTTCACCACCATCATCATTGCAACTGAATATGAACACATTACACTTTTTCCTTGCTTTATGCTCATTTTTCATATACTTTATTAAGCGACTTTATTAAGTGAAAGAAAAGGGGCATGAAAGCATCTCATAAAAAGATTCTCACCTTCATGCAGGAGCGAGAGGAGGCCACTCGCCCGCAAATGGCAAAGGGTACCGGGTTAAGCTTAGTTGCCGTAAACAGTGCGGTAGCAGAGCTCTGCGAACTCGGCAAACTGGTTATGCAAGGCAGCATTCCATCCGGCGGGGGGAGGCCTGCATACTTGTACCGCTTTAACAGCGCGCACGGTAGGCATGCTTTGGTAAGTCTGCAAAAAGAGGGACCGCTTCTACAGGGAAAACTGGAGGTGCTGGATTTACAGGGACTACCCATATGGCAAAAAGAAGGACGTTTTGCCTACATTGAGGAAGAAAGCCTGGATGGTTGGTTGGATGAAGTAACTGCTGCCGGCGAGTTAAAAAGCATACTTCTGTTTATTCCCGGAGGCGCACCTATAGCCATGAGGCGCCACTTGCAAGAGCGTTACCGGTGCCGCGTGCGCACACCGGCAACCGCCGCCGTACTGGCCACACGCAAGGAAAACGTTGCCACGCTGTGTCTGCCACCGGGACAAGGAGCTTCCTGCGCCGTTTTCCGTAACGGAAAAATCCAGGAATGCGGAAATTTGGGGTTGCTGCCCTTACCAATCGACTGGGCGGAAGTGGACCACAGCGACCACACCATGCAGGAGGAAACGGTAGCCAAGCTTTTACAAATTATCACCTGCATGTTATCACCGGAGAGCATCATACTACATACACCGGCCTGGAGCTCCAAGCTGATGGAGCGCATCCGGTTCAACACCGGAACAAAACTGAGAGGCAGCCTACCCCCCATTCGTTTTTTACCCTTCACAGCAGAGCTCATGGTACAAGCCATGCGCCGTTATGCCGCAGCGTGGCTCTGATATTGACGCGCGGGGCTTACTTCCCGAACAAGGTATTGTAGGTCTGGAGCGCAAAAGAGTCCGTCATGCCGGAAATATAATCCACCACATGCCGGAATCTGTACCCACGGCAGTGTGCCTGCTGTGCATCGGCATGTAACACGGCTTCTATCTTGCGGCTAAGCGAGAGCTTAGGATTCTGCACCCACTTCAGGAAAAGCTCCATGAGCGTTTTGATGACGTTAAAACCGGTAATTTCTATCTTCACCACACTTTCGTGGCTGTATATGCGATTTTTGGAAAACTCCTGCACATCGGCATACGCAGCAGCCATGCAGGAAGAGCTCATCAGGCTGGCACGCAACGTGCCGTTCATCATGTTTTCATACTGTTCCTCAATGGCATCCCGCAAATTCCCAATGCATGCACCGATGGCGCGTGCGCGAGCATACCGAACTGCAGCTTCGGCTCCGCTGCGCACACATTCCTTGCGAATACTGTCCCGTACGCGGGCATCAAACCCCACCAAATGAGCAAGCTGTTCCACCGTATCGTCATAACTGATGATTTTGGAGATAAAGGCATCTTCCATGTCCGCGATAAGGTAGCTAACGTCATCTGCAGCCTCCATCAAAAACGCCAGCGGATGCCGAGCCCAAGTATTTTCTGCCGGTTTCGGCAAGCCACACAAGGTCGCAACTTCCTGAAAAGTGTCTATATCCTCAGCATTGATACCGAACTTTTTGTAATACCCCTTCTCCGGGCAGGGATATTTTGCAAACGCAGCCAACGTAGCAGCTGTCAAATCCAAGCCCTTGCCGCGTATGGGGTCACAAGTACGCGTCAGCAAGCGAAATCCTTGAGCATTACCCTCAAAACGAAAATCGGCAAACTCCTCAGCGCAAATTCCGGAGGCAACAGCATCACGCACAGCCTCCTCAATGGCATTTTCACCGGAATGCCCGAACGGAGGGTTGCCGATATCGTGCGCCAAACAAGCGGTCGCCACAATATCTCCGACAGCCGATGCCAACCCGGGCACATCCTCCTTGCGAGCCTCCACAACCGACGCCAACTCCATGGCTAAGGAACGCCCTACATTGGACACCTCCAAACTGTGCGTAAGGCGCGTGCGCACATAATCATTACGGCCCAACGGAAACACCTGAGTCTTATCTTGCAAGCGGCGGAAAGCGCTGGAGTATAACACACGGCCATAATCCCGATGAAATGCCGAGCGCGTTGAATCCGCAGTCTGCGGATAGCTCAGACGTTGAGCGTTTAAAAGTTGTTCCCAGTTCATACGGCACATTCAGCGTTCATAGTCATCAGCATAAAAGATAATGCCTTCCTTTTCGGTCAAGGCATGTTTTCCCTGAAAAATACGGCAAAACACTCCGTTTACGGAGGCGGTATGTCCGTTTTCCCAAGCAGAAACGCCGGCTGATGCCACCCCCCGCAAATTCCATATGAGCTCCATCAAGTTCAGCTTCTTATTCTTCTTGAGAAGCTTTTGCTCCATCACCAACTCCACCTCGGAAAGCCCGAAAACCGCCAAGCCATCCGTATCCATCACAATATACTTATTCTCGACCCTACCCAACTTTACCGGCGCGTAAAGCATAGGATTACACGGGGCATCATCCTCCAAGTGGTAATCATCCTCCACCACAATCGAATCTCCCAACTGAACAGCCACGCAATCCGTTTGCTCAGCAATCCGGTATAGCGCCACAACGCAACGCTTTGCCACTGCCAACGGGTCTTCTCCGTGCGCGCCACTCACCGACACCTGCACATGTGCCTTGTGCGCTTTTATCTTACCGAGCTCCGCATCCGTCACCCCAAAAAACTCCATCCCTTCCAGCGGCAATTCTTTACCCACCGGCGCATTGATTAATTGCATCCGCACCCCATCGGGAAGCTCCACCGCGGGCAAGTTCTCCAAAGAGGAAGCCAAATACACGCAACCGGTATACGCAGCATTCGGCACACGCAAACTGCGTCCTGTAACCCCGCCGTGTTGGCGCAATAACTCCACCAGAGCCGAGGAATCCCCTGCTCCGTCGCGTGTTTCATCCAACACTGCATCTAACGGCGTATTGCCACCTGTCGTCATCGCATTGACATCAGCTCCGGCCTCCAACAGCCGGCCGACCATCTGCAAAATTGCTTCCGCATTTTCTGAAAACGCAACAGAAGCCACATGCAAGGGCGTCAGGCGGGTTTCATTCTGCTCCGCTCCTATAGTGGTGGCTTCAAACATCTCCAACACCCGCAAATGCTCAGGCTTGCCCTCACTGTAGCATACCAACACAGGGGCTACGGTCTCCGCCCCGACATCCATCCCGGCCACAAGCAGCATGCGCAACACATCCGCATCCGCTTTTTCTATCGCCAAATTCAGCAAGTTAACATCATGCAGCAAGGCGCACTGCTGCAAATCACGCCCGCGATGCCCCATATCCAACACCTCCTGCACCATCCCCGGCCGGTTCATCAGTACGGATTTCATCAGCAAAAAGGTAACATCATTCAGCTCCGCTACTACCTCAGGGTGTTCTTTCAATAATCGCGACAACGCCTCCTCATCCCCGGCACATATCGCAGCATCCATCGCATCCACTGCTTTTGAGCTCTTGCCGCTCCACATATACCAAGCCACAAGTATTGCGGTGAGAGTGATCGCAACTATCCAGTAAGTCATGCCATCCACACTAGCAAATGTGCGTTACCGCGTCAAGTGGTAAGCCTGACCTACACTGACATACTGACGCAATACCAAGCCAATAACAACTCTTCCTACCGTCCAAGCGCGCTATCAACGGCATTTCGAGGAATCTGACACATCAAGCGCCACTAACGCCGGCCACCCCATTTCCCGTATCATTTCTATTACATTTTACTTGACAGCGGCGATTTTTAT
The DNA here is from genome assembly GCA_017415995.1 of Akkermansia sp. Lineage (GTDB taxonomy): Bacteria > Verrucomicrobiota > Verrucomicrobiia > Verrucomicrobiales > Akkermansiaceae > Akkermansia. The sequence goes on along the minus strand of JAFQDN010000050.1, from coordinate 47,184 downwards.
CTCTATCATCCGCGCTGCGACATGAACAATCGCATTTTCACAACATGAAGTCTCTCATCAAATATTCAGCAATTTGCGCATGTGCCGTCCTGTGCGCTACATCGCTCACCTCCTGTCCGGGAGCAAAAGTAGCTCGCGCCGTCAGCAAATCATCAGGCAAAGCCGCCCCCCGCTCTTACAATTATGGAGCCCTGGGCGGAGCCGCTGCACGAGGATACAGCAATTACAACCGTCAACAGAATGAGCGTGAAAGATACAATACCAACTACGGTGGTGGTTATAACAGCAGCTACGGTGGCGGTTACGGCGGTGGGTACAGCAACTACGGCTACTAATTCGCTCCTTGCAAAAAAATCTCCCTCCTACACCCTGAGCTCGTACTCAGGGTGTTTTTTTCGTGTCCACAAGCAATGCACCATCCTAAAAATGCATCTCCACAGCCGGAAATATCAGCATTCCAAAATAATCATTTTACCACAGCACACCGACATTAACAGCTTTTCTCTTACCCTCATAGCAGAAAATACACAGCAATATAATTTTTTTCAATCTTTACAGCCTCCCTACCCTATACACGCAATAAGCTCAGCAGCAACGCTACATTTCCTCCCTACTTAGCTGCAAAGGCTACACTTGCGATAATCTTTTATATTCTTTTTAATATTTACGCTTGACTTTTTCGATAAAAAGCGCATGATAGTGCGTGGCAATCTAATTGATTTCCACGCAAAAAAATTTCGGTACGGAGGGCGGTACGCTTTTTCGGATTTCCACGCATTCTTCCGGAAGGCACCCCTCCGTACCGTCTCTTTTGATGCGTGAGTGAGGAACAGTGTGATGCCTTCACTCATTCATCGCGCCACAAACGACTCAGCCTAAAGTCAATAAAAAACAGGCACCACATCTCACACGGATTAAGTGAGGATTAACCGCGCACATACATCGTACCACCATGGAACAATATCAGACAACACAAAATCTCAAGCCCAAAGGCGTAGTGGACATTTGCTTCCTATTGGATGCCACGGGCTCAATGCAGCCCTGTATTGACGCCGTTAAGAACGGCATTCGTCATTTCATCAACTCTCTCACCTCACCGGAAAGTAATGGAGGCATACGCATTGAAAACTGGAGAGCCAGCATCTGCGCATACCGCGACATTACCTATGAACCGAAATTCGGCAAGGAATGGCTTATCATGCACGATTTCACGGACGATGTTGCAACCTTGGACTCCCAGCTCGGAGCATTGGTGGCAGAGGGTGGCGGCGATGAACCGGAATCCCTGCTGGATGCTCTCTACTACGTTGTCAACCGCGGTAAAACCGAAAAAAACGCCCCGATGGAGCCCGGCAAATGGCGTTACGCAAGTGAGGCTGCACGCTGTGTTGTCGTGCTGACAGATGCCTCATACCACCCGAAAATGGAGAATAGCGGAGCAACCGTGCAGGATCTCATTCCCATACTGCAGCAAGAGCGTATCCGCCTGAGCCTCTTTGCCCCGGAAATGCCCTGCCACTATGAGCTTTCCAGCTTAGACAAATGCACTTACGAAGCAATTGAAGTCCCGGAAGGCGACATGAAAGGCACGCAAAAAGCAGTGGCTGAATACGTAAGCAACCCGCAGAACTTCAACAAGACACTGGAACTCTTGGCTAAGTCCATTTCCCAGTCCGGTGCAGCGGATGTAGAGGAACTCTGATAACAACTAACCAAACACAACACACGGATATGGCCGGAAGAAACTGTGCAGATATTGTCTTTTGCATCGACACCTCAGGTTCCATGCAACCTTGCCGCGATGCTATCATCAGCAATTTGGAAAAACTTTTGGAAGGGCTCAAGAGTGATGGGCAATCGTACTGGGATGTCCGCTTTGACTTCTTAGCGTTCCACAATTCCATACAAAGTGACGGAAGCGCGGTACACCACTTCAACTCTATCAAAACGAGTGGCGTACCGCTGGTTAACAGCATATACCATAATCCTGAGCCGGGAATGTTTTTCTCTCAAGACGTCAGGGCATTTAAGGAAGCCTTAGGGAAGGAGCCATTGGAGGGAGAAGAAATGCAACTGCTCGCGCTCGACATCGCGTTGGATTTCCCGTGGCGCGCCTCCTCGGACTGCCACAGAGTTGTGGTTTTGCTGACGGATGAACCCATCGAGACAGGCATTTGCGTAGAAGATCAGATTTGCAAGCTGGACGACATCATCAGCAAGATTATGAAGAAGCGCGTTAAGCTGTTCATCATCGCCCCGGAGAGCCCGGCACTTTACAAGCTTTCCATGGTGGATCGCTGCGAGTACTCTGATATTTCAGAATCAGATGATGGCTTGCGCACGGTAGATTTCAGCAAGATGTTGCAAACCATCGGGCGCTCCGTTTCCGTATCACAGTCCTACGAAGGAGGCACCACGACTCCCATGCCTACCTATGACCAGTTGGAATGGGTCGGCGTCTCTGATGTGACGTGGACAAATGATTAATTGGCAGCTACTACATTCTGAATTATGCCTCCGACCCCGAAATTAGGTTCTGTCATCAAAGGCAAGCGCAGCAGTTACAAGCTGGAAGAGCTCATTACTGAGGGCAACATGTCATGGGCTCTCAAAGCCAGCGACACCAAAAACGGCAGAGTAGTATTCCTGAAATACTACAAATCACCCACCCCGACGGTTTCTTGGTACGAGCAGTTTCTCCAATATGTAGAAACGCTCAACAAACGCTTGGAGGACTCAGCGGCACAGCAGTACTGCGTGCTTGCCAATGACCTCTTCACCGCAAACCCGAAACCCGGCATGTGCCCGACGGAGTTCTTCTTCTCCACCTATGAGTTCATCAATGGCGGGTACGATATGAGAAAACTGCTGGATAGCGGAGAGCTGGAGTGGGATTTGCGTAAAAAGATGGCCAAGGTTTTCTTGGCAGCCATGAAGCGAATTCATGCCGCAGGCATTGTTCACTGCGACCTCAAACCGGAAAACATCCAAATGCTGCCGGATTCCAGCAGTAACATGGGCTTGCTGCCACGCATGATTGATATGGACTTCTCCATTATTGAGCATGTGCAAGCGCCGTGGACCCGCGGTGAGGATAAAACAGGCTATACCGGAACTCCCGGCTATTTCTCGCCGGAACACCTTAACGGTACTACCCCGACCACTGCGTCCGATGTGTTCACCATCGGTATTATCTTGGCGGAGCTGTTGGGGGGAATCCATCCCTTTGCCTCAGCCAATGAAAAAGGAGCGGAAGAGTACAAGAAAGCCGTATTTGCGGGCAAGCGATTCATGCCGGTGCAGCTGATGGGTACACTGGGAGACTCCGAGAAAAACGCTGATGAATACGCGAAGCTGATTGAGAGTTGCTTTAACCCGACGGCCGGCAAACGCCCCACGTGTGAACAACTGCATCGGTCCCTGCTCTCCTTGGACAAAGCAACATCCGCCCCCCAACCAAATCCGCCCAAGGACACCTCCGAGCGGGAGAAAACGAAGCGACCGATAAATCCCCCGAAGCCCCCACCCTCCACCTTGGTGCTCAAGGGAGACTCCGGCAGTATGGAGTTCAAACTCAGCATGGATTTAGGGGCTCTGACATTGGCGAACATCTCCTCACAATCCAAGTTCTGCGAGAAATCACAATTCCGCATAGAGCGCAAGGCGCAGGATTGGTTCGTCAAGCCGATTTCTTCCACCACCCGCAACCTGACGGGAGTAAACGGCACCCCCATAACCGGAGAAACAAAACTTGCAGAAGGTGACTACATTTGCCTCGTCGGTAAAACGTCCGGCAAAACAGCCATGAAGCTGGAGGTCTCCTTTAAGTAACCCGGGTTTGAACATGATTTCGGTACGGAGATTGATTCCGCATCACGGTTTTCCACGCAATCTTCCGTAGGGACAATCTCCGTACCGCTTCATATATTTTCCTTCCCTTATTTGCATAACTCCTAACAAGCGAATTTTCAGAAATGCCATATCAAGGAAAAACGCCGCCACCCGTTCCCGGTGCACTCCCGGAACAAAAGCCATATCCCTGCGTATCGTTAGCGGAACATCCCGTGCGCACCGTAACGCAAACGGGCCCCGGCTTCCTCCGGTATCCTCCGCCTAAGTTACCGCAGCAACCTCTGCAACAAGAACAACCCATCATACAAGAGGAAAGACGCGTTATTGAAGTGCCCCCGCCCCCCCCGCCTACGGATCCGCATAATCGCCCCCCTCAGCCATTGATTATTGCGGAAAGCAAAGCAGTCAATCCGGCGGGTGCAGTAGCCCCTAACGAAACGCCGGACGAGTTACTTTCACCGTACCCGGGGTTCATGATAGCGGAATCAGGCCATACAGAGCCCCCTCCTCCTCCGACCTTGGAGGAAATCCGCAGATACGCCCGCAGCTGTATGCTGGATGCGCTGCGCATTAAATTCCGGAATCGCGACCACCAGCGCCGGATTGCGGAACAATTCGTAGAATGGGCAAGCAACAAGCCGGACGGATTATCTATTAACATACAGGCTAAAGCAGACGATAACTTTTGGTTTATCGGGGATGTTCACGGCTCATTGGATGCCATCTTCAAAATATGGAGCTGGATTTTGGTTACCCGCAACAACATGAAGAATAGCGGCGAAGCCAGCAAGCAAGGAAAGCACCACATCATCCTGCTCGGCGATATTCTGGACCGTGGGGCGGAATCATTCACCATCATGGCATTCCTGCAACTGCTCATGATGCAGGAGGACGGGCGCAACGAGATTTCCCTCACCTGCATTCGCGGCAATCATGATGCTGGCCTGCGCATAAACGAAGATGGCAGCTTTGCATCATCCGTGTTACCATCGGAGAGTGTAGGCGAGCTGAACGCCATTGCTGAGCAGGATTACTCCTGCGCCCTCACCATTGCCACAGCGGCAATAGAGTTTGCGCGCATTGCTCCCTGCATGGGCGAAATCTCCAACATCGGCGGCACCTACCACAACAATTCCATCCTGTTCACACACGGCGGGCTCATCCATACAGACTTACAGCAAGAACTCCGCAAGCATCTGCAGCAGCAGGATAACGATATCCCGGTTGAAAAGGCTGACCTATTCACCCTCATACCCCGGACGTTGCATGCAAAGTGCAGCAAAGATTTCACTTGGGTGCGATTGGTGGAAAACCTCCCCCGGAAACTTCCGAACCGTGGCTCAAGCGGCTGCGAGATGGGTACGGAAGACATTAATGACTACCGCAAACTCCATTACGAGCTTACCGGCAGAGCCGTGTCGTTCATCATTCGCGGGCATGACCACGAGCGCCCGGGCTTTAAGCTCTACAGCTATGACGAAACGTATCGCCCCGATGGCAAAAACAGGCGTTTGAAAACCTGCGGGCTTCTGACCATCAATTCCATGGAACCGGATGAAAGTTCCGGTGGCATGTTCCGGGAAAGACAAGCAACAGTGGTCCACTGGCGTAAGTACCACTCCATGATTCTTTACCGCATGCCGGCGGGAGAACTCACGCCGCAAAGCGAGCTGCGAGTCCCCATAACCCCCGATTTGAGGCCGGAAGCCCCCACTCCGGACACAACAACCGAGCCTTACCCCCAACCGGAGGCCACGGAAACACAACCCGACCAACAGTTCGAGACTCCGCAGGTAACAAGCTACGACTTTGAACCCACACTCCCGGAGCAACAACCTTGTACCGCAGCAGGCACCGCTATTTTCCCGAACCTGTGCACGGATGAGGATCGCAAAAATGCGCCGGTTGTCCCCTTATTCACTGCTCCGGCAAGGAAGCAGGATTAAATCTAAACTCACTCTCTTCTTAAACGTATGAAACAGTATATTTGCCCCCAATGTGGCGCCAAATCGTTCATTCCGGCTCCATCTTGCCCGGATTGCGGGGAAACGGTAGCCATCAACGATTATCGGACGGAAGAAGTTGCTTGCCCTCCCATGCCCCCGGAGGTTAACTGCATGGCCCTCACCTCCGACTTGGGGAAAGAGCTCAACGTCCGCGTCATGCCCTTTCCTACAGATGTAGGTGAAAACATGCTCCGGCAAATCTCAGACTATTCCCGCCAGGCAGAGCGCATTCAATTCCGCTTAATTTGGCGCGATCGTAAATGCTTTATCCAAGCCATACCCGGTACTCGCAATGCTACGGCACTCAATGGAAAAATCATTACCGATGAAGCGGAAATTCACCAAGGTGACAGCATCAGCATTTGTGGCAGAAAGACCGGACAGCAGGGTATGACCATCATTGCCATTTACAAATTATAAGAATCCGGCATGGCAAAATACACGCAGCTTCGCGTCATCAATCTGAAGCAAGATCAGTTGGTTCCTCTCTCCGTCCGCAAGAATAGGGACGCCTACCATTGGAAGCAACGGCACAAATTAAATTCCACCCCCTTAGATGCTAAGGGGGTGGACAAGCTCATGCTGCGCTGCTGCGAATGCGGAGCTATCAATGAGGTGAACTGCAATTCGGGGGAGCTTGTTACCTGCGATGACTGTTACGAAACGCTTTTTGAAGTCCTGCAATGTGTTGGCATCAAGGAATTTGAGTGCAGTGAGGAACCGCGTTTCGTTTGTATGATGAAGACAAAACTCCAATACCGAGTCTTGTTACAAACCACGCATACTGAGGGGGTATGGCGCTTTGAAAGAGAGGGAGCTGACCCAACGGCAACATCTGAACAAATGAATGCAGAAAACGGATATTTTTCCTGCCTTGTTGCCCCCGGAGACACGCTCCGAGTCCGCCTGTTCCGGCAGGATGGTGCCATTTCCCGAGTGTATTCATACAACGTTCCGCAACGGGCTCTCCCTAACCCGACCTGTACCATCTGTGGCACAAAATTCGAGGCTTCATCCCCCCATTTCGCTACATGCCCCACCTGCAATTCCCGCTATGAAGCAAAAGACTACGATTGGAGTCCTTGTGGGCGCAAAATCGACTGTCATTGCGGTAATACGCTTGTCTTTCGCAACAAAAATTCCTTACTCTGCGGAAGATGTGGCAGACGCGTCTACTTCGACACTAAGGACAAAGCTTGGTATTACAGCGAAAATGAAAAAAAGGAAGCCTCACCCCCACCGCCTACTAAGCATCATTCGCCCATCCCCCCCTCCCACAAACAGGCTGCCGGATTTAACTGTGTGAATTGCGGCACATACGTCTCTGCGGAGAAAGCCTTGTGCCCGAATTGCCATGCCGAGTATCGAAAAGAAGACGGCAGGTGGACTCTTACACACTACAGGAGGCAATGCCCGGCTTGCAGTAAACACCTATACAGACCCACGCCGGACAATTACACTTGCCCGCATTGCTCTTCCTACATTGCATACAATCCCAAGCTCAAAATTTGGCATGTCGGAAACAAAAAAACGAGCTCGGAAGTCAAAGGGTGGATAGCAGCCCTCATTGCCGGAGTTCTTGCCTATGATTACACGGATTTATACCTCGCAACCTTCATATTCGCTGCTATTGCGGGAGTATTTGTTGATCAGATTACGACGCAACCTAAGACCCAAAATACCAGAAACAACATACGCCACTGCATTTTTTGCGCAATAGCCATGTTCATCGGGCTGTCAAACGGGGCGGAATGGCTCTTGCCGCTCTACGCCTTAGCAGCTCTCTTCATCTCCTGTATGTTTGATGATTAAGTCTTGAAAAAATTAACTTTTCAGTGAACAGAATCGCGCTGGAGGGTGTCTTGACTAACAGAAGGCGCCCTTGCGCATGCAGGAATCACAGCTAAAATTCGTCACGGAACCATGTCTAATCAAAAAAACACAGTACACAATGAGCATTCATATGGCGCAGCAAAGGACGGTAGCGCTAGCCGTGTTCACTTGCCTTTGCCACAAAGCGCAACGGTAACAGCCTCGCATGTACACCTGCCGGAGCAGCCGGTGCGTTCCGTGCCCCTGCAATCACCCGTTCCGGCTGCGCGCCCCTGGCCAAAATTGCCACTGCAACCGCTCCAACAGGAGGCCCCGATTATCTCCCCGCAACGCCGCGCCGAAGCAGAACGCCAAGAGCTTGCCGCACGCGGCATACTACAACCACGCCGCTACACTGCCCCTGCCACTGCCCCGCGTCCCCGCCCCGTTATCACGGATGAGGACCGCAAAAACGCGCCCGTTGTCCCGCTCTTCAAAAACTGACTAACGGTCAACATGGGCACGCCGGCTCGCATTTACAGCGTTTCATGCTCCAAATCAGCCAGCGAGGCATGAGCTCCGCCTTTGGGCTTTCGGCGCAGTACCATCATCAACAGAGATGACACCCACCCCATGCCGGGTAACAATGCCAAAATAGTACCTACGGCATTGATTGCAGCATTGAACACCTGTATGGATTCCCGCTTATCGGAACGGCAGGCCCTACAAAAATGCTCAGCATTGTTTGTCAGCAAGTTAAAATCGCCCCAGTGGCCACGTTTAATGGCATCTACACAATAAATCATCAAGGCGCGGTTACGCGTCACCAAGCGCACTTCCGCAGCATCCTGCGGCTCACCCGTAGCGGCTCCGCCTACCTCCGTTCCGGGTGTTGTTTCACAAAAACCTCGGAAACTTCCGGTGCGTATACGGCTGCCGGAAAAATGCACCACTTGTTCACCTTCCAACATAATACCGTGGTGCTGAAGCATCGGGGTCTTAATTGAGTCCGGCACTTCTTTAATTTTTGAGACAGACTCATACAATTTCCGCACGGAATTGTTATACATATTCTCACTCGTACTCGCCACCGCCGTTTTGAAGCGCCCCCATAGAGAAGCCTTTTTCTCTTCTTTCTTCTCTTGCTGTTCCTCAAGGTTTATTTTCTCCACACGCCGCGCCAAAGCATGCTTAAATTGCTCCAAAATGTATGAGGCAGGGAGCTGCAACGGCGTCCACCAATGCTGCCCCACCCGCGTATGAAACCGCTCCATCAGCTGCAATGTTTCTTTACCCGTAAGACACTCATCCACAAAATCATCACCGGGATAACTACGCAGTTCCTTGCTTAATTTATGCAAGCGCTCCTTCGCTCGTTTCAGGGTCTCGGCTTTGTTCTCATCGCCGTACGGTGATTCATACCCCACATACTTCCAATCCCCATCGGCTTCCATATAATCCACGAAAAACGTTGCATATTTCCATTCTTCCGTCAGGGATTTTTGGACAATCAGCTTCCCTTCTCCGGCCCACACGCCAAACTGCATTTCCACCGAGGTTCCTTCTGCCAACAGCACCTCATGCGCCTTGAGTGCCACCACGCAGGTTCCGGGTTCCTGTTCCTTTAATTCATCCGCACTCCATACCGGTGCAGCTTCCTTTTTATATATTTTCAAAAAATGTCCGAGCATGAGAGAGTTTTTTGCTTTATGTTACTCCGGAAGTTATAACATAATCTCCCGACTTAATCAAGCTAATTTCCCCTCTATCCTTTTCTGAATCTGCTCCGTTGATGTTTTCTGTCCGTTTCAGCAATTGCTCTGGCAAAGCTGATTCCCCTGCTGTCCCAATCCCTCCGGAGCTCCGTATCATCGTATCCTCGGTCGGCTACAATGATACTGCGCCCCGGTGGCATCAGGTGGTAAGCGCCTATGTTATCCGACATCTTACCATCTGAAACGTGAACATCTATAGGTAGAAAGTCATTGAGCGAAAAGAGTGTGTGAAGCTTTATAGCGCCTTTCTCTTCGCTGTAATGTGCCCAGTTGAACATACTGAGGCAGAGTGTGATAACGCTCGAATCGAGCAACGTGATGCGAGATGCCTTGATACCCCTCCCGGAAGCGACAGGTAAAGGCCTGCTGTCCCAAGCGTTTGTGAAGAAGTTGGTAGATATCCCGGAACACCATAGCATCTCGCTTAGCATTCTGATGGCTCAGCGCATTACGAGATGGTGCTTTTTGAATTCACAAGTGGTTGAGCCCACCTCTTATTCCTTGTAGCCCCTTGCAGATATCACGCAGGGATTGGCAGTCTGCCATATGGCAGAACAGCAGGGCAATAAGATGCGTCCATGTGTCGAGAGTTGGGCAATATTTGTCTGTATGTCGCTTTTTTGCAGCAGAAACGACTATGGTTCGATCGATTAAGCTTGCAACTTGGGAGAAAAGATGTACAGTACTCATAGAAGGTGTTTTTTTGAAGCAACACCAGTATACGATTTGCTGGTGAGAAAAATAACCTTCCATTTTTTTGCCCCGATTTTTGCTGTTTTGCTATCGTTTAGAAAATCTTTGGGACGCATGTGCATAACATTTGCAACCCTTTTTTAACGCATATTATTTAAGTAACTGAAAATTAGTTATTAGCCCGCAAGAAATACTGATTTTTTGAAAGTGGGGACGGACTCATTGCCGTCCATCCCCCCCCCTTCGGGCTAGGGTATTGGGCTCCCAAGGGAAACTATATTCTGCAAATGTTATGACGGAGCAGCAAAAAATCGCCACAAAAGAATCGAAAGGAAGATAATTTGCTTGACTATATGTAACGAAAATGCTATTTACACATTAGAACGAGTAGCGAGCTTCCGCTGAAAGATGTGCAGTTGCCCGTGGCTCATCCGTTCAAAAAAATAACACTCAATACATATTACAACAATGAAAAAAGCGATTATGGCTCTTGTCGCTGTATGCGTGACTGTTGCAGGTTTCGCTATCGGCACGTCCCCCACAGTTCAGGCAGCCGTGGACACCAAGTCCTTGGATTGCAATGGTTCCGTTCCCACACGCTGCGCATTTTGCGGTGGTACCGGTTTTAGGGGTAACTACAATTGCTCATACTGCAAAGGTACGGGACGTACCAGTTCCTACTAAAGCTCGCTTTTGCTGAATGAAGAAGCAGGTGGCAGCTTATGCGGTGAGAGCCGAGGGGCTGCCACCTTTTGCATGTGCGACGATAATGCAGTGTTTTCTGTGGATAATCTTGTTGATATTCAATCTACTGCCCCGAGGGCTGGCAGATGAGGCTCGCGCTCGTTTGTATCAAGATGCGGCTTGCGCTGTGGTGATGGCAGCGGATGCACAACTGAGCCGATTTGTGTTAAGCACACCGCAACCCAATGAGCTGCTGTTATTGACAAACGGTGCAGATCAGATACTGCGAGTGGAAGCAGTAGAGTATATCACAAAAGTGTTATTCTGTCGAGATGGACGCATGTTGGTGGTCGGCACGGATTGTACAGGACGCACGAGACTATTGCTACATGCCGAGGGAGGAGCCGTTGCAGATGTATGCCCGGCGGGGCTTCATGCTTGGTGTATGCCCATCATGGAGGTGGAACGGGCGGGTAAGGTCTTGCTGCTGTTGCAAGCTGCGCCGGAGCCGTGCTCGAATGCACCGTTTTATCTGCTGGACGTTGAGTCAGTCGAATTGCGGGAGGCGAAGATTATTCCGGCGGTTTCTCACGCGTTGCTACCGGATGGCAGTGCAGCGGCCTGGCTGCAATGGGGGGATGACGGAAGTAAAAGAATTTATGTACCCGGTGAGGGAGGTTCCTCTCGATGCGTTTTAAGCGTGGCTCAGGATGACCGCTTGCAGCTGGTCGGGGTAGATGGCGTGGGGGGAGTGTATGTACTGCATGATATAGAGCGCGAGGGGGTCTGTTTGGCGAGGCTTCGATTGTCTGATGGAGAACTGCAGACATTGGCAGATGCAGGGCGGGCGGATGTTATGGCTCCTTTTTTTAGCATCGGAGGAGAGGTTGTAGGTTACACTCAGCAGTGGGACAAAATTACATATGTTCCCTTGCGTTCCTGTGCTGTGATGGAGGAATTGCAACGGGCGTTGCCTCAGGATGCAGCTTGGGTGCCACTGTTGCTCTCCGCTGATGAACAACGCGTACAATTGCAGTTGATACCTGCGGGACAGCCTGCTCGCCCTGCACTTTATGAACGAGGCAAAGGGTTGCGCGAGTTGAGTAAGCCACAGCAGGTTCCGCCTACGCGCCCCACGCACTTTGATGAGTATACTGCTTCAGATGGTACGCGCATACCATGCTACTACACATTGCCTGATGGAATCGGGCCATACCCGACGGTTATTTTTGTACACGGAGGACCACGTATGCGTAATGATGCCAACTATGATTGGCGCGTTCAATACCTTGTGAGCTGTGGTTTTGCCGTGGTACAGCCTCAATTCCGAGGCTCACGCGGCTGGGGCAAAAGTTTTATGCATGCCGGTAATAGACAATGGGGAAAAGGAGTGATGCAAACGGATGTGAATGATTGCATCCCATGGCTGCTGAAGCAAGGAATTGCTGAGCGTGGATGCATAGCCGTGTTCGGCGGTTCATACGGTGGCTATGCCGTGACATCTTCTCTTTGCTTTTACCCCGGGATGTATGCCTGCGGCATCAGCCTATTCGGACCGCAAGATTTATTGCTATACTTGAGTAAAATGAATGGTGTAGAGTCTCCGTATGCGGGGGAAGATTCGCTGACTGTCGGTGATATGAGTGACCCCGCTGAGCATGTGCGACTGAAGTCTGTATCCCCTGCGTGGCATGCGGAGAATTTTTGTGAGCCTCTGCTGGTGTATTACGGCGAACGAGATACGTTGATTCCTCCGGAGCACTCGCTTTTGCTCATACGTCGTATGAGAGAGGCGGGTAAAGATGTGACCGTTGTTTCATTGCCGGACGAAGCTCACGGGTTTACTTCCCCGGAACATGAACCGTGGCTATACGCCAAACACATTGTACCTTTCCTAAAAAAACACTTAAATCATCATGAGTAATACGAAAGAAAACAAAAACAACAGTTGGCTCTTCCCTCTGATTTTGGTAGCATTGGCTTTGTTAGGGATCGCTGCGGGAGTGTGGTATGGTTCTCATCAATCCGCCTGTGAGACTGAGCCCTCCTGTAGCTGCCACACGCATGAGGATTGCGAGCACCACCATCATACCACGACGCAGACGTCTCCGTAAACTTGCTGCTACATACAGACTAAAATCTTCAATTGTACTAATTCTGATACTGCGTCAGAAAAGTCTATACCTCAAGCTTTCCTTATCCGGCACAGCAAAGAGGCCCGAAATGAGGGGGCGGGGCGGGGTCAGTTTGCGTTTTTATCCAACAGGACGGTGCGAATGGGAAAGGGGATGTTGATACCTTCCTTGCGGAAGGCCTCCAGCAGAGCAGCAGCCAAGCGGAAGCGGAGGCCGTGGTACACGTCCGTCTTGCACCAAGCGCCGATGTGGAGATTAAGCGCGCTGTCCCCGAAGCCACTGAAAAGAATGACGGGAGCGGGTGAGTCCAGCAAATCCGGGTCATGGGAAATAACGTCCTGAATGACACGGCGGACGTGGTTGAGGTCACTATTGTAATCCACGTCCAAATCCATATCAATGCGGCGGCGCGGGGAACCGGTGATGTTGCGCACGGGGTTTTTGATGAGGGTCTCGCACGGGATGCGGACTAAGGAATTATCCGTGCGGCGCAGGTAAACGGACAGGAGGTTGATGCTCTCCACCGTACCTTCCTCGCCCTCCACCTGAATATAATCGCCGATGCGGAAGCTGCGCTCAGACACCAAGAAGATACCGCTGATGAGATTGCTGAGGGAAGTTTGAGACGCGAAGCCGATAGCGACACCCATCACCCCGGCAGCACCGAGGATGCCGACAACATCCACCCCCAGTCCGCGCAAGCCCTGTACCAGCACGAGAGCCCAAATAATGCCTTTGAGGGCACGAGAAAGCAGCACCAATACTTGCTGCGGGAGTTTTTCATTTTGCTCCAGTTTTTTGAAGATACGGCGCAAGGCGTAGCACACCACCCAGCCCAGCAAGATGTAGACCATGAACTCCACCCAGCCGTTTTCGGCCATTTTACGTACGAATCTGTTTATAGAGAGGACCCAATCCATGAACTTATGCTATCCTTTTTCGGGGGCGGTGTCAAGCTCCCATGAAAAACAGTTTGCCCGGAGCAGAGCGTGCCTCAGAGGGGGAAGCCGGAGCGAACTTTTTGCACGATGTTGAGGAGGTACATGCCGTACTGGTTTTTGCTCATGGGCTGGGCGAGTTCTTCCAGCTTATCAGCGGAAATCCAGCCATTTTGGAAAGCAATGGCCTCCAGACAGGAGATTTTGACACCTTGGCGTTTTTCAATCACTTCCACAAAGGTGGAGGCCTCACTGAGGGAATCATGCGTGCCGGTATCAAGCCAGGCAAAACCACGCCCCAAAAGGCGGGCTTTGAGTTCTCCGCGTTCCAAATAAGTTTGGTTGACGGAGGTAATCTCCAGCTCACCACGGGCGGAGGGAGTGACGGCAGCGGCGATGTCCAGCACGGAATTGGGGTAAAAATAGAGGCCGACCATGGCATACGGAGACTTGGGGTGCTCCGGTTTTTCCTCTACAGAGAGGCAGTTGCCCTGAGCATCAAACTCGACGACGCCATAGCGCTCCGGGTCCGCAACGTGATAGGCAAACACTGTGGCTTTGCGTTCCTCGCGCGCGGTTTTGACGGCGGCTTTCAGGATGCCGGTGAAGCCGCTACCGTAAAAGATATTGTCGCCGAGCACTAGGCAAACATCGTCGTTACCAACGAATTCGCGCCCGATGATAAAGGCCTGAGCCAAGCCATCGGGGCTGGGTTGCTCCGCATAGGCGAATCGGACGCCGAAGTCAGAGCCGTCACCCAGTAGGCGGCGAAAAGCGGGGAGGTCCTGCGGGGTGGAGATGATGAGAATCTCCCGAATACCGGCCAACATGAGCACGGAGATGGGATAATAGACCATCGGCTTGTCAAAAATAGGCAATAACTGTTTGCTTACCCCTTTAGTGATGGGGTAAAGACGCGTTCCGGAGCCTCCGGCTAGTACGATTCCCTTCATATTTACAATTTACCCGCTCATTCTACACCCCTGAGCCCTGCAGAGTCAAGAGAAAAGGAGCCATGTGGGGAGGGTACGGTGAGATTTTTGTGTTGGCGCTGTTAAAGTTTAGGGCTGGTGACCACTGTTTGCGCTGAGGCATAAATCAGAGTTTATTGACAGGTTACGAGTTACGATTGACAAGTTAAAAAAAATCGGCTACGCGTGACGCACGCGTTAACTTGGCGATTCTTTGCAGACAACGGTTGCCTGATTGAAAGTGCTGCCGTGGGTGAGGCGGATTTTACACGGACCAAGGGGAAGCACTGTAGGCAGCGCCGATGGCGGAGGAGAGGAGATCGTGCACGCGCTGGGCATCCGCTATGTTGAACAGGCCAAGAAGACGGCGAGTACCATCGGGAGCAAGCTCGTAGTCCAGCACAATATCTCCGCAGCCGTTATCTTGCAGGGAGAACTGCTGAATCATGCCGAGCATGAGAAACCACTCGCGCATGGGAGCCTGCGGAGCGAAAACAAGAACCCGTTTAGATGTAATGGCATACACGCAACGCTGCTGCGGATGGGCAGCATGTGGCAGGGGTGCGCGTTTTTTGGAAAAGAGGCGCTTCCAAAAAGGCAGCGGAGCCGTTTGGGGGGTGGAGTTGAGGGAAGGTGCAGCCCACAGAAGCTCCTCGCCCTCGCGGAGGGAGCCGGTAATCATTTGTTGCTCGGCGGTGTTCAGTTCTGTATCGCTAACATTCATCGGCCGTATTAAATGGGGGAAAATAGGTTTAGCCACTCAGCGGGAAAGAAACTGACCCGCCCTGCCCTCCGGTGCCACATGTGGCTTGATGAATGGAGAGCGAGGACGGGTCCGTATTTGCTTCAGGAGCAGAGGGAGATGCTTAGTGCTTCTTGCAGAAGTCCTCCAAACGATCCAAGCCCTCCTTGAGCACATCCAGAGAGGTGCAGTAGGAGATGCGGATGGCGTGATCGCAACCGAAAGCAATACCGGGGACGGCAGCTACCTTGTAGTTCTCCAAAAGTTGCTCACACAAGGACAGGGAGTCCATACCCAGAGCGCTCATATCCAGGAAGAAGTAGAAAGCACCCTTGGGCTCCACTACCTTAACCTTGGGCATCTTGGAAAGGCGGTCATAGACGTACTGACGGCGGAAATCATACTCCTCACGCAGGTCCGAGATGAAGGACTGGTCACCGGTAAGAGCCTCGATGGCGCCATACTGACAGAAGGTGGTGGCGTTGGAGGCGCAGTGGTCCTGAATCATCTTGATGTAGGGAGCAATGTGGGAGGGAGCAGCCGTGTAGCCAAGGCGCCAGCCGGTCATGGCATAGCCCTTGGAGAAACCGTTGATGGTGATGGTAAGGTTGTAGATGTCCGGGCTGAGGGAGGCCATGGAAACGTGCTTAACATCATCATAAATGAGGTGCTCGTAGATTTCATCAGCAATGATGAGGATGTCTTCATCCACGGCAAGCTCGCCGATGGCGCGCAGCTCCTCCTCGGAGTATACGGCTCCGGTCGGGTTATGCGGCGTGGTCAGGATAATCATCTTGGTGCGGGGAGTCATGGCATTGGCAAACTCCTCTGCCGTAATCTTCCAACCGTTTTCTGCCTTAGTTTCCACATAAACGGGAGTTGCACCGCAAAGCTGAACCATGGACGGATAGCTTACCCAGTAGGGAGAGGGGATGATGACCTCGTCACCCTCGCTGACGGTGGCACGCAGAGCAGCATACACGGCGGGTTTGGCGCCGGAGCACACGCAGATTTGATCGATGCCGTAGTCAAGGTTGTTATCACGCTTGAGCTTGTCGCAGATGGCTTGACGAAGAGCGGGCAGACCAACGGAGGGAGTGTACTTGGTGGCGCCCTCCTCCAGAGCCTTGATAGCTGCGGCCTTGATGTTCTCCGGGGTGTCCTTGTCAGGTTCGCCACCGGCCAAGCCGAATACCTGCTCGCCTGCAGCCTTCATCTCCTTGGCCTTGTTGGTGATGGCCAAGGTGAGGGAGGGGCTGAGCGCAGCTGCTGTAGGTGAAATAAAGTCCATTGCAGGAAAAAATGTTAAAAATTGTTATTGTAAGGAGACATACCTGCACGGTAAGTCATGTCTATACTACATGGGCAAGGGCTCTTTGGCAAGCAAAATTTGCGGTGTTGACACATTGCAAGCCAAGAAAGGGTGGCATAGAGGCGCAGACTCAGGATTTTTTTTGTTCGGCGGGCAAATTCCCCTGCTCACGCAATTTTGCCTGTATGCCACGTAAGAAGACTGATTCCAATGAATTACGCGCAGCGGCAGCCCCCTGCCAAGCGTCCCCGGCCAAGGTGCGAATTTGAGCCAATAGCTCAGGGGAGGGATTGCGCAAAGACACCTCGGTAAGAGAGCGGTCGCGTGTGATTTCATCCATGGTACCATCTGCAATCAGGCAGCCTTGGTAGAGGATACCCACGTTATCACACACCTCCTGCACTTGCTCCAAGAGGTGAGAGCAGAGGAACACCGTCATCCCCTGCTCTTTGAGATTGAGGATAATATCCCGAATGGAGCGGGAGCCGATGGGATCCACCCCGGCCGTGGGTTCATCCAGCACCAGTAGGCGGGGTCGCTGCACCAAAGCCTGCGCTAAGCCCACACGCTGGAGCATCCCTTTAGAGTAGCCCCCCAGGCGCCGTCCGGCAGCCTCAGTCAGCCCGGCAAGCTCCAGCATTTCATCCGTGCGGTTTTTAAGTTCCTTGCCGCGCAAGCCGCACAGCCGACCGTAAAAGCGCACGGTTTCCGCCCCGGTCAGGAATTTGTAAAAGTAGGGATTTTCCGGCAGGAAGCCGATTTCCTTACGATTGGCGGAAGCCGTGGCGGGCTGCCCGAAGACGTGGCAGGAGCCTTCGTCCGGGGAGAGCAGCCCGACCAGAGCTTTCATGATGGTGCTTTTGCCGGAGCCATTGGGACCAATGAGACCATACACAGCGCCCTGCCGGATTTGCAGGCTAACGCCCTTAACGGCATACACGCCACCCTTCCCCCAGTGACCGGGAAAGGATTTGTGGAGGTTCTCTATCTCAACAGCATTCATCAGCAAGCCTCATTTTCAGCGAGCAGCAGCCATGAGGCGCAAGAGATTCTTGGCCATGGTAATGCCTTTCTCGAAGATTTCCACCCGCATGTTTTCATTCGGGGAGTGAATGCGGGCATCCGGCAGGTCCATGCCGAGGAAGAGAGCATCCTTGCCGAGGCGTTTGGAAATCTCTGCAATAATGGGGATGGAACCACCCTCACGCACCAAGACAGGAGCGTTGCCGAAGGTATCCGCCAAAGCCTGCTGGGCAGCCTTGCCCCATGAGGAGTGGGGATCACAAATATAAGCCTCGCCGCCGTGCTGGCGGGTGAACTTCATGCGAACACTCGGCGGGCAAACTTTGCGGAAGTGAGCCTCAGCCTTGTCCAAAATGTCTTCCGGGTCCTGACCGGGCACAAGGCGACAGCTCATCTTGGCAATGGCCTTGGTGGGGATGACGGTCTTGGAGCCCTCGCCCTCATAACCGCCGGATATGCCATTGAGCTCGAAGGTGGGACGAGCATACACGCACTCTGCGCCGGAGTAACCGGCTTCCGTACGCAGCTCGGGCACACCGGTAAGCTCTGCAAGTTCAGCATTGCTCATGCCGGGCACGCGCTTCCAGCTGTCTTTCTCCCACTGCTCAATGTCGCTCACGCCATCGTAGAAGCCCTCCACGGCTACGTGGTTATCGGCATCGTGCGTGGTGGCAATCATCTCACACAGTGTGGTAATGGGGTTGGCAACGGAACCGCCGAACACGCCGGAGTGCAAATCCATGGACGGCCCGGAGACCTCCAACTCAAAGCAGCACAGCCCCTTGAGGCCATAGGAGAACGAGGGGATGTCCGGGGCAGCCATGCCGGTATCGCTCACCACAATCACATCGCAAGCGAGCTCTTGCTGCACCTCCGGTTTCTGAATGAACTCAAACAGGCTGGTGCTACCGCGTTCTTCCTCGCCCTCCAGCAAGAAAATAACGTTAAGTGGCAGGGCGCCATCCTCCTCAATCAGCTCCTGCACACCAAGGATATGAGCCATGATTTCACCTTTGTCATCAGATGCACCACGGGCATAGATGCGGCCGTCTCGCACCTCCGGACAGAAGGGGGCGCTGTCCCACTCATTGAGAGGGTCTACCGGCATCACGTCATAGTGTCCGTAAATCAGCACCGTGGGCTTACCCTCCACCTTCGGGCTATGTGCCACAACGATGGGGTGGATGTTTGTCATATGCTTTTTGGCATCAAAGCCCAGCCCGGCCAATTTATTTACCAAAAAGTCCGCGCACTTCTCCACGTCTGCTGCATGCTCAGCAACGGCAGATACACTCGGAATCCTCAGAAACGCAAAAAGATCTTCAATCTTGCTCATGCCACCCATTGTACTCCACCTCACGCCCCGGAGCAAGCCTTAATTAAGGCTTTTTGCATTCAGATTGCGTCTTATCCGCAGCAGAACTTACTTTGTCTTTGCCCCGATAACGTAGGTGGGGCGGCCTTTATTCTCCATGTAGAGTTTACCGAGATAAATACCGAGGATGCCGAGCATAAAAAGCTGCACGCCGCCAATGGCAAGAACCGTAGCAATGAGAGAAGGCCAGCCCAAACTGATTCGGGTGGCTCCGCAGCAGGTCACTATAATGACGTAGGCAAAATATGCAAACGCCAGCATGATGGATACAAGCCCAAGTATGATGGAAATGTAGAGCGGGCGTACGGAATAGCCCACAATACCGCTGAGGGCAAGCGAACACATCTTCTTGAGGGTGAACTTGGATTCCCCGAATTGGCGTTCACGGGGAGTGTACGGCAATATCTCCGTCTTCAGCCCGCTCCATGGCAACAGTCCGCGCAGGAAAAAATCTTTATCATGGCAATTAACCACGAACTCCAGCACTCCGTGGTCAATTAAGCGAAAATCCGACATCCCGGGCTGCATTTTTACCCCGCTCAACCAACTGAATACGCCGTAAAAACAACGCGAGGTGAACTTTTTGAAGAAGGATATTCTGCGGCCTGCATCTTCTCTCCGGGCCTGCACAATGCGAGCCCCGTTCTGCCAAGCCTTCACCATATCGGGAATAAACTCCAGGGGATGCTGCAAATCTGCATCCAGCGTTACATAAACATCCGCATGATGCTGCTGCCACGCCTCTTCCAAACCGGCTTTCAACGCGTTTTGGTGCCCGAAATTGCGAGCAAAACACAATCCCTGCACACGAGAATCTTGCGCGTGGAGTTCTTCTATCGCGTTCCAGCTTCCATCACGGCTACCATCATTGACAAACAGCACTTGCCAGTCAAATTCCTGCAAATTCTCCGCTGCAGACTGCACGAACAGAGCTACGTTCTCCTCCTCATTGTAGCAGGGAACGATTAACAATACTTGTACACGCGCGCTGTTTTTACTCATGCGAGCCTAGTGTATAACCTATAAAATTATTTTTCAAGTTTTTTATTATCTCCTATTGACATGATATGATTTAATGTTACAATCACCTTGTTTTCACGGAAAGGGGAACAGATACATGAACAAAGAGTTTAGATTCGAGACACGGCAACTCCATGCGGGCCAAGAGACCGCCGACAGCGCCACCGGGGCGCGAGCCGTCCCCATCTACGCGACCACGGCATACGTATTCCGGGACTGCGAACAAGCAGCGGCGCGATTTGGGTTAAGAGAGCACGGCAACATATACGGACGCTTAACCAACAGCACTCAAGAAGTGCTGGAAAAGCGAGTCGCGGCATTGGAAGGCGGAGTCGCAGCGCTTGCCGTGGCCTCCGGGGCAGCAGCCATCACCTATGTATTACAGGCACTGGCACAAAACGGAGGGCATATTGTAGCACAGAAAACGATCTACGGCGGCAGTTACAATTTACTGGCACACACCTTACCGAATTATGGGATAAGCTGCACATTTGTAGACATCCATAACCGCGAAGAAGTGGAGGCGGCCATCAGACCGAACACAAGGGGCATCTACATAGAGACGCTGGGGAATCCCCACAGCGATATTCCGGATATTGCAGCATTGGCACAACTGGCACACAGCCGGGGGCTTCCGTTGGTGGCGGACAACACATTTGCCACCCCCTACCTATTAAGTCCATTTGAGTTCGGGGCAGACATCGTAGTACACTCCGCCACCAAATTTTTGGGAGGGCACGGCACCACATTGGGAGGAGTTGTGGTAGATGGAGGCAAGTTTGACTGGGAAGCAGCAGGAAATTACCCTGCCATCAGCGAGCCGAACCCCGCATACCATGGGGTAAAATTCACGGAAGCTGCAGGAGAAGCCGCTTTTGCCGTATACCTGCGAGCCATCCTACTGCGCGACATGGGAGCCTGCATTTCACCATTTGCTGCATTCCAATTATTGCAAGGAATAGAAACCCTTTCTCTGCGCATGGAAAGGCACGCATACAACACAGCGCACGTGCTGGAGTTTTTATCCGCGCATCCGGCCGTGCTGGCAGTCAATCACCCGGCACTGGCAGGGCACCCCAACCACGAGCGCTACCGCCGCTACTTCCCGAATGGGGGTGGCTCCATCTTTACCTTTGAGGTGAAGGGTGGGCAAGATGAAGCGTTCCGGTGCATCAACTCCCTGCAACTGTTCTCCCTACTGGCCAACGTGGCGGACATGAAGAGCTTGGTCATTCATCCGGCCTCTACCACCCACTCTCAACTTACGGATGAGGAACTGGACGCATGTGGCATACACCGCAATACCATCAGACTCTCCATCGGCACAGAACACATCGATGATATATTGGCGGACTTGCAACAAGCGCTCAACACCATCACGAGGGCTTGACACAAAGAGTATAATCTACAGAGATGATACACCACTCCATATCCTCCCTAATCGGGAACACGCCTTTGCTGGAACCGCAAAACTATAACGCAGCCCACAGGCTACAGGCTAAGCTGCTCTGCAAACTGGAGTACCTGAACCCCGCCGGCTCAGTAAAAGACCGCGTTGCTCGCTCCATCATAGATGCAGCGGAAAAAAGCGGAAAACTGGCACCGGGAGGCACTATCATAGAACCAACCAGTGGCAATACCGGCATCGGATTGGCAGCGTTGGCTGCCGGCAGAGGATACCGTGCCATCATGGTGATGCCCGATACCATGAGTGTGGAGCGCCGCAACATCCTGCGAGCATACGGGGCGGAAATTGTTCTCACGCCCGGGGCTGAAGGCATGCGAGGCTGCATCTCCAAAGCGGAAGAGATGTTGCAGCAAATTCCCGGTGCCATCATAGCCGGACAATTTGACAACCCGGCTAATCCCGCTGCGCATTATGCCACAACCGGCCCGGAAATTTGGGCGGATACCGCCGGCAAGGTGGATATTCTGGTGGCAACAGTCGGAACCGGAGGCACGCTGAGCGGCACCGGCAAATATCTGAAAGAAAAGAACCCTCAACTGAAGGTAATTGCCGTAGAGCCTGCAGCCTCCCCCTTGCTCAGCGGGGGAACGGCGGCTCCCCATGCCATTCAGGGAATAGGGGCGAATTTTATACCGGCAACGCTGGATACCGGCGTGTATGATGAAATAGTCACCGTGGATAACGAGCAACCCTTTACCACGGCTAAAGAGCTCGGGCAGCGGGATGGTGTGCTAGTGGGCATATCCTCCGGCGCGGCCTTATGGGCAGCCACGCAAGTTGCTCTACGCCCGGAAAACGTCGGCAAAACCATTGTCGTTATCCTGCCGGATTCCGCTGACCGTTACTACTCAACCCCGCTTTTCGGATGAAACCCCACATCAATTACCATTTGTACCTTGTCACGGATGAGGTGGAGAGATGCCGCTATGGCTTAGTGGAAACCGTTCGCCGTGCCGTGGAAGGCGGTGTTACCCTTGTGCAATACCGCTCCGAGAAACTCACTCACGACGAGCAAAAAGCGCAGGTTCTGCCCTTGCAGCAGTACCTGCGCAGCGTGGGAGTACCGCTCATCATCAATGATAACGTAGCGTTAGCGGTGGAGATTGATGCGGAGGGCATCCACATCGGACAAGATGATATGCCGGTAGCTCAAGCACGCGCCCTCATCGGCCCGGATAAAATACTGGGTCTGACAGTGACCACGCCGGAACAAATGGCAGCTGTGGACACAGCGCTGGTGGACTACATAGGCTGCGGCCCCGTGTTCCCGACCATTACAAAGGACGACGCACCGCCTCCCATGGGGGTAGAGGGCTGGGCAGAGCTGGCGAAATTGAGTCCCCTGCCCATCGTTGCCATCGGTGGGCTGAATGCCGAGCGCACAGCAGCCATCCGCGCGACCGGCTTGGCTGCCGGAGTTGCCGTTGTTTCCGCCATCTGCGCCGCAGAAAACCCAACCGCAGCTGCACAGCAACTGTCATGAGCACCAACTATGCCGAGATTGCGGCGAACACACTCCGCACCTTGAGAGCGCACAAACCGCTCATCCTCAGCCTCACCAATAACGTGGTGCAAAACATCACGGCTAACATGCTGCTGGCGACGGGGGCAGTACCGGTCATGCTCACGCACCCGGAGGAAATACGCGACTTACTGTACAGCTGCGCTAATGGCATGCTGGTGAATCTCGGTACCCTTTCCGAGGCGCAAGCTGCCACCATGCGACAAGCTGTTACGGATGCCACAGGGGCGGGAGTCCCCTGGGTGCTGGACCCCGTGGCGGTGGGCTTGCTGAAATTCCGTACGCAATTTTGTGAGCAGTTACTCGCCACCCCCCCGGCCATGATTCGCGGCAATGCCTCGGAAATCATCGCGCTGGCGGGCGAACAGGGAGCCCTGTGCCGAGGGGTAGAAAGTGCAGCCGAAAGCGAGGCTGCCATAGCAGCTGCTCAGGCATTGGCGCACCGTACCGGCGCTGCCGTGCTGGTGACAGGCGAAACGGATTACGCCACGGATGGCACCACCACCGTTGCATGCGGCAACGGACACCCGCTCATGACCCGTGTTACCGGCGTAGGCTGCGCCATGGGGGCACTCTGCGCCGCTTGCTTGGCGGTGGCGGATACCCCGCTTCACGCCGCTGTTGCCTGCGCCGCCATTCTCGGCCTCGCCGGTGAAAAAGCAGCTGCAAATGCTCCGCACCCCGGCACCTTTGCTGCCCTGTTGTTAGATGAGCTCCACGCCCTGACGGAAGAAGACCTCATCAAACACGCTAAGCTCTCAGCCGTATAAACGCATTTAAATATCCGCACTTAGCCCAAAGTCCGCAGATTATGAAAAAATCTTATTGACAGGAGATAATGGTTGTACTATACTGAATATACACACGGAACACACACGCAAAACATTAATTATGAACAAGTTACAAAAAAAAGGGGGGGGGTATCACTCTCCGAACATTGAAAGCTGCGGTCATTCTGAATGTCCATTAGTCTCAATTATCATACCGGCATACAATGTCGCGCCATACATCGGGCAGTGTATGGATAGTGTTGTCAATCAGACATACAAAAATTTACAAATTATCTGTGTGGATGACGGCAGTGAGGATGATACCCCGAACATTTTGAAAGAATACGCAGAGGCCGACCCTAGAATAAAACTCATTGTCCAAGAAAACACCGGTCATCCCATTGTTCGAAACAAGGGGCTCGATTTAGCTCAGGGAGAATGGGTGATGCTTATAGATAGTGATGACTGGTTAGAAACTGATGCTGTAGAGCGATGTGTAGCATTAGCGCAACAATATCAAACAACATTACTGCACTTCGGTTACAGAAAGGTTTCAGAAAACGGGGAAAGCTTGAGTGAACACCTCCCGGTGAGTTTTCGAATTTCTGCTGGGCTATACCAATTAACACCGGAATTGCAATGGGGATTTGCCAGACACAATTACTTGTGGACAAAGTTTATCAGAAGAGAGCTCATAGAACGCCTCCAATTACGATTTCCTCCAACCTGGTTTGAAGATATTGTATTCTTACAAACCCTGTACGCTGAGCTTCTTGGAGAACACATCTACATTACCGATGAGGTTTTATATAATTACCGGCAAAGAAGCAACAGTGTTATGTGGCAATTACGAGCAAAAAGTTCAAAGGCCATGGATGGCTTCCCTGCGCTTGATTACTTACTGCAAAATTTCCGGAAATTAAAACTTGAACATAAGCTATCTTTATTCTCTGCTTGGATATGCTTCAGAGTAATCCATGAACGCGTATACAATAACGTCCCCACAGAATTATTACCGGATGCATATGAAAAGGCCAATCGTTTCGTTCGGGAATACGGGCTCTATAAGGGATTTCTCAACAAATTAAGGCTATGGTCCTGCTTAAAACCACGAGCCAAATGGACCAAACTCTTTATAAGCTCGGGAACTTACAAAGTTACATTAAGATTTTTCGGAATACCTTTTTTCCGTATGGAGTGGAATCACGGAGGCAGCAAAATCAGCATTCTTGGCATTACTATAAAAAGGAGAAAAGCCATTAAAATAAGTGACTAAAATGAAAAAAATAGGGATTCTTACCTTTCATCGAGCCTGCAATTACGGTGCCGTTTTGCAGTGTTATGCACTCAATAAAACCCTCGAACAACTCGGAGGGTCTCCTACCACCATTGACTACTTTCCGAGTTATTTCAGGACTCGGTACTACCCAACACTTGAGCCCTTCTCCATTTGGCACATCAAATCATGGTTAAGGCACAAAGAAATTGTAGAACTGAAAGAAACGAGAAATCGCAAATTCGAACAGTTCGCTGAAAAAGAGCTGAATTTGCACCCGGGCACCGCTCATAACCTTCAGGAATTGCAAGAAATTATTCAAAACAGCGGCATACGCACGTGGATATGTGGCAGCGACCAAGTCTGGAATAACACATGCGCCAATTTTGACCAAGCTTTTTTCCTCTATATGGACTTACCATCAGGCTCCGAAAAATATTCATATGCAGCAAGTTTTGCTTTCAAAGAACTACCTCAAGACTTATCAGCCGAATATCGGAAGCGTCTGGAGAATTTCAAAAAAATTTCCGTACGAGAACAAAGTGGTATCGATATTATACGAAAACTCCAATTGGGAGAAGCTTACGAACACTGCGATCCAGCACTCTTACTTACGGCCTCAGACTGGAACAAAATAGCAAGCAAAGTTCAGGACGATTCTTACATCCTTATCTACCACGTTAAGAAGGCAGATTTGTTACTCAAAAAAGCCACTGAGCTAAAAAAGAAGACAGGATTGAAGATTGTATATTTATCCTCCAATTATTATTCCTATTCTACGATTTACGGCAAACAATTCAGAAAATATCGATATACTCCGGTTATGGAAAGTTCGCCTCAGGATTTTATCTCGCTTTTTGCCAATGCAAAATACGTTATCACCAACTCTTTCCATGGAACTGTATTCAGCATCCTTTTCCACAAAAACTTCTGGTCACAACTGCATTTAACAGATGGGAAAGTGAACGAGCGTGTAAAAAATCTTTTGGATAAAGTCGGCATTACCAATAGGTGGATTGTAGATGAATCCACACCTCTGCAAGAAAACGCCATTGATTGGGAAAGCGTAGACCGGAGAGTTGACTCTATGCGAACTCAAGCCAAGAGCTACCTTAGCGACATCATTCAAGAAACATTCAACAATTAATCAACAAACAATGAATCACATAGTAGCTCCCGAAAATTGTGCAGGTTGCGCATTATGCGCCAATTTATGCCCCAAAGACGCAATTACAATGGTATGGAACAAATACGGATTTCTTGAACCGGAGGTTAACACTGAAGCATGCATCAACTGCGGTATGTGCTTACGGCAATGCCCCGCATTGGAAGAGTCTGAACAAGCAGAAAAAGCAGAGAATCATCCCATAGCTTATGGAGCATGGATGAAGGATGAAGATATCCTCCAACAAAGTAGCAGTGGTGGTATATTTACAGCTCTCGCACGTAGTGTATTGAACGAAGGAGGAATTATTTTCGGGGTGGTTTGGCAAACCCCGGATACAGCGGTATTTACCTCAGCAGAAACAGAAGAAGAACTGGCAGCAATGCGAGGCTCTAAATATGTTCCGGCAATTGTCGGAAAAATCTACCGACAGGTAAAACATGAACTGAAAAAAAAGCGTAAAGTCTTGTTTACCGGTACCCCCTGCCAAGTATACGCATTGAAGAAATACTTGAAAACCATTCCGGAAAACTTATTAACGGTTGACATCGTTTGCCATGGAACCCCTTCTCGTCTCATTCTGCAAAAATACATTCAAGAATCAGAATTGAAACAAAACGACAAGGTTGTACGCGTACGCATGAGAGAAAAACCGGAAGGGTGGGATCCGGGGCTCTCACATATTGCTCTGTATTTCGAAAATGGCAGCAGAGTATCCCATCGAAGTAATGCGGACTCATTCATGCAACTGTTCTTGAGCGACACCATGCTTAACACCAGCTGTTACAGATGTCCTCACAGAACAACTTCACGCCCCGGTGATATTTCGATATGTGATTACTGGGGGGTTGCAAATTATCATCCGGACTGGCCTCTAGCACAGGGCATATCAGGAGTTTTGGTTAACTCTGAAAGAGGCGCAGAGGCTGTAGAAAGCATTAAAGAACAGCTCATCATTCACCCTACTAAGAGTCAACACATCATGAACCGCCAGTGTCCGGAAGTATTACCTTACCCGGTAAATAGAGAACTTATTTTCAATACTCTCCGCAATGGCTCCTTAAAAGACACAAAACTCATCGCTTGCCACACTAAAGCCAAACGATTAGAAAGGGAAATCAACAAGATGAGGCGAAAACAGATGCGATATTATTTGCTATCCTTCATCCTTTTCGGCAAAGCCAAGACAAAATACCGTGAAAAACGAAAAAAAATTCTTCAGCGTATGGCGAACACTCAAATTCGTCTCGATGCCTTAAAAAACTAACGCAAGTACTCCACAAAAAGCATTGTAGCAAATTGTGCGGTAATTGGTACGCATCCTCATTACCGCACGCCCCACTGCAAGACTTTTGACCTAATTGCCCATTTTTGTGCAATTTTTCAGAGTCATCAATTTTATCATTAACAAATAACACCAAAATAAGTAAACTTAATGGCAAGTAGTAAGCATCGACCTCCTTGAGGTCGTTAACAGCACCGGAACGGATTGTCGACTTAGACTCCTCAACGCAACGCATGAAAGACTCTTTGTTCTGAACCGAATTTTCTTTCGCTCTACCCAAATCGGGACGAGAACCACAGCTGACAGCAATCTCAAGCATGAGGGAGCCCTGCTTTTCCAAGAATTCCTGCATAAAGGCATTCTCTCAGGATGTTTTCGTTTTGTGAAATTTAATATTGACAAGTCACAATAAAACGAGTAGTCTACTAACACGATCCATACATAGGCTCTGAGGTACAGGAAAGGAAAATTAACAAATGAAGTTTTTCGTCAAATTACTGGCACTGTTGATTCCTAATAAGAATTTACGCCACCGCCTTAGGCAGTGGAAAGGATTTGAGACAAAAACGGATAAGCTACAAAAAGATGTAGAGCACATAAAGACGATGCTCATGCACATGAGCTATCCCGGAGATTGTCCCGCTGCGACGGGAATACTGAGAGGAGTGCAGCTTGAGCTCTTGAATAAGCTTAAATACTATACCGACATGATGGATCGGTATCAAATTCCGTACTGGCTGGATTTCGGCACACTGTTGGGAGCTGTTCGGCATAAAGGATTCATCCCTTGGGACGAAGATGTGGATATTGCCATACGCAGAGAAGACCGGGACAAACTCCTCCAAATGGCAAAAGAAAACGACATCACGTGCGAAATGATAAACGGAGAAAATGCGCTTGTCCGATTTGTCGTGATGCAATTACCGGGCTATTCATTGCACATTGACATTTTCGGCTATCAATCGGTGAAAGGTCAAACAGAACAAGAAGCCTCAATGATTGATAGAGATATGTTTAAATTCAACCAAAAACAGCCTGCCTTCAACCAAACATATCAGAAGAAAATTTTAGCATACTTAGAACAGAAAGAAAAAGAAGGCCATGGGGACAGAACCATTTACGTACGAGGGGCAGAATCCTATATCACAGGATGCCGACACATGATAATAAGAGAAGACATATTGTTCCCTCTCGGCAAGATTAGTTTCGAAGGTTTAGAGTTCAAAGTTCCCGGCAAATACATTGAATATCTGACCGACATATACGGAGACTTCATGCTATGGCCATCCTTTTTCCGAACGGCTTCAACAGTTCCTAAAATGGACAGCGAAACCAGGCGCATTTTCGCAAATTACATGCAATAACTTCCGATAGAGAGACATTATGAAAAGACTTTTCATCAGATTATTAACTTCGTTTATCCCCGGAAAGAAACGAAGGAGAATATACAGACGACGTTTCATGAAAACGGCGCCCCGAAAATTAACGCAAGTCGACAAGATGCAGCTTACACAGGAATGGAGCATCGATGTTGCAAACATGCCGAAAGTAGGAGGGTTGGCGCGCGTGGTACAGCTATTGGAGCTGGATATACTGGAGGAAGTAGACCGCATATGCCGGAAGCATGGTCTGCGGTACTGGCTGGACTATGGGACGTTGCTCGGAGCAGTAAGACACAAGGGATTCATTCCGTGGGATGATGATGTGGATATCTCGATGCCGTACGAAGATGCACTTAAATTTGCAGAAATAGCCCCGCAAGAACTGAAAGGAGATTACGTCTACTTTAAACCTCCCGGTTTCTTCGGGAGAGTCATGAACAAAGCGTTTGCATTAGATAACGAGCAAGATTTTTGCAGAGTATACCAAAAAGGAGAACGCCATAAAATGTTCTTCATGGTCGACATTTTCCCCATCATGTACCTGAAGGAAGAGGTTAGTTCAGAAGATGCCATAAAAGCCATTGAGCAGGGAATTGAAGCAAAAATCGAGCGCAAACTGTGCGAGGACGAAGTCAACTTCAACGCTTGGAGACGACTGGATGACTTCACCAGAGAGTTGGAAGCCCCGCTCAAATCAGAACATGAAACATCCCGCATGTTCATGAGTTTGGACTGCACCGTACAACCGAAGCCCCGACTGTACAGAACAAAAGATGTATTCCCGCTGCGAGAAATTGAGTTTGAAGGGAAAACGTTTTATGCGCCGAATAACGCGGAGGTATGGTTATGGTATTGTTTCGGTGAATATTGGAAGCCGGTAGTTGTTCCCACGCACAATGATCTTCGGAAGATGAGCATAGATGAAGCGGAGAAATTAGCAAATTGGGGGAGAGAACACGGTTGTCTGTAAATATGAAAAGACATGAAAAAAGTAATAACATACGGCACTTTCGATTTACTGCACCACGGACATCTGAACATACTACGCCGAGCAAAGGAGCTCGGTGACTACCTGATAGTAGGAGTTACCAATGATGCATTTGACCGTGAACGAGGCAAATTAAACGTACGCAACAACGTGCTGGAGCGAGTGGAGGCAGTAAAAGCTACCGGCTTGGCAGATGAAATCATTATAGAAAATTACGTTGGTCAAAAGATAGACGACATTGAACGGTACGATGTAGATATTTTTGCCATAGGCTCTGACTGGGAAGGGAAATTTGATTACCTGAGTAATTTTTGCCAAGTAGTGTACTTACCACGCACAGAAGGCATCTCATCAACCCAACTCCGAGCAGCAGCGCAAGAGTCCATTCGACTCGGAATCATAGGTTGCGGACGCATTGCAAAACGCTTTGCTCAAGAAATCAATTACGTAGCCGGAGTAAAGTTGAGTGCTGTGTATGATACGGAATTACAACATGCAGAGCAACTGGCAAAGGAAAACGGCAACTGCATAGCATGCGCAAATACGGAGCTATTTTATGCAAATACGGATGCCGTATACATTGCGACACCGCACCTGAGCCATTACAACTACATTCGCCAATCCTTGGAGCGGGGGAAACATGTACTGTGCGAGACCCCCATGGTTCTGAAAGAACAAGAAGCGCAGGAACTTTTTCAATTTGCAGAACAGAATAAGTGCGTGTTGCTGGAAGCAAATAAAACAGCATATTGTCCGGCATTTACCCACTTAATCAACATGGTTCGGAGTGGCG
This sequence comes from Akkermansia sp., assembly GCA_017415995.1. Taxonomy (GTDB): domain Bacteria; phylum Verrucomicrobiota; class Verrucomicrobiia; order Verrucomicrobiales; family Akkermansiaceae; genus Akkermansia. Next base: position 16,197 of record JAFQDN010000050.1, on the reverse strand, counting down.
TCATCGGTGAAGTAGTCGATGTTGAGGCTTCACTCTCTAAGTTATGGCAGGACAAAACCCTACGGGAATTTGACCCGAAACAAGCCGGGGGGTCTCTGTACGAATTAGGCTCATATCCCTTATTACCGATTATTAAACTATTCGGCACAGAGATACAAAACATCCACCTATACTCGCGAATGGAAAACGGCGTGGATATTTTCACGAAAGGCGTTGTCAACTATCCGAAGGCTACATGCACTTTCAAAATAGGATTGGGCGTAAAAACAGAGGGTAACTTGGTTATATCCGGCACCAAGGGATACGCATACGTGGAAGCACCTTGGTGGAAAACGGATTACTTTGAACTGAGGTACGAGGATAGGAACAAAAACAAACGCTTCTTCCATATGTGGAGCGGTGAGGGACTTAGGTATGAGCTACAAGAATTCCTTAGCTGCATATACAAGCAACGCTACAGCACCGGGAAATTGAGAAGGCACGAAAGCATTGCCATGGCAGCAGTTATGGAGCAATTCACCAAACGCATTAACACAACCGAAATTTAAAATGAAACAGGTTTTAATAGTTGGGGGCGCCAATGGGATAGGACTTGCAGTCGGCACGATATTGGCAGATAGACCGGAGGTCGAGCGGGTTCACATTGTCGACAAAGCCCCGTTGCAAGCTCAATATAAGAAGCCGAAAATCAGCAGTTATGAATTTGATTTAACATCAGAGGACTACAGTTTCTTTGATCAATTTACGGATATTGATACCATCTTCATTTCGGCAGGATTCGGAAAGTTGGCCTTGTTGAAAGACGTTCCGGACGCCATCATCAACACCTATTTTCAGGTTAATACCATCCCCGCGATGCGCCTTATCCGCCGATTCTATTCTAAATTGGAGTCAGACAAACCATTTTACTGCGGTGTCATGGTCAGCATATCAGCCTATCTCTCATCTCCGTTTTTCTCCGTATACGGAGCGACCAAAGCAGCCCTGCGTTTCTTTATCGAAAGCATTAACGTGGAATTAGAAAAGGGAGGCTCAGACAACAGAGTCCTCAACATTTCGCCGGGCTCCATCAAAGGGACATCGTTCAATCAGGGGCAGACTGATCTGAGGCAAACAGAAGCTTTGGCGAATGAAATCATTGAGAACATGGAACAAAGGAATGATTTATTCATCCCCCAATATGAGGAAATATTTAAGAAGGTACTGGAAAGGTACCAAGCCGATTTCAGGGAAGAAGGCAGAAGGAGTTACGACTATAAACTCAACAGTGGCAGACTCTGAAACTAAGTGAGCCCCCCGTCGGGGGCTCTTACTATTCCGCGTTCCATCAATCTTACTCCGTCGGGATACCGAGGATGGTGCCGGGCATGATTTTATGACCGGCGAAGAAGCTTTCCGCGTTCATCTTACGGGCACAGTTATCCTCCAATAGGTGCTAATGAGCAATTGGCTCGCAGGCACATTACAAGATTTGCACAGGCAAACAGGATATTGAACCGATTCATGTTTTTCCCAATACCTTTGTAACAATCCTTTATCTTTAAGCAGGAAGGCTTTTTATTGATGCGGAACTCAATTTTGGAAAATTCCTTATCTGTTTTTATCTTTTCCTGCTCTGCTGCTCCCGGATAACCGGAATCGCCATAAACCACTTCGTCATCTCTGCGTATCAATGCACTTATCTGCTGAGAATCATGCTCATTCGCTGCGGTTCCGGTTATAGTGTGAACATATCCGCTCCCCGCATCTACTCCAACGTGAACTTTCATGCCGAAATACCACTGATTCCCCTTCTTAACTTGATGCATTTCTTCATCTCTCTTACCCTTTGCGTTTTTAGTGGAACCGGGCGCATGGATAATGGTAGCATCGACAACCGTACCGCCGTGCATCAGCAGGCCTGCATTATCGAGTCGGTTTTTGAGATCTGCAAATATTTGTTCTCCTATCTTATGTTCCTCAAGAAGGTGACGGAATTTAAGCAATGTCGTAGCATCCGGAACCTGCTCATTATAAAAGTCTATCCTCATGAATGTTCGCATGGCGTAACTGTCGTATATTGCATCCTCTACTCCAACATCGGACAGATTAAACCATACTTGCAGCAGATACATGCGCAGCATTGTTTCGATACCTCTTACAGGGCGACCTCTTTTGCCTGAGGGATAGTGCGGCCGAATCATTTCAATCCATGTTTCCCAAGGAATGATGGCATCCATGCTCGTCAAAAAATCCTCGCGACGCGTTGTCTTTTTGCGCCCTGCATGTTCGATATCGGTCAATGTTAGCTGCTTTATTTTCATCTTAACTTTTTAATAACAAGTCCATTATATCGCAATTAGGAGAACATAAAAGCCTTAACTATGACTTTTTTGATTAAATCAGCGTTTCCCTAGAACGCAACGGTAGAAAACCTGAGAATCAAGAAAAAACAAAAAAAACTTTACACAGAACACATAATCAGCTAGACTATTACCGTGAAGCTTATGATACCAAGTTGTAGGCAACCCGATTCTCAGCTTGAATCCAAGCTGAAAGAAATCGGTCATTTTGTCTATCATCCCAATCCGGGGAATATGGGGGACGCGCTGATTGCAGTCGCGAGCGTTCAATTATTTGACCGATTGGGCTTAAGCTACGAAATGTACGACGAAAAGAAAACATATGACACCCCATACAACTTGGTATACGGCGGAGGTGGTGCTATGGTGCCCGATTGGGGGCAGCTCGAATACCTGTCAACACTGTTTTCAAATAAACACCTCGAGGCATGCATTATACTACCTCACAGCATGAGGAAGTGCGACAAGCTCATTTCCGAACTGGATTCAAGGTTTACCGTTTTCTGCCGAGACGAACAGAGTTTCAACTATTGCAAAAGCATTAACAATACGGCTGAAATCTTCCTCAGCAATGACATGGCGTGCTACATGGACATTCGCAACTACTTGACATGGGAAGATGCCCGGAAACAGTTACCCAGACCCGCTTGCATCGCTTCGGCTCTGGCCGGTATTTTCTTGCCGAGGCACAGCAAGTTCAGAAGCTTATGCCGAGCTTACCGTAAAAGCATCGACCGCTTAGACAAACACACGAAACAACGCGAACAAATTCTTCCGGATGGGCGTAAACTTTTGCTCGTCATGAGAAATGATTCCGAAGCAGCCGGTTCCATATTACCGAGCAATATGGCTCATTTGCCGAGCGTTGATGTCTCTCGCTACGGTGGCGGCAATTGTCGTTGGTCTGAGTTCAACGACTTGTTGGTAACTCAATTTTTCAAAACATTGAATCGCTATGACATCGTCATAACGAATAGGCTGCACGTATCTATTGCATCAATTTTACTGGGTAAACACGTTATCATGATAGATAACAACTACGGAAAACTTTCCGGGGTATGGCAACAAAGCTTATCCCACTTTACGCATTGTCACATGTGCCGTAGTACGGAAGAAATCTTAACAGCACTAAACCATTTACAAGTAGAAGTTCCCCACACATGAACACCATCTCTCTCTCCCCTGCTACTGTATTACCGGACGGTGGAATCAAACTCTCTGCTACACTCAGCTACGGATTCCATTCCGAAAAGCAGTATCTGATCGTACAAGCCAAAGACAAAAAGCCTCAGCAGCTTACTCACTCAGGGGATGTATGGAGCATCATTTTCTTGCACAAAATGATGGAAGTCGGTGGGCAATTCCACATTAAATCCACCTTATCCAAAAGCCTTTGGCGCGGCATAGACCGCTATGTAAAGGCGTGGTGCCAAACAAATCCGGACCAATACAGGGATATTGAATTAACCGCAGACGAGCTCGTCGATGACAGCGATAGCACAGTCAAGCAAAAGGCCATTTCTTGTTTCAGTGGCGGTCTGGATGCCTGCTTTACGGCATATAGACATGCAAAAGCTCTGGCCGGGCCCCAATCCCTGCCGTTAAAGGCCTGCTTAATGCTCCACGGAGCAGATATTCGCAAAGATTACGTTGATGAGTGGCGCGCAGCTTCGGCAGATGCGCGTTCCATGGTGGAAGACTTGGGGCTGGATTTTTACACCATTGAAACAAACTTCAGAGATATGCACTGTGATTATGGCATGGCATATTTCAGCATGCTGGTCGGGTGCATGCGAGTATTTGAAAAGGATTTCGGTTACTTAATGTTGGGCAATGACGGCATGTTCACAAGTTTCTTGTACCCGCACGGAAGCAATCCCGTAACCAATCATTTCCTTTCATCGGCTGCAAATGAAATTGTTACAGACGGAGCAGAATTCGGCCGTATTCAGAAGGCGGCATTGGTGAGCAAATGGGAAAAAGGTTTAGAAAAGCTCCGAGTGTGTTGGCAGGGTGACAACTTATCATCTAATTGTGGCAAATGCGCAAAATGTAAGCGCACCATTATCAACTTTAAAGCGGTAGGAATAGACGCACTTCCCTGCATTCCGGCATTGACTGAAGAAGAGTTGTTTGATTTTGAGCTTACGCAGGTAGAACAAAAAGAGATGCTCCCCGTGCTGGAGTATCTTGAGCATCATCCCATCACCCCCACTCCTTCATGGGTCCAAAAGTTGAAAAACAAACTCTCTGCCGGCATCCAAGAAAGCAAACCTCGCAAGCGTGGATTCTTCGCCAGACTTTTCAGAAGAAGAAAAAAACAAACGCCGGTTAACATCGTAAGACCGAACAACTAAAACGCAACGAGCGCGCATCAGCACACAAAAAATCCGGTTGACATTACTGCTAAAAAGAAGTAGCATTATTCCTGAGCCAAGCAATACGTGCAAACCGCTGTAAAATGCGAATGTACGTCCGCTCGTGCAACAAGCTCTCACGGCAAGGTGAACACATCGAAAAAAACTCTCATTATGAACCTTTTCCAAAAGTTATGTTTATGGCGCAAGACTTTCACCTCTCACATCAAACTCAAGAAGTCTCGCGAACGAGTACGGGCGTACTATGAGTCTACAAAAAATGAAAACTCAAAGTCTTTTGAGGAGGTAATGCAAGATCTCAAAGACCTGATTAATGGAGGGAAAGCTTTCCCCGTTCGGGAAACGGTTGAGCATTATTTCCAATATGGACTTCAGTACAAGGGGGCTTGCATTGGCGACTTCATCTTCGACTCTGAGTGGTTTACTTACAATTTACCCATATTGGAATGGGCCAAAGAAGACGCTGCGATACTCACCGCAAAAGAGCGCTGCATTAAGCACTTCGAAGCATGTGGTATCACAACGACTCACATGTACGGATTTTTAGACAAAACTGAAGGAGAACTTCAGATTTCCGACAAGGGGCGTAAAACAGCGTTGATTCCGATACTTCTTGATAAGAAACGGTTATTCATCAAACCGCATGATGGGCACCAAGGTAAAGGCGCCTATCTGCTAGAGGCGATAGACGAGCACGACTGTTTAGTAAACGGCCAAAAATGCACTTTTTCAGAATTAGCGGAAAAAGTCAACAACGAATACATCGTAGAGACAGCAATTCTCAATCATCCTGATTTAGCTAAGATTTACCCGCATTCCCTCAACACGATGCGCATTGTAACCATGCGCGACACAAAGGGTGAGGTTCAATACATATCCGGCTTCCACCGTTTTGGCGTTGGCGGAACAAAAGTTGACAATGCACATAGTGGAGGCGTTGCTGTCGGCATAAACGCAGATAAGGGTTGCTGGAAAAAAACAGTTTACTCAGAAGATCCGGCATACAGAAACACCATGCACCCCGATAGCGGTTTTGTGTACGAGAATCAGCCCATTCCCTTTTTCAAGGAAGCAATTGAACTGGCTATTAAAGCACATAAGTCTTTCGAGCGGATTCAAGCTGTCGGATGGGATATAGCCATTACGCCGGAAGGACCGCTTATTATTGAGGGCAATCAAAGCTTCTGGTTTAACGGAAACCAGTACATAGACAAGCCTTTCCGAAAAGAGTTTGAAGCTTATATGATTTCTTGTGCTGAAGCATTGAAACAAGGAAAACAGCCATGGTAAAGTGCAGCTTACAAATCAGGAAGAAGCTTAGTAACTATACCAAGTTCTCCGACAGAAATCCGTAAGCTTTACGACAAGAGTCTCACAAATCAGGCCAAGCCCCTTCAAGGTTGTTTGCCGAGATTTGTGGGAATTGATAAAAAGGAATCGGATGCAAATAAACATCCATCGTTTATAAACAAAACGCTCAGTTCAAAGCCTTGTAGAACTGAGCGTTTTGTTGTGACTATCAGCAAAAAATCAATCACCCCTCTGCCACGATACCGAGGATGGTACCGGGCATGATTTTGTGGCCGGCGAAGAAACTTTCCGCGTTCATCTTGCGGGCGCCGGGGGGCTGCATGGTGGAGATGCGGATGGCGCCGCCGCGGGGACCGCCGCAGGAGACAAGCATACCATCCGGGCCGGCCTCCAGCACCATACCGGGGACGGCGTCCACCGGTTTCTTTAAGCGGGGGAAGCAATCAATGGGGGGGAAGATTTTGAGCTGCTTATCCCCGCCGGATTTAACGGAGGGGTATGTGGTATAGGTACCGGGCCAAGAGTGATAGGCACGAATTTTGCGAGAGACCTGCAAGGCCGGAAGGCTCCAGTCAATAAGGCCATGAGCACGCATGAGCTTGGGAGCATAAGTCATCAGGCTTTCATCCTGCTCCACGGGGTCGGCAGAACCGTTACGGAGCTGCTCCACGGCATCCGCCAAAGCCAAGGGAGCAAGCAAGGCCAAATCATCATGGAGAGATTCCGCAGTTTCCGTACCACGTAAGGGGATGGAGTTGGAGCAAATAATATCACCGGCATCCAGTTTTTTAACCACATGCATGATGGTAATACCGGTTTCATCATCACCGGCTTCGATGGCAGCCTGAATACAGGCCGCCCCGCGATGGCGGGGCAAGAGAGAAGCATGAGCATTAATACAAGCAAGAGAGGGGATGTCAATAACCTCTTGAGAAAGGATTTGCCCGTAAGCCATCACCACCACCAAATCGGGTTTCAAATCACGCAGCTGAGCCACAGCCTCAGCATCACGCATACGCTCCGGTTGGAAAACAGGTATTCCCTGCTCCAACGCACATACCTTAATACGAGGCGGAGTAAGCGTCTGGTGGCGCCCAACGGGGCGATCCGGCTGAGTAAACAAAGCAACCAACTCACCGGAACAGACAAGCGAGTTCATAGCAGGAATGGCAATATCGCCCGTGGCCATCATTACAATTCGCATACACCTTTTATGCCAGAAAAAGCAGCATAGTCAAGCCATTTCCGCATGTTTTACCGCATTCCGGCAAATTGAGACTTCAAAAATGTGCATTTTTGTGATAATTTTTGCAAATAAATCAATAAATTCGCCTGCGAGAACGCCTATATAAGGGAATGAGAAGCCGAATATACATCTACGCACTGAGTGCACTTGCCACGCTGAGCACGCATACAGAAGCCGTGCTGCCTACGGGGGTAGCCACAGAGAGCGAGCCAACAGATGCCATCACGCTCCTTTGCGGCAAGGCCGAGGCTCTGGGGGAGAGGATGCGGGAAGCCATCCGGGTATTGCAAGCGATTCATGACAAAGACAGTGCCGAAGCAGCTATACCGTATATCCGCGCAGTAAAGGCGGCAGAAAAGGAGTTTGACGAGGTTTGCACCTTAATCAACGAGCGCTATACAACTGAAGAGCTGTACCGCAGAGGTCCCCTGCCCCGTTTACTGCGCAACATACCCGCTGCGGTGTATAACCGGCTCTTGCAAGAGCAAACCGCAGCAGTCTGCCACGGCTCCGTGCGGTTATTTTTGGAAATAGCCGGGCGGACAAACGACTTCCGCGACGAGGAGATAGATGTAGAGCTGACGGAAGAAGAAAAAGCAACGCTGGAAATGGTACGGGAGCGAGTACTGGCAAAACTTCCCGTCATACCGGACGCAGAGGCAGCGGCTTTTCTGGCAGCCATAGATGAAACGGCAGACGGCGTAGCGCGGTTGCAGAACAGTGCAGCGGGGCTCATGCACTGGCACGCCCTCATCCGGCAGCACCGGAAGCAATTAAATGAGTTTTACGATAATTGTTTTAACGGACATGGCGCCATCATCATGCGTTGCACGCATAAACCGGACAATTATTTTGCAGATTTATACAGCAAAAGCGCCCATCAATTCTTTTTCCTCTACTACGGGGATAATGACCAAGGGACAGAAGCAGCAAATATGCGCAAGACATTGTGGGACGACGCAGAAGAAAAACTGGCTGAGTTTCGCCGGAAATATGGCTTACAAGGAGGAGATGGCCGCACCGCCGAAACGGCATTCATCTTCCCCCCCGAGATAACGGAAGCAGACATGCCGGATTTTGTAACACTCATCGTGCACGAGGTATTCGGGCAAGAGCATGATGCGCACACACCGTTGATAAATCGAGTATTCGCAGACCCGCAAGGCAATACCGTTGCGTTGCAAGTACCGCTTGTTGTAGGCGTGAAAGAGCAACCGGATAAAAGCCAAAAGAGCCGGGTAATCATCAGCTACATGTACATTAAACTCCCCACCGAGAAGAAATGAAACGACTCACAACACTCGTAGCAATGGCGCTGAGCCTGCTTGCCGTGCCGAGTGAGGCAACGGAAGAGAAAAGCACGTATGCCACGGCAGCAGAGTTCGGAGCCCCGGCGCTGAGCCTGGAAATACCGCAATACCTTGAGCCCACGCAAGAGCGCACTTGGTATCCGCGCGGAGAAGAACCATTCCGAGCCATGCTCAGCGGAATCTCCGGCACGTGGGGAAACCGAGTGAATGTGCACCTTACCACCCCCACCGGGCGCAAGCTTGTTCTGAATATAACATCGTTGTCAGATGCAGACGCGGCCTACGTGCGCCGTTGGTATGAGAGCAACCGCTTTGAAACCATCGAGAGCTACATGCAAGGCAGCTTTGCAGCGCGCATTCTATCCGCAGCATACACCCAAAGCGGTGAGAACATTATTGCATTGGTGGTAAAGGCAAACGGAGAGACCATGCAACTGATTGTTCCCAACGAAGAAATGGGCGCAGCCAAAGCAAAAACGAGTCCTAATTTATACATCGTAACGCCGGAAACCCTGCACATGCTGCAACGATATGCAGAACTACCCGTCAGCAAAGAAAAAGCCCATCTCCCGGTAGCGGAAAACGTGAATGAAGCCCTGCTATACTCCCACTTACGGGGCAGCAGCATTGTCCTCATCATGCTCAATCGGCGTGGCAGTGAGGCTGATGTAGCATTCCGGTACTACATACAGCAGCACCCGCAAGTTGTGGCAGAATGGGCAGAACGCCACGTATTTTTGCTTGCATACTGCAATGAGGAAGGTTTTTATACGGAAGACTTTCATCATGATTTAACCCTGCTCAACCAGCTGCACGGCACCCAATATACGTTCCAGGAAATCAGGATTACAGATGAGCTCAGCTACATGTGGGGGTGCGATTTTGCTGCAACTCGCAGGGTTGTTGCAGGCTATTACCAAGCCTTCATTGCCATGCCGTGGGCGGTGTACATTCCTCGCCTGCACAACATGAAACCGGAACGCTCATTTTTCCACAATTAACCGGCCATGCACCCGATAAGAACACTACTGACGACCGGCATATTCTTGCAATGCACCTGGGAGTGCACGGCTACAACTCTTGTATTCCCCTATACGGAACCCATTGCACCCATGCCCGGAGAAGTTACCTTGGCAGACAATTTCACCATCCGGGATGAGAAGGTTAAACAATGGATATACTACGACCTCAGCTACGAGATGGCGTACCGGCATCTGGTGCTGCATAACTGGCTGAAGCACCCTGACAACGAAGACTTATTTTACATTTTAGCGCAATGCAATCCCGGGAACGTAGATGCAGTGGACGCCTACATAAAGTATTTTTGCCCGCAAGAGCAGCGGGAAATTGCGAGACCACTCATAGAATACCGCTCATTGCTGAACGGAAAAACCATTATACTCCGGCATGAGCAAGCACCGAGGCGAGCCTTCATCACCGAGATGCACAAAATGCTCTCCGCCCCGCCGAATGCAGCACACCGCTACTGCACCATCATGCGCCGGCTTGCTCATGATGAAGAGTTGAGCATGTTTGAGCTCAAGCTCTTGGACAGAGCATTACAGCTATGGTGTTACGGACAGGGACGCGATAAAATCTATGCCGCAGGCATGCGCATACAATTGCAGCAATTCCGTGGAGACCGCCCCGTCATCATCAACCAAAAAACGGAGGAAGAGATGGCTGCAACCAATGATTTTTACATGTTGTTTATGCATGCCGAAAAAGCGCTGCAAGGACAAGCATGCCGGTTCAAGCCCAAAAGTGCAGATGCCACAACAGCACTCATGCTCACCATGATATGGAGAGACACCGCAGCTGCCGTGGCCTTGGGGCGTAAGCTGGGCAACCCCGGGTTCGAGCTGCTCACGCTGCACCCCGACACGTTGAAAAACTATTTGAGGTTCAAAGGCATCACTCACTACCGCAAAATAGGCCAAGATGTGCCGGAAGCCTGCTTGGCAGCCTTAGGCGTACACGATTATTCCTCCCGGCAGGAGGCGGAACAAGCCGTACGCAACGCACTTTCGGCCCTGCCGGAAAACCTGCGGGCCTTGGCTCCGCGCTGCATTTTGGCCGTGGGTAACGGCAGTTGCGCTTGGCAAGCGGTGGAAGTAACGGCAAAAGGAGTCTCACCCCACTGGCCGGACACCTCAGCCGTGGAATTGCCGATGTGGAGTCCGGCATTGTTGGGCGTGGCAGATGAGCGGGAAGAAACAATCCGACACGCGTTCGATGCCGACCTGCAAGCGCTGGAAAAACACATCAGCCAAGTACGCAGCGTGGGCAGTGCAGGCATCATACTGGCAAACGCCCTGCAAGAATGTGAGCGCACACGCCCGGAGCAGAATGACCTCACCCTCCCGGTGTACCTGCGCATAGCAATGCACTGTGAGGATGACGGCGTCATGCTGGACTTTACAGACAGCGGGCTGAGTATTCGGCAGAACAGCGCGGAAGGGACGGATAGTCCCATCATCAATGAAGCCCTGTGCAAAATACCGCAACACCTGCACCGCATAGCCCTGCAACTGGCCGTATGGGAAAAACACGGCAACAATGCCGGCATGCAGCAGGCATGTGCCGCCTTGGCCAAGCTGCTCAATGCGCATGATTTATGGCCGTTACTCATTTGCCAGAGAGAGTTACGAGGGTTCAGCCCACAGGCTCTGCTGAGCTTGTTTGAACACTATGAGGGGGAAAAAGCCCCGCTTGCAGACTATGGGGAAGCACTCGGGCTGCAAGATGAAATGCAGATTGCCTGCTTGGGGCATGAGGACGAACTCGGCCGCAATCTAAAGCGCGCTGCCATCATCAGCAAGGCACTGCCCGCCACCCCGGAACAACGTGCAGAAGCCATCCGTGCCTTCATGTCCATGGCAAAAGAAAACGCTAAAACTCCGGAGAATGGGCTCACCGGCAGCATCCTGATGCACTTAGCTAAATGGGGAGCCGCGGCGGAGATTACAGCTTGGGCGGACTGTCCACCTCAGTTCATGAGCGGCAAATACTCCTTCGTGGGGCTGCAACTCATTCGGCAACTGTTGAGTAAAGGCCATCAGGAACAAGCCGAGCGCATTTTGGACAACATGGCCAAGCACGCGGAAACCGATACCACCCCGGCCTACCGTGAAGCCCTTGCTCTGGCCGAACCGGATAAGGCAAAAGCGGCACGTTTGCGGAAAGATGCCCTGCTGTTAGCGATGCTGCACCGCCCCGTGGCGTATGATGCGTACCGCGCTTACCTGCAAGACCAAGCGCAAAACGGCACGCAATACATCAATATGATGAAAAGCGAGCTCCTGCACACACGCGGCAGGGACTCCGGCATTACCCCACAACTAGCACTCCGCTTTGCAAAAGAGGGACGCTGGCAGGAGGCTGTCTTTGCCTACGAATACCTCCTTACCATCGGGATTTCCACCGCAACACCGTACGGTGAAATTCCGGACCACGCCCACATATATTACTACCGTGCCTTGGCTGACCTGTGCCGTAGCAAAATCAGCAAAGATGCCGCCGCCTTGCAACAGGCATATGACAAATTACGGGGCAGCAAAATGGAGGCCATTGCACGCAGCTTGATGCAGCAGACGGATACCCCCGCGGTGCAAAACACGGAAAAGCCCCGCCCTCCCGCATCGGATCCCTTGGCCGCCCTCCCCCCGAGGGAGTGGCAACTGACGGACGGCAGCACCGTACACGGACAACTTATCAGTGTGCACTCATCTTACCCCAATGGGCTGAGAATAAGGCTAGAGGACGGAACAACCCGCATCATTCCACGGGAACAGACGCAGGAATCCCCGGAGGCTTATATTCAAAAATGGGAACAAGCCAACAACTTCCGCACTTGGCAGTGGCAGCGGCACCCGAATGATGCGCATGCGGGCCTTTCCTCTGCGCGTGGCAGACTGCTTAAAGCTATTCCGGAGACGGACAAAAACTTTCCGGACGACTTTATCCTCTGCATGATAAAAGCAGATGGCAGTCTGAAATTCATCCGCACGGCAAAAATGCCTGAGGAACAGCGCCGCGATGCACTGGAATTTGCACGCAGTGCAAGCAACAAAGCTCAAACCGTACCGTTTTTCTCATTTTATTGGTAAACATGACAGCAATACGTATCATACCCTGCGTTTTAAGCATGCTCTCCCTGTTGTACGCAGACGGGCAAGTTGCGCTGGTAGGCATTCACACAGCCCCCACTGACGAAAAGGTGCAAAAAATATACCGTGAGCAAATCCCCCCCGGTAGCGGATTGACGGTGCATGAGCTTGTCAGCAATACCCATGCGGCAAAAGCCCTAAAACGCGGGGATGTTTTGCTGCGGGCAGAGGAGCAGATACTACACAAAGCGGAGGACTTAGCCCATATCATCAGCAGCAAGAGCCCCGGGGATACCATACGCCTGGAAGTATTGAGAAACGGCAGCAGCATCACGGTTGCGGTGCAACTCTCTGCCAAAACGACACAACCCGAGCTTACCCGCGCCCAAACAACGGAAATTAACCGTTTGCTCCTGTTATTGGTGCCTCATGGGCAATCCCCCGTCAATGTACCGGAAGTTCGCCGTCAGATGCTCAAACTGGCAGCCCTGGGGTTGGCGCTAAAGGATGAATACTCAACCTGTACCCTCTACATGAGCAACGGGCAACACATCACACAAATACGCTCCACGGAACGCGTACTCTCCATCCATTGCTCAGCGGAAGACACCCCGAACGTCACCTTGCGCGCAGACTACTACAAACGCTCGTCCGAGCGTTTGCCGGTAAAACTCGAACAACAGTTGCTGCAATCCACCTACCACCGCCCATGAACCACATTTTCATCTCAGCTCTTCTTTTACAACCGCTTGTAATGGCATATAGCCCCCTGCCGGAGACTCCGCCACCCACCCCAGAGCAGGCGGAACATGCACGCATGAGCTATGAAGCCTTGTCTCTGCTCCTGAGAGCACACCGCGTCCTGCAACAGGAAGAACGATACGCCCCCATGGACCCGGCAGAATTCTACCGCGCTTTTGCAGAGCAACTCAAGAGCCACGCACCGCTGCCCCAAGAAAGATTCGAGCTCTTCCGAGCTCAAAAAAATGAGCTTCTGTACCGTAAGCTTCAAGAAACGGATTTTGCTGCGCAGCACGCTGCCCAGCAGGGAATTACCGTATTACCCAACGGTTTGCAGTACGATGTATTCGCCCTGCCCTCCCCGGCCGATAATTATAAAGCGCGCCGTGCACACTGCATACACGCTTACATACCGGGTACCAACATCTCCATACAGCTCTACAATACACCGCTCACCGTTCGAGAGGCGCTTTCCTCCGCGCCGGACGGCGTGGCCTGGCGTTTTCTCGTGCCACTGCAAGCAATAGACGGAGCGGATGCCTCACGGTTGAAAACAATGGGCTTACGCTACATCGAACTTTTGGCATATCGTGCAGAACCGAGCCCCCTGACGCTGCAAGAAATCCACTCCTACTTTACCCTGAAACACCCCCCTCTCAGCAACCCCGCAGAACTCCCGGCCGAGCTGCACACGGAACAAACAATCCTGGCAGGAATGCGTGCAGCAGGCAACTCCTCCGACCACTCGGATGAGTTTACGGAACTGATTTTGCTATATCTTCCCCGGTTGGTACATGCAGATGACGCCACCATCCGCGACTTGGAGGCAGCGCAAAACAAAGCTGAGGCACACTATCGAGATGTTGAAAAACGCCTCCTCCGACACCGCCAAAAGAGTATAGGGGATGACATCATCAACACGCAAAAACATCTTCCGGGCACCATGGTGCTGGGCAATGGCATTCTCTGCCGCGTTACAAAGGCGGATTACCCCGCGAATGTTCTCCAAGCGTCTTATATTGAAGAAGAAGTACTTGGTGCGGAGCAATATTTCCGTGTCCGAGACCGCGTCATCAGTGTGGAACACGATATTCCGGAGCAGATTCGTCAAGTAGCGGATAGCGTTCCGACGGGCACGGCTTGGGAGTTCATCATCCCGGCTTCGCTGCGCGGTAATCATGCAGTATTGCCCATTCGGTACCGCCTCCGCACCACACTTCCCGCCCCAACGGCTCCACCTATTATCCCGACGGGCGCCTTGTAAAATATTGATTCCTCACAAACAGAAAGAAGCCGAGGTGAGGAGGCATAAAAAAGCCCACAAGCCGGCGACAATAGACGCAGCTTGTGGGCACAAGGGTACAGTAATCTTTACTTCACAAGCTCCTTCCACTTCGCAATGCGGGAGGGAGCTCCGTAACCGATTACCTCACCATCTGCACGGATGATGGCAACAGCCGGAATTCCGCGTGCATGTGCAAAGGAGGGTAAGGAAAGCAGCCCCTTGTCGCCGGCATGCACCGTGGGCATTTCTGCTTGATAAGACTCGGCATACTTCTTGGCACCTTCCGGGGATTTATCATAGCTGATAAGGATAATCTCGGCACGGCCGTCGGCTTTCATCTCTTTGTAGAGCTCCACAATGCCCGGCATAGCAGCGCAGCAAGGGCCACACCAGCCGGCAGAGTGAAGGTAAAAATAAACTTGGGCGTTGGGATTAACCTCTCCGCTCAGCACTTGCACACCTTTCATGGCGGCAGCCACAGCACTAGGCGTTGCAACGGCCTCAGCTGCGGGCTGAGCAGGTTCTGCACCGCTCACAGTCATGGCAGCGCACGCTACAGCACCCATCAGCCCCCATTTAAGCATATTTTTCATCATTATTATGTAAGCGAGAGATTATAAGCTCGCATCTTTACTCTTCCGCTGCAGCCTCCAGCTGCTCCACAGCTTGCTTCCACTGCGGAATAATGCCGGAGGGGAATCCGCTAGCCAGCACATTACCCTCAGCATCCACCATAATGGCATTAGGTATGCCTTCGGCAAGAGTAAAACCGGGTAAATCTGCAACTTTCTTGTCGGAGGACAACACGCCCGCAAACTTGGCTTTGTACTTCTTGAGGAACTTCTTGGCGGCATCTTCCGTACTGTCATGGCCAACCAAAATAATTTCTGCGCGTCCATCTTTCTTCATTTCTTTATACGCCTCTACCACCCCGGGCATTTCCTGGTTGCAGGGCGGGCACCAGCTGGCAGACTGAAGATAGATATAGACCAAGGCTTTCTTGGAGGGCTTACCGTTAAAGGTCTTGAGTTTCCCCACCGCCTTACCGACAGGGGAGGTTTTCTTTTCCGTCTTTTCGGACTTCTTCTTTTTCTTTTTCGGTTTATCAGTATCGCCCTCCATGGAGATACCGGCACCGGAATCCCCGGAGCTGCTCTCGATACCCTGAGCAGAGGCTGAGAACGACACAGCCACCGCCAAACCGACAATCATCGTAAAATGTTGAAAGATTTTCATAACTTTCCCGTAGTATACACCATGGGGAACGAATTGTGAAGCAAATAATCTACATAAGCGCGAACTTTTGGCACGATATTCAACGCAGCCAATCCGCATAAATCGTGTAGGGGGCTTTCGCCCCCTCACACACCACCGTACGTGCCTTTTATGGCATACGGCGGTTTCCTAACCTTTACAGATTACGCTCTGCAATGAGACTAATCCCATTTTCCTGAACCACTCTTTTCCCATGGCTC
>JAFQDN010000049.1 GCA_017415995.1 Akkermansia sp. | reverse complement strand
TGCTGACTCCCTACAGACGGATTGCTCCGCAGCGCTTTCACGCTTTAGTAGGGTCTCTCAGGATAAGGCACGCAGCTTTCACACAGTGCAAGCCGAATTTACCATGCGCACTCTTGACAGAGTATCGGGCGTAAGCATCCAGGGCTGCCTCACCTCGTGCGCTTTGGCCTTGTATTCGGTTCTTGTTCATCCTGTCTGTGTTTCGTCTCCGGCTTCCTCCCCACCCCACATTACTGTGACGCAGTTGCCTTTGGCTATTTGATTCCGCCCTGTCAGCGGCTCATTGGGGACTTTCACCCCAGTTACGTGTCATGACTGACGTACTCACCCATCAGCCCGGCAAATATGCATTTGCCGGGCTGATAACAAGCTGAAGTATTGAAGAAAGACAACAAAACGGTTTTCTTAAGCTCTGCGACGGCGGCGAGCCGCGAGGGCTGCCAGTGCCAGCAGGCTGAGAGTGGCCGTGGCAGGCTCCGGAATCATCCCGTTGTGCAAGTAAACAACCTCTGCGTATGAATCATACACCAGCAGGGTGTTCTCATCAATGAAATCCGAGTTGGAGATGTAGCGATCCGCGCGGGTGTAGTAAATACCGGAATCCGCCTTGGCATCAATGCCATCCGTCCCGAAATAGACACCACCCACACCGCTAAAGAGCACCAGCTGAGAGTCCCCGAGGCCGAACTCGGAAGCGCCATCGAACGTGGAGGTGAAGTTCAGCAAGCTGTGCTCCATGGTATCGAGGGTCAGCGTGCCACCCATCAGGCAGATGTTCGACTGCACCGTATCGTAAGTGGCACCGCCGGAGAGTGTAAGCCCGTCGGCAGCCTGCACAGAACCGGCAGCTTGCTGGTTGAGGGCAATGCTCGTATCGAAGAAGCCTTTATACACCCCCTCCTCAATACCGACCGCGTTGTAGACAACATCCGCCGGCATATCCGCAGCGGGGCTGAGGGCGACGTTCGACAACTGCACCGCAGCGGTTTCCTGGAGGTTGCTGAGGTTGTACTCATATTCCGTGCTTTGATTGCTCACGGACAATACGGCACCTGCAGCCACGCTGAGAGCACCGCCTGTGATGACAGTGGCACTGGTATCCTGCTGCGGGGCGGCATCCCCACCGGCGGGAGGAACGGAAGCCGAGCCCGTGGAGCGCAGGTGCAGGGATTCGCCATCGACGATGTAAATATCACTACCGGTGCTGACGGAGGCCTGCTGACCTGCCACATGAATGCTACCCTCGATAAATGTACCGGTATTCACCTTGATGGAGGCTTTATCACCCTCCACGCGGAAGTCACCGTTGTAATCAATCATCGAATCAAAGGTAGCGGAAGCGCCGGAGGCCGAGGCATCTGACACCACTACCGTGCCCTTGCCGGTAAGCAAAGCGGATTCCGCCGTCACCGCCACGCCATCCGTGGCAGCACCGTTGACCAGCAGCGTGCCATTTTCATTCAGCGTGGTGGAAAGCGCCTTGTAGCCGTTGCCGTCCATATGCAGCACGCGCTCCGTATCCGCCGTACCGGTAATGGTAACATCACCCTGAATCTCATTCGCTTCCGAGGCCAGAGTCGTTTTCATACGCTCGCCCGTATAGCCGGTTTCCACGGTGACTCTCAGGTCGGCATCGCGCTCGATGGTCACAGCGCCCTGCCCACTTTCCGTATCGCCGAGACCGGTCGCGCTCTGCACCTCCACCGTGCCGCGGGAGACATAGGTACCACCCGAGTAGGAGGAATCTCCGCTGAGCACCAGCACACCCTCACCGGAGTGGCGCACATTGCCGGTGCCGGAAATATCACCACTGAGAGTGAAGGTCACCGCGGGGCCCACGGCAGAGATAAGGGCGGCGGTGTCGCCATCCGTTGCCGAATTCCCCACCCAGCGGGCATCGCCACTGCCGGAGATGTGGATATCATTGGCTGCACTCGTGGGTTCGTCGCCGTAGCCGCCGTTATGCGTGAACATAAGGGTGGCGCCGTCCTGCACGGTGACGGCGTTCTCCTTCACATTCTTACCCAAGGAACCCCAGCCACGCACGCGCAGCGTACCGGCATCAATTTCCGTGCCACCGGAGTAAGAGTTACTCTGGTCCAGCACCAGCGTACCCACGCCCACCTTGTGCAGCTTGGCAGCCACATTGTTAGAATCAAAGAGGACGCCGGAGTAAATGGCCTCATTATAACCGGTACCAGAGAAACCGGTCACTGCCGTATTCTTCACGAGCTCCCAATCACTCTTCTTCACCAGCAGCATCTTGTTGCGGTCAATGTCTGTACCTGCCACATACTCCGTTCCGTCTGCATAATATGCATCCACGGCAATGGACTTCAGGTTATGAGTCTCAATTTCCACATACTCCGCCCCGCCCATTATCACGGAGTCTCCATCCTTGCTGTGAATACCGACAAAATCCGCCAGCACGCCGTTGGGCGCGCCTTCCACGCCGATGGTCATCTTGCCACCCGGCACGTTGGTTGTACCTTCGTTGTAGATATGAGCATCATGCCCCAAGTAAAGCTCGGCATCCGCACTGCCCCACACAATCGCACCGGTACCTGCCACGCCGGAGGCTACTTTGGAAACACCCTTGCTGAACTCAGACGCCACCCCCGTACCCAACAGGTAGAGGCGCCCTGCCTGCAACTGGGTACCACCGGTGTAGGTATTGCTGCTACCGGAGATATAGTGCACCCCGGAGCCCGTCTTGGCAAGCTTGCCTCTGTTGCTACCGTCGCAGATTAAGCCACTGAATACCGCATAACCGAACCCGGTCGTCCCGGAGAACTGGTCATAGGTCTGGCCCTCATCCATGTATTCAGTATAATAGGTAGAGCCTGTGTCCGTGTGCAGCGTGAGGGTGCTACCGTTCAGCGTCACCGAGCCGGAACCGCTCAGGGAACGAACTTCCAAGCCGGTGTCACTTGAGGACTCCACGTGCGTGGAGTCCAGGTTCAATTCCGTACCGGCTGCCAGCACCATGTCCGTCTGCGCAGCTTGCCCTGACAAGTCCGCACCGAAAGAGCCCTGCTGCACCAATACCGTGCCGGCAGTCATCACCACCGAGCGGGCGATGAAATCACCGGCGCCCAGCTTGGTGAAGGTATGTCCCGCCAAATCCAGCTGAGTCTGCCCCAGCCCATCGGCATTCATGAAGAGGTACTCCTGATCCTCCACCCCCACAGAGGCACTGCCCGTGAGCTTCACGTTCGGCAGCACAATTCTGTTCACAATGGTGGAGGTGGCATCTTCATCCTTAGGGTAAAGGGAGCCTTCATACTTACCCTTGTAGAGAGCCCCCATACCATTTGCGCCATTGCCGCAGATAACCACGTTGAAGCCCAAGCCGGCATAGTCAGAATCACCCTCATACTGAGTTTCTACCGGGAAACCGGAGAAGTCGATGCTCGAACCTTCCGTCACCGTGATGGTGCGGTCATCCTCAGCCCCGGTAAGCCCGATAACACTGGTGGAAACCTTCAGCGAGGCTCCGTCCGTGAGCAGAATATCGCGACCGAAGTTTGCGCCATGACCAATGACCTCCACTACACCCTTACCGCTGATGCTGAGGGAGGTATCGGCATCCATATCATTATCAAACATCCCAAGTGCCACCACGGCATGAGCCCCCTCTGCCAGAGTAATGTGGTCGAAACCGGTCACGATGACAGAATCCGCTGAGGACGTGAAGCCATCATCAGCAATGCGCCCCAGCTCATACTTGCCGGCCTCCGCAAAATTCAGCGTGCTGGTGTAAGCATCCCCCACAATCACAAAGGAATCACCATTCTCCTTACCGCCATACAAAGAGCCTCCCTTATAATCAGTGTCGCTGCCTTCAACAAGGGTGCCCAGATGGAAATCACTGTACAGATTCACCAGCACGTTGCCGTTCGTGTAGCTGTAGGTCTGATTCCACTCATCACCCCAGCCCAAACCGGCAGCCTCCACGCTCTTAGCCGTACCGCTGATGAGATCCAGCACGATATCACCATTCACCGTACCGCCATTGGAGCCACCAACAAGCTGAGATTGTACAACAGCATCCCCATCCATGCGAATGTAAATATCGCCCGTTATCGTAAACCCATGACCACCGCCGAATACGCGCTGGTTTTCACCACCCATGGTACCACCGGAAAGCACCAACTCCACGGCTTGATTTCCGGCACCTACATTCAGGTTGCTATCATAGCCGGCAGCGAAAATTTCATCAATCTTACCACCATCTACAAAAACATGAGCCGTACCGGTTTGCGTGAAGGAATCCCAACTACCTCCGTATGTACCACCAACAAGCCACTTGATGTTACCGTTCTGCACCGTCACAAAACTTTCGGCATGATGATTGAACCAGCGCGAGCCACCGACAACCAACTCCTTCTTCACGCCCTTGTTCCACGGGTAGTCATCTCTATCGGTAACATTGACCAGCAAGTGAGTATCGTGTGTTTGCTGATAAGCCGGATCACTGCCATCCTGACCGGCAATCACAGTACGGAAGCCGGAACGATCATAGATCCAGACCTCATGGTCATATGCCGCACGCCCCCATGAACCGCCTACAGCAGTACCACCGGTGGCGGCGGCGGAAAGAGTAACCACAATAGCTTTACCGTTATTAACTTTTGCAGCATTATCAGCATTTACAATGGAGCTGTACTTATAATAGTCACCGTCTTCTGCCATCACAAAGTAGGATGAGCCTTCTCCTTCCGAAATACCTTGCTCGGCATATCGGCGGGAGATGGCAGGCGATTTATCATCCTTACCCCAGCGCTCATCCCACTGCGGCATACCAACCGTGCCATCTACCTCGCTGATATTTCCGTCAGAATCATAGGCAAGTATTTTACCTACACTAAGGGTGAAAGAACCATCCTTGTTATCGACAAACTCTGCACCGATACCGGGAGCTAAGCCTGTAGCCAAATTGATGCCGTTGATAAGCACTTGGCGCGTTTCAAACGTATCATAGCTATACATATCAAAACGACCTTCGCCCTCCATTTCGATGAAGCGGTATGTGTATTCGGACTTACCGTTCCCGTCTACGGTGAAAGTGTAATCTACTTGGCCAATCTCTGCATTGATGTTAGTAATAAGGATAACACCTTTGTTGATAAGTGTCTCTTTAAACGTGATGTCCTCTACTAATGAGTAGCGTGCGTTTTCTGCTATTACTACATTTTCACCTATCGTTATACCATTCAGTCGGTAATAACCTTTTATTTTACCGGAATCCGCATCGGTTGATTTCAGGGTAACGTTAGACAGCGTTCCCCCCGTGATGTCGGAGTCCATTATTTCGAGGTACTCTAAGTTGGCATTACCGGTAATTTGGGCGTTGGTCACATTCCCCGTTTTTTGTTCGGCGCCTCTTATTCCTTCTGCGTCTATGGTTACACCGCTCAACGTTGTCTCCCCGAGCCACACATTCATCGAGTCATCGTTGAACTTAACGTTGGATATCGTGTAATTGAAAGTACCATCAGCTTTCGGCGCTATTCTCAGCTCTACAGGTATCTTATTCCAATTAGCATCAACGGTACCATAGTCACTCAGTACCAATGCACCATCTGCAGCAATGGAGATGTCTCCCGCTACAGCCAGATGGTCTTCCAGTGTTATGGAGCCGGACTTGATATTCACATCGCCCAAAGCATTCTGAGCAGACACGTTGTCATACAGGCGTAATATGACATCAGCCTCGCCCCTTTGGTGAAGATTGGTGCCGGCCGCCAGCATGCCACCCATAGAGCCGAGAGTATAGTCTGTATCGGCAGCGACAAAATACACGTCTCCCGGAGCGACGGTTCCATCTATATATACAGTGCTGCATCCACCGTCCAAATCACCGAAAATGGCATCGTTATATTCTGCATTTTCGCTATAATTGGATTTATTGCTCCAGTTGCCATCGTTATTGGATTGGGACCATATGCCATAACCGTAGCTCGATGCAAAGTTACTTTTACCCTCCCACACATTACCCATCAAGGTATCCATGTAAAGCAAGCCGGTTTCGGCATCGAAGCCCAGTTTATACTGAGAGGAATCGAGTGCGACACCATTGTGCGTCACGTTCACGCTGAGACCATCGAGGGAGGACACTCCGGTCATGATGTTGTAGGTGGTCAAGGTCTCCAGCTTGCCGGAGAAGATGACATTCAACTCACCACCGAAGGTAACACCCTGCTCGGCATTCAGCACGGCATGCAAGGCAGAGGACGCATCCGTACCGGTAATGGAGGAAATGGCAAGAGAAGAACCGCTCAGGAAAGTAAGCGTGTCGATATTCACCGTTCCGGGAGCATCCAGCGCCAGGGTGGCGCCGGCATTCAGCGTCACGTCGGCATTCAACAGGGCATCTGTGTTCTGCAGAGCCAGGATAGACCCCTGCTGCACTGATACTTGGCCGTCAAAGTCGGTATTAGCGCCGGAAAGCGCCACGGTTCCCTGCCCGGTAAGATTAAGCACACCGCTGCCGGAAATAGCACCGGAAATCTCCAGCGAGCTGTTGGCGCTGGAGGAGTTCAGGGTTAAGTCCTGCGCCAGCGTCATCTTAGTATCAATACTATTGCCGGCATCCGCATAATTCACCTTTACACCGTCCGCAAGCTGCAGGCCGGGGCCGGCAGCATCGCCCGTGATGGAGGCTGCACCGGAAAGGTACACTTCATTATCGGCAGAAAGCGCCTGAGAGGTCAAGCCGATATCAAGATGGGCGCCGTTCTTCAGACGAAGAGCACCGGAATCGGCAGCCATGAGGTTATCCGCCCCCTCATCCAATTTCAGCTTACCGTTATCCAGAATCAACTCACCGTGCACGGCCCCTGTGGCATTCTTCACAGTCAGAGAACCGAGCTCTACTTTCAGGTCGCCGAGATTCTCCATTCGAGTCACCGTGGCAGCGCGGGACTGGATTTCGATATCCACATTCGTGTAACCGGAATCATCCTGCTTACCAATGATATTCAGGTTATCAATGGTGCAGCCGGAGCCGAAGAAAAGGGAGGCGGCATCATCCTGCACATACACATTGTAGACACGGTCATAGGTAGCACCGTGCGCATCCAGTGCCAAAGTACCGGATAAATAAACCTCCGGGAAGGAGGAAGTGGAGAGCGTGGCAGCAGCCGAAGAGGTCTGAACATGCACATGCGCCCCGGAGCCTACTGTCAGGCTGCCCACATGAATGTGGTCAAAATACACATCATGCTCCTGCGTGCTCACTGTCAATTGACCGGCAGTCACCACGCCGAGGTAGTGCTGCTCCGCCGTACCGGCTATGGTGATGTTGCCGGATTCGCCGACGGAGAGGTCACCGCTCACATTAACGAGCTTATCGTTATAAGAGTTACCGACATCTTCACCGGCGCTCACGGAGATGTTCATCTCCTGAGCCGTCACGTTACCAAGGATAGTCAGGCTGCCGGCATCTGTAGCAGAACCGGCACTGACGGAGAATGTGCCCAGCACGGACACGTCACCATCAAGAGTGATGAGGTCTGTGGCGAGGGTCATATCTTTCACCACGGTAGTCGCACCGAGCAGTTCCAAAGTTCCCTTACCGGAGGTGGTCATACTCCCCTGCACCACAAGCTGGTCGTTGAAGGTAACAGTGGCTGCACCGGTGTTGATAGAAGCATCACCCAGAGTGGCCACACGACCACCGCTGAAGCTGTAACCGCCATCCGTGATGCCGAGATTCATCACCACCAAATCCTGCGTGACGGTGATGTCACGGTTCGCGGCGTCCGCCCCGAAATAAACGTTGGAAAGAGCGGTAAAGACCTCACCGCCGGCGCCATCAGGCTGCGTGCTCCAGTTGGCGGAACCGGGGTTCCACTTATCGTCCGCAGCTCCGGTCCAGTACAGATTGCCGTCGTGCGTGTCTTTGAGGGTCACCACACCTGCCACAGAGGTATTCACGGCAGCACTATTCACCGTGATACCGCTGTAAACGAAATGCGCCGTTTCCCAACCGGTCAAGGTACCGGCGGCGTCGCTCACGGCTGCGTTCTCAATGAGCACCTTATCACCGCTACCAAGGCCGTGCAAGTCAAAGCATACATTGTCCACCGTCAGGATTCCTCCGGCAGCCACGCGCATGTCGCGCTGGCGCTGTGTCTCCTCAAAGGTGATGTAGCCACGCAGGGTGCTTACCCCGGCAAAGGAAACATTCTGCAGGGTGGCATATTCTGAAGAAGTACCGGCATGGAGCGTCACATTCGTCAGCACGGCGGCATTCACACCATCCGCAGATTTGATGATATTATGCGCCGTCGCGAGCCCTCCGGAAACAGCACGGTATATTTCACCCGTAACCAGCATGGCCACGTTCTCCAGCGTGCCTCCGCTTACTTCATTGGCACCCACGTCCATCGATACGCCGGAGGCAAGCACTAGCTCGCCCTCGAGCACCGTGGCGCCGGAAATGGAACCGCGTACGTCATCCGTAATAAACAGGCTGCCGCTTCCCTCTTTGATGAACGCCCCGGATTCATATACGACATGCCCATTAACCTCAGCAGAGTGGGTTTCAAGACATTTAAGCGTCAATTTTGATTCATGTTCCGCATTGATAATCAATGCGTTACCCCCCCCCGATAACAAAATTTACATCTACTACGACGGATGAGGAAGCGCTCACACGCTCCGTGACTGTTAAAGCTCCACCGCTGAAAAGATAGTCACTGCCGGTAATATCCACCGTGGCAGCAGTTACTCCCTCCGGTGCAATTTGTACAGACTTATTCAGCGATGCGCCTTCACCGAACAACACGTGAGAGCCCTCGGTATATGTCGACTCGCCGCCATCGGCATCCACCCACGCCGCAGTACTATCCGTATCCCACACAGCCGGCTCACCTGCCACAGAATCCCAGCGGAGCTCAGCAACCGGCTCGGCTGCGCTTACGTAAAGATACGTATCACTTTGAGAATAAACATTACCACCACCATCAACAGTGGCCATCGTTATGCCCGGCACACCCATCACTGCCATCAGTGATTTCCATACCATGTGCGGAAGATGTAATTTCATGAGCTCTCAGATATGATGTATGAATAATAATTAGGCCGTTGAAAACAAAAAGGAGCGAGAGTGTTTTCAACGGCAATACGCGTTCGCCGGGTATTTTACCACATATCGGCACCCCCATCAAGCGAGTAATTTGGCATAATTCATATTTTTTATACGGAACTTCTAATTAGTGGTGATCTTTGTTTGAACAAGCTGAAAACAACATTTTTTTAAGCCCAATGCAACGATTTTTCCTTTTTATTCGATAAATTATGGACGAAATTGGGTCATTTTCGCTCTATTTTCCCTTTATTCGGTGCTGTCTGGGCACAGTTGTCCCGTTCTACTCAAAAAACAGAATCGCTTCATATTATAAAGCAGAAACACAAGTCCGTGTCTTTTTTGCAACGTGCAAGCCCTATACTGCGTACTATATCGCCTCCAAAGTGTTTGATTGCTCCGAATATATGCTCTATGCCGCATCTGCGTTTCGCTATTGCTTTATTCCTCTTTTCTTGCCATTTTGTCAATTTCTTCTGTCCCCTAACGCGACGCTAAATAATGCGGGGTTTTACGCCTTTTTCTTTTATTTTTTTGCTGACGACTTCGCCGAAATATCCCGAATCTGCCAGCAGCTCAGCAGCTCAAAATTGAAATTGCTGATAATGCTTCGCTCATCAATGTCGCGGCTGTAATAGGTATCCAAATTGATTGTAGAAAGCAACCGCCCATGCGGTGATAGGTGGTAACGCGTAGAGCGACCCGCTCCGCTAATAAGCAGTTTCCCGTCTTTTACCAATTGCTGCAAGGAGGCTTAACAGAAGCATCGCTCACTTCTTGAGACAGGGCTGCCATAACCTCGGCTTTGCTGAGGCTATCATGGCTCCAGAATAATTCAAAAATCTGCTCTTTTAGCATGGATTTCTCCCTTTCGGCTCAATTTCTTCTTATTTACGGCTCATTTTATCAAAATTTGAGCCGATTACAAGCCAATATTGAGCCGATTAATCCTGAACCAAGCGTTAAAGCGTCATTTGTCTGAGTTGTGAGGCGAACGGAGCAATAAACTGCCCAAAATGGCATTTTTTGCAGGAATGGCAAAGACTCTCAACACCGCCGTAGCCCATTGGCGAAATTGTATCGCCCGCTTACTGTTGACTCGGTAACCTACGGCGATGATAACAGCAAGGTTGTAGAAAAGTGTTTCTCTATTAACGTTTCGATTTTCCTCTTTCTGAAGCTGTCGGCTTTTCCGACAGGTTGCGCTTTCCTCTAATTCCCCATCAGCATAGATGAGTTGAATATGCTCCAAGACATTTGTTCTTGAGCTTCCATACAACGATGCCCTCATCTGCTGAGTCCGCCATACAGAATCATCCTCAAGGCGTACCTCTATCCTCCCCTCCGCATCGCCTTGCATGGCGAAGATTAGGAACTCTGCTGTACTATTGCGAATCTGTTGTTTTCTGTGCATTGTTCCATCTCGATAATCGCAGGTAACAGCCGGACTAAGCGTTTTGCAAGTAGAAACACCTTGCCAAGCATAAGATAAGGCCGTATGGGAGCCGTTGTTCTCCTAGGGCCGGACTTCCTACCCGGCAAGGTGTTGTTTGCTTTCGTACATTTTGAGGGAGATGTAAGCTCATTCCGAGGCTTCGGGTAGCAGACACTCATGAAGGAATGAATCAAAGGCAGCTCCGAATTGAGCGGGGTATACGTGAAGTACGTTATCATGCCAGAAGACAGCGCCTTGAGCATTGCTACAGCTTAACACATCTTCCGTATTTCCGTGCTCACGCAAGGCAAGTCCCCAAAACTCCATATCTGTAATGGGAGGCATTATATCTTTTCCGGTTGGCTCATTGAGACAGAAAATGCCCTGCCATCTATCTACTTCAAGTGATGCTGAAAAAAAACGGGCTTTCTCATCATGATATCGGAAAGTTCGGTTTTCCATGAAGACAGATTCATGTTGCAAAGCCTTTTTCTGCCAGTAAAAATAAAGATAAGAAGGTAATATCGGAAGATGTATCGCGTAAGGCTTACTGAACAACTTTCTACGTTCGTTCATTTTCTTACTGTGATTTCTCAACCAAAGAATGGGGTGGGTCAACGGGCTGAACTCTGCAGGCGAGCGCTTAACATCTGGTGTTTTCATATATTTGAGATATTGTTTCGTCATGCCTTTAAGATAAATCTTTTTTGCATAACGGGGATATTATAATATTGTATACGAGAAAAATCAAATACACAAAAACGATTGATAATGATAGATTATAGCTATAGATGGGATAATTTTTATTCTGCAATGAAGCGGTGAAGTTGGTTGATGTAAAAATGAGACAACTTACCGAGGAGTCTATTGCGATGGTGAATGATGCCGATTCTGGCGCGTTCTCGGTTTTTCAGAGGGATGGCAATAATTCTTGTTCCTGTTAACTCAGGGTGAAGCGTGCTATGCGTCAATGTATACGCATTGACACCAATGAGCAGGTCAAAGAGAGTAGCTCGATCGCGCACCCGAATATGCTGATTTTTATCCAACGCATTTAGCACTTCCTCCGTTAGATAGAATGAATCATGTTCCTTGTGTTCAAAAGAGACATAGGGAAATTCTTTCAAGTCTTCCAAGCTCAGAGATTCATTGTGAGACAAGGGATGATGGATACTCATAAATATGCGAGGGCTGGCCTTGTCTATTTCTTCAAAAATCAAATCTCTTTCTTTGAATGTTTTGAGAAGGATTTTTTCATTGGAATCATTAAGATAAATAACCCCTAGGGCGCTTTTCATGGTAGAGACATCCTCGATAATTTCTCCCATCTGCGTTTCTCTGATAGAAAAATCAAATTCATCATATTGGTGTTTTTTTACTAATTCAATAAAAGCTCTTACTGCGAAAGAATAATGCAGGGTGGAGACGCAATATTGTTTTTTACAAGGGCCTTGAGACAAATATTTTTCCTGCAGAATATCTGCATGATCCAATACTTGCCTCACATAAACCAGAAACTCCTCTCCATTTCTGGTAACTCGAATACCGGTGTGAGTTCTATCAAAAATCGGGAATCCTATCTCATCTTCAATTTCTTGAATAGTTTTTGTAAGACTGGGCTGCGAGACGAAGAGCATGCGGGCAGCTTTGGTAATAGAGCCGTTTTCTGCAATACTGACCAGGTACCGCATCTTTTGCAAGGTAAGATTATTCATGCATCCATTCATACGCTGAAATTATGTAACGTAATTTTATCCTATATGAGCACCATAAGCAAGCGCATCAATTTTACGTTTTGTCATAACTTTAGGTTATATTACAACCAGTTTCCACACATAATCAACACCTTGGATAATACCGTCATGAGTAACAGAGCCAAGGGGTATGCCGTTGCGTAGGCTATTACAGGAGATTGCTTATCCGTTTGAGCAGTAATAGCCCCCAGCGCGGGAGTGGATGTCATGCCGCCACATATTCCGCCAAGCGTTTCAGCAAGGCTTAAGCCTAAGAATTTTCGGGATAAAACATAACCAATCAATAAGGGAAGAAGAGTTACCAATATGCCTACGGCACATAAAGTAAGGCCTTGTTCTCGCAGCGTTTCTATAAGGGTAGCTCCGCCATTCACGCCGGCCCCGGCAAGAAACAACATCAGCGCAAATTCCATCAACATAACACGCGTATTCCGGGGCATATAGCCAACTACGGCGCCAACGTGCCCCAGATGCCCCAATATGAGAGACACCATCAAAGCCCCCCCGGCAGTGCCTAAACAGAAGCCATTAAAAAGCTCTATTTTTCCGACCGCTATTCCAAGCGCAACGCCTACCGTCAATGAAAAAACATCTGTAGCGTTAATGGCGGAACTTCTATGCTTGCACAGGATTTTAAATTCATTGATATCCTCAGGCTGTCCGACTATGGTCAGGACATCATTACGGAAGATTTCGGTATCACCATGCGGGACAAAAGTATTCCCCAATCTCGTGATTCGGGAAACGACAATGCCATAATTGCTCAGAGTATTGAGCTCAAGGAGCGTCTTATTGCTTAAACTTGGTTCTAAGATGAGAACCTCAGCCATTTCGTCTTTCAAACGGTGACTTTTCGGAGCATCCTTTTCTATGTGTCCCAATAAGGCAGCATCACGCTCCACCAAACTCAGAGCGCCGACGACAAAAAGCTGTTGATTATCCTCAAACACATCCTCGGAATTCAGAGGCACCAACATATCGTTCTTCATCACTCTGGTCACTCTGCATTGCAATAATCCGTTTTCAATGGCAGTCATGATATTATTGCCGATGAGCGTATTATTTTGAATGCGGATAACACGGGTTACAATGCGGTTGGGGTCAGAATTATTCTGGTCCTTCCTTTCCGGTTCATTAAGACTTTTTTTCAGTAGCTTGGGCAGGACCTGAACAAACAGCACCACACCGATTACGCCAAAGGGATAGGCTACGCCATATCCGATATTAATATGGGAGGTTACTTGTCCGGCTGTTTCAGCAGCCTCCAACGCTGCGGCCAAGCCGGGAGTGCTGGTACAAGCCCCGGCAAACACCCCTGCCCCGACTCCATAATCAATACCCAATAACCTACAAGCAATCAGGGTAATACACCACCCTGTGCATACTATTACAGCAGACATTAATAACAGCCTGCCGCCCTGGCTTCTCAAAGAACCGAAAAATCTGTTACCCACACCAAGACCAACGCAATACACAAACAAAGCTGTACCGATGTCGGTCACGCCTTCCGGTACCTGTAGATGGTAATGCCCGGCAATCAATGCAACAAACAAGACTCCGGAACTTCCCAAGGATATACCTTTAATCGATATATTTCCCAAAGCCAAACCAATTGCCAATATGGCAAAAAGAACAAATAATGAATCAGTCAGAATATTACTCATAATCGTATGGTTGAAAACAGTCCCGCCTATATCACCATCTGAATATTTTTTCAAGCAGTTCCCGCAACGGTCGGACATACAAGTTACCTATCCTTAAACATAAGCAAAGGGAATATCTGCCCGTAAACGATTGACAACCGCGCATTCCGGTTATTTTGCCGCCTATCACCGCCGGAGCAGTTTGGATTCCTTAGGTGACTTTTTCGGGTGAAGGGCGCTCAGTCGCGTCGCTTTGTTTTTACATCAGCCTTGACTTTTTAACCAAAACACTCTAAACTCCTGCGCGTTATGATTAATATACGACGACATTATGCCTTTTTCATGTTACTTACAGCATTGAGTCCGGCAGCAGTCATGGCGCAGGAAGATAGGACGCCGCCGATGGCAATCCGGGATGAGGCCGCGCTCAAAGCAGGAATGGGAGAGTTATTTTCCGCCATAGCAGGAGGGAAAATATTAGGGAATCAACATTTTGTGCTCATGGCAGCTGCGGCCCAAGTGTATGCGCAAGAAGGGTACTTGGATACCACGCGCCCCTTTACCGAGGAGTCATACAAGCGGCTGGTGGACTCACCACCGTTGTTCGGCGCGATGTTGTACCTACACCGAGATATGTTTGCCGGGGACTGGGATTTTCAAATCAGAATATTTGAAGGGGAACTGGCATTCGTAACCGCTACCAATGGAGATAACACCATGAAATTGCTGTTATCCCGCGGTATGGATATTCAAAGCATGACTCCTGCTTGGCTTATCGAAATAGACAGCTGTAGCTACAACGGGAAAAGCTTTCCGTGGCTATTCGGCTATGTACATGGCACGCTGCAAGCACATATGGAAGATGTACCGCTGGGACTCCCGCAAAAGGAGCTCCGGAAAATACGAGAGGTCATCAGCAGCCAACAAGCAAAGTAAACGCGCAGACCCGGTTTTCACCTCAGTAACCCGAGAGCAGAAATTTGGCACTGCGTCAAAAAAACGGGGCGGAAGAGGAGAGCGCAGCGCCTTCGCGGCGACGAAAATGCGTCAGCGCGCGGAATGCGCTTGATTTTGGGGGTGGGAATGGTAGAATACGCGCGTATGACGAACGAAGAAACAAAACGCGATTTTATTCGTGAATGGATAGCAAGTGACCTTGCAGAGGGACACTGCAAAACACCCATTACACGATTTCCTCCGGAGCCTAACGGCTACCTTCACATCGGACACGCCAAAGCCATCTGTCTGGATTTCGGCGTAGCGAAGGAATACGCCCAACAAGGCGCGGTGTGCCACCTGCGTTTCGATGACACGAACCCCTGCAAGGAAGATGTCGAGTTCGTCAATTCCATACAAGAAGACATCAAATGGCTGGGTTTTGACTGGGGCGAGCACCTGTACTGGGCATCCGACATCTTTGATTTTTACTATGAGTGTGCCGTGCACCTCATTAAGAACGGCTTAGCCTATGTGGATGAGCAGGACCGCGAAACGATGAGAGCCCAACGCGGCAACCTGACCACCCCCGGCGTGCATTCCCCCTACCGCGACCGCAGCGTGGAGGAAAACTTGGCACAGTTTGAGGCGATGAAAGCCGGCAAGTTCCCGGAAGGCGGTGCCGTGCTGCGAGCCAAGATTGACATGGCCAGCAGCAACATGAACATGCGAGACCCCGTCATTTACCGCATTTCCTACGACCACCACCACAACACGGGCAACACATGGTGTATTTACCCGATGTACGACTTTGCGCACCCGCTGGAGGATGCCTACGAGTACATTACCCACTCTCTGTGCACACTGGAGTTCGAGAACCACCGCCCGCTCTACGATTGGGTGATTGAAAACTGCCCCATCCCCGCAGGCTCCCGCCCACAACAGCGCGAGTTCTCTCGCCTGAACATCACCTACACCGTGATGAGCAAGCGCAAACTGCGCCAAATGGTGGAGGAAGGCTATGTAGCCGGTTGGGATGACCCCCGCATGCCTACCATCTGCGGTATGCGCCGCCGTGGCTATCCCGCTGCAGCGATTGTGGATTTCTGTGAGGGAGTGGGCATCACCAAGTTCAACGGCAACACGGACGTGGCTCGCTTGGAAAATGCCGTACGCAGTGAGCTGAATGCTAATGCAGAGCGACGCATGGCCGTCCTCAAGCCGCTCAAATTGGTGCTCACCAACCTGCCAGATGACCATGAAGAGGAGGTTGAGGTTGTCATTAACCCTGAAAAGCCGGAACTGGGCAACCGCAAGATAACCCTCACCAAGGAAGTTTGGATAGAGCGCGATGACTTTATGGTAGAGCCACCCAAGAAGTACAAGAGACTCAGCCCCGGCACATGTGTGCGCCTGCGCGGTGGCTACTGCATTGTAGCAACGGATTACGTGGCAGATGATGCCGGCAATGTGACAGAGGTGCACGCAGAAGTGCTGCCCGGCACCATTGGCACAAACCCGCCGGAGGGCATTCGATGCAAAGGTGCAATCCACTGGGTATCTGCCAAATACGGAGTAAAAGCCGAGGTGCGACTGTACGACCGTCTCTTCAGCGATGAGGCTCCGGATGCCAACCCGGAGGGATTCTTGGCCTCCCTGAACAAGGACTCACTGACCGTGCTGACGGATGCCGTTGTAGAACCGGCACTGGCCACGGCTCCGGCGGAGTTCCTCTGCCAGTTTGAGCGCACAGGTTACTTTGTGGCGGACCGCTATGACCACAGCGCGGAGCACCCCGTATACAACCGCTCCGTAGGTCTGAGAGACTCTTGGGCAAAGATGAATAAGTAATCCCTGTAAAACCTTATCCCTGTTCGGCGGCTCGCGCCGCCTGCACTGCGAGCCGCCGAACTCACTTTTTACACAATCATGAAGAATATTGAGTTTTCCTCAAAAAACGGAGTGTTTGATATGAACAGCTTTATCTGCGAGTGTGATGCCGCAGTAAGCGGAGAGCCCCTGCCCGAACCGCCGGAGACGGAACAGCCTGCAGCAGCAGCCCAACCGGTGGTATTGCCCCCTGCCCCCGTTCCCGTTGCAGATGGCACGGACCCCATTGTCTACCACCCGCTGGAGGAAGTGCTGTGCGATTTGCGCATGGGCAAACTCATTCTCATGACGGATGATCCGCACCGCGAAAATGAGGCGGATTTGGTATGCGCAGGGCAATTTGCCACACCGCAAAATATCAACTTCATGGCCACGCACGCGCGCGGGCTCATCTGTGTACCCATGGCTCCGGAAAAGGTGGACGGACTGGGGCTGCCCATGCAGGCTCACCATAACACGGAAAAACTCCATACCGCTTTCACCGTGAGTGTAGATGCGCGTGAGGGAACCACAACCGGAATCAGCGCGTTTGAGCGCTCCGTCACCACCATGAAGCTGGCGGATCCCAAGGCTACGCTGGACGACTTTGTGCAACCCGGGCACTGCTTCCCGCTGCGCGCGGTAGAGGGAGGCGTCATCCGCCGCGCCGGCCACACGGAAGGCACGGTGGACATGCTGCGCATTGCCGGGCTGGAGCCCGTGGGCGTATGCTGCGAAATCATGAAAGAGGACGGCACCATGGCCCGCCTCGGGGAGTTGGGAGCATTCCAGCGTAAGTTCGGACTCAAGGCCTGCTCCTTAGCACAAATCATTGAACACCGCCAACATACGGAGAAACTTATCGTTAAAGAGGAAGTGGTGAAACTCCCAACAGACTACGGGGATTTTATGTGCCACTCCTACCACTCCAAAGTGGATGGACAAACCCACCTAGCCTTGGTGCACGGTGAACTTAATACAGAGCAACCCGTGCTTTGCCGAGTGCACAGCGAATGCCTGACGGGCGACGTATTCGGCAGCCGGCGTTGTGATTGCGGCAGCCAGTTGCACACAGCCATGCGGCGCATTGCACAGGAGGGCGGCATCCTGCTTTACCTGCGACAGGAGGGACGAGGCATCGGCCTTTCTGCAAAGCTACACGCCTACAAACTCCAAGAGCAAGGTATGGATACAGTGGATGCCAACATCCGGCTCGGGTTTGCACCGGACTTGCGTGATTACGGCGTTGGTGCACAAATCCTCCGCGACCTCGGCGTACAAAAACTCCGACTCCTCACCAACAACCCCAAGAAAATAGTGGGACTTGCCGGGCACGGCCTTGAGGTAGTGGAGCAGATGCCCATCAGCATCCCGGCACACGCGGACAATAAGCACTACTTGGACACTAAGCGCGACCGCATGGGGCACCTTATCTGAGTCCGACGCGGATTTTGAAAAGTGAATATCCGGAACGGTGAACCATGTGTTCACCGTTTTGTGCTCTCCACGTTGATTGCCATCCCCGTTGCTGATATTCAATATCAACGTCATACTATGCACTTACGACTTGACATTTTATAACAAATCTTATAACATGGCGCGCCGTTTGTTATTGAATCATTGATTCCTGACAACCGGCGGTTGTATCTATTGACGCATAACAATGAAACATTCACAGACAATATATTCGCTTATGGGAGTAACTCTGGGGGCGGCACTCAGTGCCCTCACTGCCAATGCCGAGGTGTATTGGGTAAACGGAGTAACGGAAGAATCCGGCTGGTATGATGCTAATAAAACGCCTTCATACGCCTACGGTGATGATGGTTATTACTGGGATGACGATAAAATAAAGGGTGACATCTCCACTTGCCATGCAGCCGCGGCAGCAAATCTGATTGCTTGGTGGCAAGACCGTTACAAAGGCAAGAAACTGCCGGACGGAGTACCTACGGATGCTCAGGAAATATGGCAAACCTACAAAGAGCACCAAATAAGGGATACCGCAGGCACGGTTTCCTACTCATTACAGTGGTGGCTTACAGGCGTAAACGTTCCGGATAGTGATGACGAAACAGAATCCGCAAGACAAGCGGCACGCACAAGGGATGGCCATGTCAACAGCGTTGATAACTCATTTTCGGTAACAAACGGATACTACTATGATGAGTACCTCAGCCCGTTCGCTACCGGGGAGATTGAACCCAACGGCTCAGACAAAGGCCTCTCTGCCGAACTGAGCTCTTTCTTTAACTTCCAATCGTTTGAGGAAAATGCGGAAGGTTTTGCAGCCGCAACAGCTGCCATGACTACCGCCATCCAAGCAGGTCAAGGCGTAGCTCTGCAACTGACCTATGACGGTGGCTCTCATCATGCATTAACCCTCTGGGGGCTGGAAACGAATATCACCTCGTCTGATGACTTATCGATACAGGACTATTTGTATGACAACGTTACAATCCATAAACTGTGGTTGACTGACTCCGACGACTCCAAAAAACAGT
This sequence comes from Akkermansia sp., assembly GCA_017415995.1. Taxonomy (GTDB): domain Bacteria; phylum Verrucomicrobiota; class Verrucomicrobiia; order Verrucomicrobiales; family Akkermansiaceae; genus Akkermansia. Next base: position 6,939 of record JAFQDN010000049.1, on the reverse strand, counting down.
ACGGCGGATTTACGGATCCGAGCCTGTTTTATGTATACGTCCGTGAAAACAACGATACGGGGTTAATGACCATCATGGACCACGGTGAAGCAAACACAAACGCCACATCTGACCGCGGGCTGGACACATTCACAGTGACCGGCATCACCACGGTGGACCCCAGAGTGAGTGATAAATGGTTTGCAGCGGCCATGGTGCCGGAGCCCACAACGGCAACGCTGAGTCTGCTTGGGCTGCTGTCATTGGCCGTCAGACGTCGCCGCCGCTGATACACCGGTACACATAACTTCTGCTAACGGCCACGGTGGGAAATCTCCCCTGTGGCCGTTTCTCATTACAACAAAGTAAAACAGCTTGACAATTCCCCCTCAGTATGTAGAATGCAGAAGAACGACACAAGCAAGCGAAAACGGTGAAAACAGAAACGGCACTCTTTGACATGGATGGCACCCTGTTTGCAGGGGATTCGCAACTTCGGTTCTGCAGATGGGTGCTGAAGCGGCACGGATGGCGACGCTTGTACCTGCCGATAGTGGCATGTTGCGGAGTGCTGAGGGGACTGGGCATCTTCAACACCGAGCTCATGAAACGCGCCTTCCTGAGCTACGCTTGGCACATGGACAAAGAGACGCTGCAACGTCACTGTAAAGACTTTGCGCAACAAGAGCTCATCCCTGCTCTCTACCCCCTTGTTTTGGAACGTCTGCGAGCCCACCGGAAAAAAGGAGACACCACAGTACTTTGCTCGGCCTCACCGGATTGGTGGACCCGCTATGTTGGAGAAGCCCTGGGATTCACCCACACCATCGGCACACCCACTGAGGATTTTGAGCGCGTACCGTTTATGCCGTCCATCCCGAGCCCCGGTAATAACAAGGGAGCAAACAAACTCACACGGCTTGCGGCAATTGGAATCACCCATGCGGATGTGGGCTACACTGACAGCGCTGCGGACCTTCCCATGCTCTCCATATGTGACCGCGCCGTACTCATTAACCCCAAGCAACGCTTTGCCGCTTTGGTTGAGGAAGCGGAAATACTCACTCCCCCGAAAAAATTGCCACCCGCCTTCGCACTACGCTGCGTATTGGGATTTTGAACAGATATTCTAACTCCTTGCACAGCGGCGGATTCATGCTACATTAAAAGCATGAAGACACCGCTTTTTCCGGCCATCCGCGAAACCGAAATCCTATTCCGCCCCTTTATTCACCGCAAATTGGAACTACACGGGCGTGTGGTTTTGACCCCGCAAGTATTTTCCTCCCCTACAGCCTCCATTACAAACGCACACGCTGCACTGCAATTCCGCAGACATGCAGAAAGTGAATCGGCGCTACTCATCACGGAAAGCATAGCCGTGGGGGATTCCGCAGCAACAAAAAACGAGCACTCGCCTCAATTCCGCGGAGGCTCCACCGTGCGCACGTGGAAAGCAATCTGCCGAGCTGTTCACACCACTCCATGCAAAATTGCAATCAAACTCAGCCATGCAGGCATGTTACATGAGGGAGAAACCGCTCCGACCGGTCCCTCCGGTATCCTTCCCGACTCGCAGGAACAAATTACCGCCCCTATGGAACGCTCACGCATGGCAGAAATCGCCAACGCTTATGCCAAAGCTGCCGAGGCTGCAAAATTCTGCGGCGCAGATGCCGTGGAAATTGAAGGCAACAACGGCAGCTTGATTGAGCAATTTCTGCGTGTAGATACCAACATACGGACGGATGAATACGGTGGCGATTTAGCTCGGCGTACTCGCTATGCATGCGAAATTATACATGCCGTGCGTAAAAAAGTCGGCAGCAAATTCCCCATCATTTTTTCATTTACCCAGTGGATTGATAAACAGCCCCCTGCCCGCCTTGCTGAGGATGCCTACCACTTGGAAACCATGCTGCACATGCTGTGCCAAGCCGGGGTAGACATCTTCCATTGCAGCGCGCACGACCACGCACGCCCCGCTTTTGAGGGTAATGCCCTGCCCGTTGCCGCGTGGGTGCGTATGCTGACTCATAAACCCATTATCACTGATGTACCGGAAAGCAACTCCGCGCCGGAGCCGGCCCGGCATCATATCAGTGGCTCTGCATTAACTCACCCGCTCGCACACATCATCCGCATTCTCCGAGCTGAAGAAACAGACCTCGTTTCCTTGCCTCGGGATTTCCTGCGTTTCCTTTAACCGCTCGATTTTTGATGCATCACTACGTCATTTCTCGCTTTTTTTCATTATTTTTTTCATTTTTTCCACATTTCACTTGACAAGCGAGCTCGCATCTGCTTTAATAATCCGCACATCCACCTGACTCGCCGGCTTGGCGGAATTGGTAGACGCGCTCGACTCAAAATCGAGTTCGAAAGAGTGTGGGTTCGAGTCCCACAGCCGGTATTTCACTAAAGCCGCCTAATAGGCGGCTTTAGTTGTATTTGCTTGCTTTTTGTTGTCTAAATAGGCTTAATAAGCCTATCGAGCAGCGCGAAAATAGCTCGACTAACCAGCGCGACTCCAGCGCGAAAAACTCACACCACCATGCAAGCAAAAACATCAACAAACATCATCATCTTCCAAGATTCCAAATCACCGTACTGGATGTGCCAATACACAGGACCTGATGGACTCCGCCGAAAGAAGACGACCAAAGTACCCATTCTCGGAGGGCTCTACCAAGGAGAGAAGCTCTCCAAATCTCAGGCCAAAAACCGCGCCCTCATCGTTGCCCATGCCATCGCTCAGCAAACAGATGAGAACCACAAGGATCACAACAATATGACCGTTGACGAGCTGTTCAAGCTCATGCTCCAGGGCAAACTCGGCAGAGTCTCGATAGCGACCTACGACAACGCCAAAGCCGCCTACAAAATATTCACCGACTGGCTCGGCAAAAAAGCCTCCGCCCCTATCTGCCATATCACCAAAGCGGACATCAAAACATGGGTCAACGACCGCCGCTCACAAGTACGAGCTGCCACCTGCCGGAAAGACCTTTCCGCCATCCGCGCCGCCTTCACGTGGGCTGTAGACGCTGAGATCATAGACAAAAACCCGTGCGATAAAGTAGCCGTCCCTCACGACACCAAAGACGAAAAGATCGTGAAAGAAGCCTTCACCCTCGACGAAATCTCCCTGCTCCTCGCCAAACTCCCCGACGAGTGGGCATCCGCCGTCCGCTGCTGCCTCGGAACCTTCGGCCAACGTCTCGGTGACATCCTCTCCCTCAAGTGGGAACAGTTCGACTTCACCGCCCGTACCGTCAACATCGTAACGGGCAAAACCGCCCGCGTGCTCACCCAACCCATGCAGCCATGGTTCTACGAGTGGGCACTACAGCGCTACGAGCAACGCCCGGAGGGGGCAGTATACCTCCACCCACGCCTACACGTCCACAGCAACCCCAGCCCGGAGTTCACGCAGCTTGTCCGCCTCCACGGCATCGGCGTATCCAGCACCACCATCAACAACGGACGCCGCCGCACATGGCACTCCAAAACCTTCCACTCCCTCCGCTCCACCGTCGCCACCCTCCTACAAGCCGCCGGCGTCTCTCAAGGCATGGCCATGCAGCTTGTCGGCCACGAGTCAGCAGACGTCCACGCCGTCTACATCCGACCCTCCATTGCCCAGTTGCAAGTAGCAGCACACACACTCCCCTCCATCGAGTGACTATTTCCATTTTGGAAATAGTCACTCCAAATATAGCCCTGCATACACCCCTCCCCACGCAAGGCTCGCACCTGCATGGGGAGTTGCGGTTGTGCCCTCACAGCCGTTTCAACCTCTCCTTCCTTTTCTTCTCCGCCTCCTTCTTCGCCTTCAGCTTCTCACGCTGCTCCTTCAACTTAGCATTCGTCTTCTTCCTCCCCTCGGCAAACGCCTTCTCCATCTTCTTGCGGAATTTCTTCTCCTTCTTCTCCTCATTTCTCACCGCTTGCACCACCGGACGCACCATGTTAAACACCGCATTCAAGCTCTGCAGCAGCCCACTCAACTCGCTCATCACTTTAGATGTAGAGTTGATGCCCTTCCACAACCCGGTCGTAAACGTCATGTGACGGAACAAGTTGCCGATTGCCCACGCCCAGTCCTGCCACGATTCCTCCTTATCATCTCCGGCCATGCCGACCACCTTCTTACCGCTTCTCCAAGCCCCCTCAAAATCGTAAACCATCTGCCCAAGCGAACCGGTTTTCACATACCCGCCCGTCATCTTCTGCACAGCCTCACCCACCAGCGGTATAGACTGCAACACACCCAGCCCGCTGGCACCTGTAGCCAAGTTAAGCAACAACCACTCAACCCACTCATCATCATCATTTGGCGCTGCGCCGCGTACCATATCCAAGCACATAACCACAATTTGCTGCGCCAAGGATATTCCGGCCAGATATTTCCACGCCGTCATGAGCCCCTTGAAACCTCCCCCTGTACGCCTCCTGATGGCCATAGTCATGCCAAGCTTGTTAATCGCCTCAGGGCTCATGTAACACGTCATACGCACCAGCGCATTTCGGCTCAACGCTGCAAACGCACTTTTCTGCGTCCGCCTCAACGGCTGCGCTCCCAGCTCCAAAGCATTTCGCACTGCTCGGTCACACTCTTCACGGATCTCATCCTCCGTCAACGGGTCTACAGCATTCTCATTCCGCTTCTTCAAATCAACGTAGGTTATATTGTACAGAGCCGTCATACTCGCGCAATTAGTCAGCACATCCATCTTTTCAATGCCCCTCATTGCCGTTCGCGCCCACTTGCTGAGGCGGCTCCAGTTAGCATCGTTCCCCATCTGCAACATCTCTGTGAAATACCTGTTGTCCTTGTATCGCGCTTGGAAGTAGTCCTTCTTCAGCATTTCGTCATACCTGATAGCCCCCTTCTCAAAACGGTCCAGCACAATCCGAGCCAACACTCGCGTCATACTCACACCCTGCCATGCTCCGGCATTCAGCATCGCGCTCACCTGCTTAACCAACGTCACAGGCGACCCCGCCAACACCGCCATAGCGTGAGCACTCTGCATCTGACCCATCAACCCGCTCAACGTCTGCTGCGTTATGCTCTCCTGCACCCCCGCACCATCCAACAGGTTAATAAGCTCCTTGAGCTGCCGGAACTCCGCATCACCCATGTATTGCCTCAGGCTCATGGCAAAATCACTGTGGCTCAGCAACCCTCGCCACTTCGCCGTCAGCTCACCCACCACAATGTAATTATTCTGCTGTGCCAGTGCTGCCATGAACACATTGCTCGCGCCCAGAATATTAAACTTCAGCTTGTGCTTCACGCGGGTAATGAGCATACCGTACCGCGTGCCATTCCCGCTGGTCGGATCCAGCGCATTCGCCTGCTCATTCGCGCGTGCAGACTGGTCAAAGTTGCCCGGCCAGTAGTTGGCCACCTTCGGGAACGGCACACCCTCACGCGCCTCATAAACCTCCGCAAGGCCACTATTCTCCAGCACCTCACGCATCGCATACCCAAAGCCCAGCACATCAGCCCCCACAAACTCGCGCAGCGCTTCCAGCACCTCATCCGTATAGCCATTCTCGTTCGCAGCCTCCAAATAATCCTGCTGCTCACAGAGTAGCAGAATATTCAGCGCCTCATCCTTGCTCAGCTTCATCGTTTCTGCCACTCCTTCCCTGCGGAACTCGCGCTCGGTTTGTATCCATTTTCTCCCCTCCGGCTTCTCGTTATACCTCTTCAGCTCAGATTCCAGCAAGGGCATATCCTCCTCATACGGCACGTTTTCCGGCAGTACGCCTCGCTGGTCAGCATCTGCCTCCAGCTCAGCACGCTTAGCGTCTCGCTCCTCCTTAGTCATGCTCAACCACATCGCTGCATCCTTCGGGTCCAGCTTCAGCCTATGGTGTACCAGCTCACCCGCCTTGGAAATACCCGTATCATGCAGCTTCTTCAGCGCTGCCATCCAGTCATTGCGCTTATTCTCCGTATCCAGCCCTATACTCTTCATGTACTCGGCCAACTGCTCATAGGCACGCTTCTCGCGCAGCGTCAGCGCCACGTGTCCGGCACTCAGCGCGTCCAAGCTCTCATCGGCAATCGCTCGTAACTCCGGCACACCTCCCAAGCCATAGAGCATCTGCCCAAGGTTCTTCATACTCGCTCCCAAGTTACCCAACATGCTCACAAGCCTACGCTCCTTCTCCTTAACAGCCTTCACCTTGTGCTCATCAGCCCCGCCCAGCGCATCCGCTGCTCTCAGTGCCAGCCGCTTCACACGCTCGCGCTTCAGCTGTAGCATGCTACTCCACGCATTCCTCTCGTACGCTGCAAAGTCCGCCAGCGCCCGCACACCTGCACGCACCGCCTCAAGCTGCTTCCCTCGCAAGTTCCCGTACGTGGACCACTCCGCCAGCTCCGCCTGCAGAGCCTCCAGCTTGTCGCCGTCTACAGTCTCCTTCTCTTTGTCGCTCTTCGCCTCCTCCGCTGCAATTTGCAGCCCCAGAGCCTCCATGCGCTCTGCCACAGTCTCCGCATCTGCCTCTATCATCTCCACGTAGCGCACAAACTTACGGTAGCCATCCGCACTCATTCGTCCCTTGTCATACTTACCGTTCGGCAACTTCTTCGGTGCCAGCCTCTCCAGCAACTTCGGCACAGTGGCCAACTCCTCGTCTATCAGGTATCGCTCCACCGAATTCGCAGCATCCGTCAGCATGCGCTTGGCAATCGCGCCCAGCTTCTCCGCACCGAACTCGCGCTTCAGAGCCTCCACCTCAGCATCCAGCTGCTTCTTCTTCGCCTCCGCTTCGGCCAACAAGCGCTTGCGAGCCTCAGCCTCGGCACGCTTGGCCACGCGCTCAAGGTAGGCAGCACGCTGCACCTCGTCCTCCACGTCCATTTTCTCGGCCTCCTCAAGTGCTGCCATCTCGCCCGTCAGCGCAGCAGCCTGCAAGGCCTCCGCCTTCGCCTGCTCA
>JAFQDN010000074.1 GCA_017415995.1 Akkermansia sp. | reverse complement strand
AGCCATGGGAAAAGAGTGGTTCAGGAAAATGGGATTAGTCTCATTGCAGAGCGTAATCTGTAAAGGTTAGGAAACCGCCGTATGCCATAAAAGGCACGTACGGTGGTGTGTGAGGGGGCGAAAGCCCCCTACACGATTTAATGCTCTGTTATTTTCTGAAAGTGCGAAAAAGCTGCGAACAAAATGCCCCCGTGAGCCGTCACTAGAGTAACCTAACACAACATTAACGTAAATCATGAAAGAATATAGACTGGATATCATCAAACGTTGCCTTATTGCTTTGCTTACCGGGCTTGGCTGTGCTTGTGCTTTTGCTATAGTTTCCGCTTCATACGGGCCTGAGGCAGGAATCATTGTCGGCTTTTTCCTCCTGTGCATTTACATGGGGGTAGCCATATCCGCCCTGCGGGATTGTTCCTTTTTCCTTATCAGCGGGTTGGTGTGGATGTTCACGGATGTCAGCAGCCTGGGAGGCTTGGTGTTGTGGGTCATTGCCGCGCTGTTGTTGGCTATGCTCAGCTTGGTGGTTTTACCCATTCGCCTTACGTGGAATTTGGTGGCCGTAGGCTGTGATGACTGAGGCGTGTTCCCCGGCCTGGAATCAGTGTAGATGCTTGGTAATCAGCTTTCTGTCCGGGGATGCCATGGGGATTTCGGGGAGTTTGTCCGTTGGGATGAACTCCTCTTTTCCTTGTGGTACGGTATTTGCCGGGGCCAGGTGCAGGTAGCGCGTCACTTTATAACGTGTTACGCTGTATTTTTGTATGCCCAGCAGGGGGAGGGTCTGTACCTCATTTGCCGGGCGCTGGGGGAGGCGGTACATGCCCTCGTGGCGTTTGCCTCCGGGCTGTTTTTCCAGTAGCAGTCCACGCTCCGACAGGCACCACAGGTCATGGTGTTCTGCGGATAGGGTATCTTTTTTCGGTAGCTTAACGGGGAGTTCTGCCGGCGTTTCTGCGCGGCAGAACTCACGCACGGGGCAAAGCATGCAAGATGGTGTGCCGGTGGTGCAGATGGTTTGCCCCAGTTCCATGAGGGCTGAGTTGTAAGCGCGCGGGTTACTGCTGTGTACCAGCTCGGCAGCCAGAGCAAGGTGGCGTTTGCGGGTAGCCGGTGCGTCCACGGGTGAGGCATCATTGAACACGCGGGCAAACACGCGGGATACGTTGGTATCCACCAGTGCAGCGGGGCGGTTGTAGGCAAAGCTGAGCACGGCTGCCACCGTGTAGTCTCCAATTCCGGGCAAGGCTCGGATGGCAGCTTCCTCCGTGGGGAAAACTCCGCCGTGTTGTTCCGTGATGGTGATGGCCGCTGCTCTGAGGGCGCGTACTCGGCGGTAGTACCCCAGTCCTTCCCATGAGCGCAAGGCCGTTTGTTCATCCGCAGCGGCAAGGTGTGCCGGGGTTGGAAACTGCTGCAACCACGCCTCATAGCGCCCCAATACGGTGGGAATGGTTGTTTGTTGCAGCATGATTTCGCTCACCAGTATAGCCCACGCATCAGTGGTGCGTCTCCATGGGTAATCCCTCCCCCGCAGTAGGAACCAGTCCACCAATGCTTGCGCAAAACTGCCGTAGTCGTGCTTTTGCATGCTGCTTAATCCGGACGGTGGGTTTCCGTGGTATAAATGGAGATATCCGCCTGCTGTGAGCCGAGTAATTGCTGCGCCCGTTTGAGTGCGTAACGGGTGGATATATTGGGGTTCTTGGGCTCGAACAGGAAAATATTGCTTTCTTTACCGGTGCAGTTTTCCTGCAGTACTCGCAGTACACCGCTCTTTTTGAGGATGCGGTATACCTCGCGCCCGGCGCCGGAGATGATGAGGTGGCGCCCTTTTTCACGGGTGAATTTGATAAGCTCTTCCAGCGCACAAACGGAGGTTGCGTCCAAGTTGCGGGCATTGCGCATACGCAGCACAATCACCGCTAATGAGGGGTCTTCCGCAATGCGTGCTACCTGCTTGCGGAAAAGATCCGCTGCGCCGAAGAAGAGGTCGCCCTCCACGTGTACGATGGAGATTTGCGGCAGGCGCTTGGCGTGGTCGTTTACCTCCAGCAGTGTACCCTTATCATCGAAAGTGTATTCCACCAACTCCGGTTTGGAAGCCTTGCGCAGGAAGATGGATATGGATATGACCACGCCCACAAAGATGGCAACATGCAACGGCAACAGCAGCGCTGCGATGAAGGTGATGAGCAATACTGCCGCATCCCCTCGGGTGGACCGAAAACAGATGCGCAGCAACTTGCGGTCATACAATGATACCGCATTCGCCAGTACCAACGCTGCCAATACGCTGTGCGGTATGCGTGAAATGAGCGGAAAACTCGCTAACACAAATGTTATGCCCAAACACATGAGTCCGCAGTACATCCCGGAAAAGCGCGAGGCTGCTCCCGCCGTGTAGTTAAGCATAGAGCGTGTGAGTGAGGCGGAGCAGGGCAGCGATGTGGTGAATGCGGACCCTATGTTGGCCATGCCTACGGCAAAGGTGTCTTGGTTGAGGTTGAGCGGTTCTCCCGTCTTGGCGGATATGGTCTTGCTCATGACGGTCTGCTCCAAGGTAGAGAGAAACGCAATGCCGATGACCACCGGGAAAATCTCTGCAAAACACTCACCGATGACGGTGATGTCCGGCGGTCGGCAGGTTAAATCGCTCATGGTAAAATCCTTGAGCATGCGTACGTCCGTGAATGCTCCGCCCGCCCAGGGCTGGCACAGTACCCAGTTGAGCAGGCTCATGCTCACCAAAATTACGGCAAAGGTCGGTAAAAATTTGAAGTGTTTTTTGAGCGGTATGAACATGAGGAATGACAGCCCCCCCAGCACAATGGGCTGCCATTGCACCAAGTGCAGGTTCTCTATGATGGCACTGCTCATGGTGAAGAAAGAACTGCCGGCGTTTACATCATTAATACCCAGTACATAGCGCAACTGTGAGGCTATGATGAGCGTGGCCGCGCCCGTGATGTAGCCTACCAGCACGCTGCGGCTTACATATTGCAGCATCTCCGTGGCTTTTACGAAGGCTCCTATCACGCAGGTTATTCCTGCCAAAAATACTATCAGCGGTACAAATACCGCCGGGTTGGCCTGTATGGCCGGCGATGATGCTAAAAAGAAACTCGCCAACATGAAGGCTGTGGCATTGCTGGGACCGCTCACCGTTAAACTGCAACGGGTAAATAACGGTGCTATGAAGGTTCCCACCGTTGCCGCCATAATGCCGTAGATGCTGTCCAGCCCGGCCATGGCTGCAAATGCCATGCCTTGCGGTAAGCCTACCAAGGCCACGTCCAGCGCAGCTTTCATATCCTTGCCTGCCTTGAGTGGGCTGTACCCATGCAGGGCATGCCGCGCGGGCAGGGGATCCACCATCCCTTGCGATATAAAATTACGGATTCCCTTCCAACCTAGCCTCAGGCGATGTGTCAGTGCTCCCATGCTGACTCATAATCTACCACATTCCCCGCCCGCGCGCAAGTAAATTGCAGAATGCACCGCTCTTTTTTCTTTAGTCTCCCATAATGTTGGCGCAGATAGAAAAATTTTAGCTTTTTTCATTTTCGGTAAACAAATTACTTTACTTGAGCGTCATGTGTATGTAAAAATAAACATCATAACATGAAAAGAAACATCTTTAGGCTTGTTTTTTCCGGCTGTGTGGCACTCACTGCTTTGAGCTCATGCACGAATGTGGGCACCGGCTCACGCTCCTCCGGATACGCGGATATGGTGCTCACGCGCGAGCGCCGTGTTCAGATGTGGAACGATGTGATGACAAAGGCGGTGCGGGCAGAGTTTTGCCGACCGTATGTTGCCACAAAAAATACACCTGCATCCTGTGCGTACAGTCACATGCCGCAGGTGCGTTCAGAGCCTGTAAGCGGTGCTGAGTTCCGGGATTTGATGACCATAATGTCGCAGGTTAAGCCTGAGCCGTTGCAAAGTTATGAGCAGTATGCAGCAACTGCGTTTGTTACCGCTCCTTGTATTGTGATGGTGGATGATTTGTTGCGCTTTTACGACGCCTCCGGTGAGGTAGTGGGGGAATATGACTGGGTACATTTGTCAGCGGTGCCTTCCTCTGTAGAGGGGTATGTATCTCTGCCCCCGGAATTCTGTATCCCGAGCTCTGCATATGTTCAGTTCACGCAACTCCCGAGCTACAAGCGCTACAAAGCCCGCGCCAAGAAGCCGAACTGAGGGGGCTTCACCCCGCGTAAAAGCGCGTGGGGTCATCGTTAATCTTGATATTCGGATAGGCATGTGCTAGAATAGTGCGCATGAAGTTCCTCATCACAGCCGGCCCCACACGCGAGCCGATAGACCCGGTACGTTATCTGACGAATCGCTCCTCCGGGCGCATGGGCTATGCGCTGGCGGGTGCAGCAAGGCATGATGGGCACGAGGTGTTGCTCATCTCCGGCCCGACCACGCTGGATGTGCCCCCGGGGGTGGATTTTATACCCGTGGAGACGGCACAGCAGATGTATGATGCCGTGCGAGATATGCTCTGCGGGGTGGATGTCGCCATTCTGTGTGCCGCCGTGGCGGATTATCGCCCCGTAGCATGTGCCGAGCAAAAAATCAAGAAGCATACGGATAAACTTGTGCTGGAGCTGGAGCGCACGCCGGATATCCTCGGTAGCATGCGCTCCGTCTTCGGCTTTAGCGGGAAACTTATCGGTTTTGCTGCGGAAACTCAGAATGTCGTGGAATACGGCCGCGATAAGCTAGTGCGCAAACAGTGTGATATGGTGGTGGCAAATGATGTGTCGCAACCGGGCATTGGGTTCGATTCCCGAGAAAACGCCGTGGTGCTCATTTACCCCGACCGCGAGGAATACTTGGAGAAGGATTCCAAGGAGCGTATTGCCATGCAGATTATTGAACACGCCACTATTCTGCCATCATGACGGTTACTATGGAAATGCTCGGCTGGAATGCTGACCTCGCAGCCGCGTTCTCTGCGTTGGATCACCCGGAGTGGTACCCCGCACGCATTATTCGCGAAACGAAAATCAACTTCACCGTCATTGCCAAGGGAAAGGGCGACCATGAGGTTGTGCTCAGCGGTAAGGTGTGGCATGATGCCGTGAGTGATGCTGACCTCCCCACCGTGGGCGATTGGGTGGCGGTGGACCCCGGCTCCGGTAAGGATTTGCCCGTAATCCGAGCTTTGCTGCCACGCCGTAATCGTTTCTCGCGCAAGGCGCCGGGCAAAAGTTGTGCGGAGCAGGTTATCGGCACCAATGTGGACGTGGTGGTGGTAGTGACGGATGCCGATAGTGACTATAATATACGCCGAATTGAGCGCTACCTGACCCTCATCCGTAAGTGTGGTGCACACCCGGTGGTGCTCATCAATAAGGCGGATGTGGTAGATGAAGCGGTTATGCAGCAAGCCTGTGCCGAGGTTGCTGCTTTGGGGGTGGAGGTGTACCCCATTGTTGCTCGTTGGAAAAAAGGCTATCCCAAGTATTTACGCCGCGTACCCAAGGGCACTACCATTACCGTGGTGGGCTCTTCGGGCGTGGGTAAAAGCACGTTCGTAAACTCGCTGCTCGGGGATGAGTGGTTAGAAACCGGCGGCGTGAATGAGGTTACCGGCAAGGGACGCCACACCACGGTTGCGCGTGAGCTGGTTGTGCTGCCCGGTGGCGGTGTTCTTATTGACAACCCCGGTATGCGGGAAATCCAAATGTGGACGGATGTTGCCTCCCTCCGAGCTCAGTTCGATGACCTCTCGCAGCTTGCCTGTGAGTGCCGTTTTGCGGATTGCTCCCACCGCAAGGATGCCGGTTGTGCCATCCGCGATGCTTTGGATTCCGGCGCTCTTTCTCAAGAGCGTTATGAGCACTTCCTGAACTTGGAAAATGAAATTGCCGAGCTGGAGCGCCGTTCCGCCAAGCGGCAAATGACCCTCGAACGTGTCTCCAAACGTGAAAAACGCCACAAGCTCCGCAACCGTGAAGACCGTGAGGAACTTGACCGCGATCTCAATCCGCACCGCAGCCGTTTGCACTGAAGTCTATTCGCCTTTTCGTTCCCCGTTCCCGGCAAATGCTATGTAGAGCAGGGCACATATTGCCATGGTGTAGGGGTAGTACAAATGCGGGATGATGTCCATGGCGCTCATCCCTGCCAGAGTTGCTCCCATGAGCAGCTGCGCACCGTAGGGTAATACCGCTTGGATGACGCACGATGACGTGTCCAGCAGACTTGCGGCGCGTGCCGGTGCTATGTGGTAGCGCTTGGCCAGTCGGCGGGCTATATTGCCCACAGCCACAATGGCTACCGTGTTATTGGCCGTGCACAGGTTGGCCGTTGCCGTCATCAGCCCTATGCTCAGCTCGGCACTGCGTCTGCCGCGTATGCCTCTTGCCAAGTGCGAGATGATGTAGCTGAGCCCGCCGTTGTAGCGGATGAGCTCCAGCATACCCGCGGCCAGCAGAGTGACAATAATCAGCTCGCCCATGCCTGTTATTCCCGTCCCGACTGCGCCTGCCCAATCCATCAGACTCACTCCCGGGCGGAACAGGCTCGTTATGCACGTGGCGGCTATCCCCAAAAACAGCACCCTCATCACATTCATACCGCACAAGGCACTCACCAGCACCAGTAAATACGGCAAAACCAACCAATAATCCGTATGTGGTAGGTGGCTTGTGTTCGGTTGTTCAAAACCGATGATGCCGTAGCCCACCAACACACACAATGCTGCCGGAAACACAATGCGGAAGTTTGCGCGGAACTTGTCCTGCATGGCGCAGCCCTGTGTGCGTGTGGCTGCTATGGTGGTGTCCGATATAAACGAGAGGTTATCCCCGAAAAATGCGCCACCTACCACTGCTCCTGCCATCATGGCCGTACTCATCCCCGCTTCACCCGCCAGCCCCACGGCTACGGGCATCAGCGCCACAATGGTGCCTACCGAGGTTCCGATGGATAGCGATATCAGGCATGCCGCTAAAAATACGCCGGGCAGCAACATGTTGGCCGGTAGTATGTTGAGCGTCAGATTTACCATGGCCTCCACGGCTCCTATTTGTTCCGCGCTTTTGGCAAATCCTCCCGCCAAAATAAATATCCACAGCATCATCATGATGTTACTGTGCGCCGCACCTGCGGAAAATCGCTCTACTTTCCGTACCAAACTCTTCGGTTTACTCACAGCAAATGCCCATGCCGATGCAATCAGAAACGCTACGGCTACCGGCATCTTATAAAAATCTCCCACTGCTACGGAACCGGCTACATACACCACAAAAAATACTACCAGCGGGCTCAGGGTTATCAGACCTCTCCAATGGTTGATGTACGGCAATTCTCGCTCTTCTATCTCACTCATCTGCCCGCTCATTTTACCAGCTTGCTACCCCTCTCGTAAAGAAAATAAAAAGCGCTGTTTAAGTTTTCAGTTGATTTCAAACGGCTCGATAAATCGGGATTTGAAGGGGAGATGGTGGGGAAATTTTTGCGAGCGTAAGCGAGCCTAAATTTGAGCCCCAGAGGGGCGCTATAAAATAGCCCGGCGGTGGAGCCCCACAAGGGGCGGAACCCCGGGAAACGCCCACAAAAACAAATGCGAACCCCGGAGGGGTGGCATAAAGCGTGGCTCGGAATACGGCATTGTTTCAACATGCCGCGAACATGATAAAACACGCGCCCACAACGGCTCGGATCTCCGCTTCGCTCCGTCGCTCCGGGCTCAATTTTCTTTTTTTTACGCTGCCCGGTGTTCCGCGGCTTCTCCGCTCCGCCACCGGGCTATTATATGGCGCCCTGCGGGGCTCAAATGTAGGCTCCCGTCTTCGCTGCTGCGCAGCTACGCCGAGGCAGTCGCTTGCGCTCGCAAATTATCAAACAAACTCCCCTCCAACTTCTGATTTCTCGCTCAACGCAAACTGTGGCATCAACCATAAACTTTAACAGAGCCAAATAAAAATGGCCGTTGCGGGATGATTTGCGAAAATGCAAAAATAAAACTCCGGCGTCGGTTTTAGCACGGCGCCGGAGTGAGGGAAGGTATGTGTATTTTTTACTTTGCTCCGGCTTTTTTAAGGAGTTTGATGACCTCGGTACGGCCGTTTTTTTCCGTGCGCTGCTCGCTTTTTTCCAATAACATAAGAGCAGTTTTGCCATCCTCGTCCTTTATGTTGACATCGATGCCGGCGTCGAGGAGCGCTTTGACGGTTGCTATGTAAATAGACTTCTCCGCCCACTGATTACGAACCGCTTCATGTAGTGCAGTTCTGCCAGTGCCATCTACGAGATTAATGTTGATGACGGGTGAACTTACTAAAATTGTTACCAAGTCCTCTCTGCATTTCCACGCTACAGAGTGCAGGGGACAAGTTTTGTTGGCGTCAATTCCCGGAGCGTTCAGCAGAACTTTTAAGACCTCCGGATCTGCGTCTCTGTTTTCAAGGAGGTATTGTATAGCCATTCCAAAAGGCGGCTGCCATTTACTTTCATCAAGGTTCTTATTGACATCTACCCCCGGAATGGAAAGTAACACTTTTACCACGGCTGCGTTTCCTTTAGATGCTGCCAGTGCTAAATGAGTGTAGCCATACGGGCTTGCTCCGTTTGGATCAATGTCGGTCGTTTTCAGCAAGAATTTTACTACTTCCGGGCTGTTGAATTGCACGGCTATACGAAAAAGATTGTCGCGATTGTAGCTGATTCCTTTGCTATTCATCAGCAACTTCAGGAGTTCAGGGCGGTCTGCTGCTGCCGCTGCGTTAATGGGTGGTGTATCTCCCTTGTTTATGTCGATATTCGGGATTGCGAGCAGCTCCTTTGTAATATCTGTTTTGCCGCGTATTATTGCTAAGGAGAGAGCAGTGTCACCACCCTTGTCTGTGGCATTTACGTCAATGCCCGGGACCGACAAAAGAAATTCCGCTATTTCATCCGAGTCGTTATCGATGGCGCAAATCAGGGGTGTTTGTCCGGCTATGTTCTGCTTGTTGATGTCCGTGTCCGATGCTTTCAATATGCGTTGTACTTCTTTTTTATCGCCTTTCAATATCGCTGTTTCTAGTGGCGTAAAAGCACTCATATCAACGCCGGGGGCTTGAATTAACATTCTTATGATGTCTGTTCTACGCAAACTCACAGCACTGGCGAGCGGTGTTTCCTGCGTGTGTGGATGTAAAATGTTGACGTCAATGCCGGGAGTTGCCAAAAGAAGCCTCACCACCTCCGCCCGATTCTCAGTCACTGCGTCATGGAGTGCCGGACGGGGAGCGCATTTGTTTACAGCAATGCCCGGGGAGTGGAGTAGGAGTTTAACGTATTTTACTTTTCCTGCGCCTGCCGCATCGCATAGAGCTTCTTGAGGATCCGCTCCGGTGATAAGCATGGCATATACTATCTTGTCATTTTCATCTTTTATTGCGCACGATATAGTATACTGCTCATCTTGAAGCTCTTCGCATTGAGTGAGAAATTCCGCCGCTTTTCGTTTTTGTTCATCCGTGGGGTTGAAAATCTGCTTGGCCAGAGCTGCGGTTTTGTCTGTGTTCTTTCCTTTCGCTTTAGTTTGTTTCTTCTTTTTCTTCTTTTTGGGGGCAAAGCTAATGGAGTCGCCGATTTCCGGAATGGGCGAAGTGAAACCTGTTGCTTGTTGTGAGGACAACAGAATGCCCGCTGCTGTTAACATAGTGATGATGTGGATGCGGTTCATATGCGGATATATTATCGATATTTATATCCTACCAAATTGGGGGGGGTATCAAGCAAATTCTTTTTGAAAACGTAAAAAAAACGCAAAATGTCAAAAATAATCCTTGCATTGCTATCGGAAATAAGGTAAATAAAACTCATGAGCACGCAATTCATCGAATATCCGAAATGCACGACCTGCAAGAAGGCGAAGAAATGGCTGGAAGAGCAGGGGGTAAGCTACACGGCGCGCCACATAGCGGAGCAGGCTCCGACAGCGGAGGAACTGCGGAGCTGGTGGCAGGCAAGCGGGTTGCCGCTCAAGCGTTTTTTCAACACCTGTGGCGTGAAGTACCGCGAGTTGAACTTGGCAACAAAGTTGGGAGAGATGAGCGAGGAAGAGCAGCTGGCTTTGCTGGCAAGCGACGGGATGTTGGTGAAGCGTCCTTTGCTGGTAACGGAGGAGGGCAATGTTGTTCCCGGTTTTAAGGCTGAGGTGTGGGAGGCATTCCTCCGCAAATAAAGATTTCTATTGGATTTGTTCATGTATGCGCGAATGCGGGGGTGAAGGAGAGAGCGCTCCCGCACTATACAAACCGCCCTCCCCGGATAGGGAGGGCGGTAAATATTTTGGGAAAAATCAGCTTGCCGCGCTGAATTTGATTTCAGAGGGACAATTTTGAGCATTGAAACTTAAAAAAACAGAAATAAAGCTTGACATGGGGAGTAAAATGCGTAGAATACCTCGCGCGCTGCGACGGTAACGCAGCCTATAAGACTATGAAAGCTGATCTGCATCCTAAGTACAATCCTGTAGTGTTCGTGGACATCACCACGGGCCGCCGCTTCATCACACGTTCCACCGCCACCTCCGCCAAGACTGAGGTTATCGATGGTGTAGAGCACTATGTGATTTCCTGCGGTATCACCTCCGACTCTCACCCCTTCTTCACCGGTAAGAACCAGTTTGTGGATACCGAGGGTCGAATCGACAAGTTCCAGAAGCGCTTCGGCTCCGTGCGTCGCGCCAAGAAGCCGACCTTGGGCTAAACAAGGAGCGCGCTATGTGCGCGTTGGTTGTGTCTTTTTCAGTCGAGCTGCTGTTTTCGGACAGCAGCTCGACCTTTTTTGATATTAGGTATTGAAAAAAAACGGAAATATGGTAGGATGAACGGGAGCCCCCTGAGCAAGTGAGTAGATGATGAAACGAACAGCCATAATCATGATGCTGGCACTGGCACCCTGTGTGCAGGTGCCGCTGAATGCGCAGGAGGTTGCCCCCGTGGCAGTGTCGGCAGAGGCTCGGCCATATTCCCGCATGCAAGAATACCCGAACTGGGGAGAAATGACAGCGGATGCATTGCGGGCAGAGGCTCAGCAGACTATAGCCGAGATGGAGGAAGGCCTGCGCAAGGTGCAGAGTATAAGCCCAGAGGAAACTACATGGGAGAATACGTTTTTGGCGTACAGTAATGCCATAGCTCAGGTGGAGTATTTGGTAAATGCCATGGGTGTGCTGATGGCAGTTCAGGATGATGTTGCGCTGAAGACTGCTGCCGAGGAGGTTATGACGGAGTTGCGTGCGGCGTACGCGCAAGCGCATACGGCTGCTGCGCTGTGGGGAATAATAAGCCAAGCTGCTGCAAGTGAGTGGGCGCAGAAATTAAGCGCCGAGCAGCGGTTTGCCATGCAAAAAATACGCAACGAGTTTCTCAGTTGCGGCGCAGCCCTGACTCCGCACAAACGGGCTCGTGTATTACAAATAGAGCAGGAGATAGGTGCGTTGCAGTTCCGTTTCAACGAGAATTTGCAAAAGAGTTCGGCGTGTTGCTATGTGCTGATAGAGAAAGATTTTGATAGGTTGCGAGCCATGCCTGCCTACATGATGGAAGTGGCAAGAGAGAGTGCGCAGCAAAGGGGTATCCGGCATGAGGCGTACGAGTTTTCTCTGCAAAACCGCACCTTGGTGGAGTTGCAGCGCTATTGTGAGGATGAGGAAATCCGCAAACAGGCCTGGCAGGCTGAGCAATTGTACGGTAATACTCCGGAGTATGACAATGCAGCCGTTATCATGCGTTGTTTGGAGTTGCGGCATGAGCTGGCGGGCTTGTTCGGGTATGCTTGTTATGCGGATTATGCAGCGCAAAAACGCATGATGCCGGATGGCGCTGCTGCCTTGGCGTTTGTGGATGATATGATGTCGCGCGTGCAGCCTGCTTTCCGCAGAGAGTGTGCGGAAATGCTGCGAATCTACAATGCTCAGACCGGCAAGAATGTGGATGCACTTCCACCGTGGGATGTTGTCTATGCCGTGAATTTGTTGTGCCAAGCCCGGACGGCTCATGTGCAGTATGATATCAGCTCCTATCTGACGGTGGACGGCGTGTTGCACGGAGCCTTGGCATTGTACTCGGATTTGTTGGGATTGGAATTCCTGCCGCTTGAAACGCAATATGTTCCCGATGGCCATGTGGGTAGTCCGGGTGCTGTGCCTGTGTGGCACCCGGATGTGCTTTGTTATGAGGTGCGTGACCGCCTGAGCGGTGAGACTTTAGGCGCTTTTTACCTGGACTTGTACGCCCGGAAAGGTAAGCGGCGCGGGGCTTGGATGGCCCCGATTCGCCAAGCTGAGCCCACAACCGCCGGGCACCCTCGCAGCGTGCGCCACTTGCATGCAGTGATACTCAACCTGATGCCCGGGGGGGAACTCATGAGCCTTGCCGGGGTGGAAGGCCTGTTCCACGAGCTCGGGCATGTGATGCATGCCATGCTGGGGCGTGGTGTGGTGCGGGAGCAGGGGTTCATGGGGGTGGAACAGGACTTTGTGGAGCTGCCCAGCCAGATGTCTGAATACTGGGCTCGGCATCCGGAGGTGTTGGCGAGGTTTGCACGTCATTATAAAACCGGCAAGCCTTATCCCCGCGAGGAATTAGGGCACCTTTGCCACAGAAAATCCCCCGTTGCGGCGATAGAAATCATGGTGCAGCTTCGTGTTGCTCGTGTGGATTTGGAGATGAACCTGCACTATGCCGAAAAGTTCCGGGGTAAGTCTTTTGATGCGGTCTCCCACAATGTCATTGCCGCGTGGGATGTGCCTCAAATTGCCGGCAAGGTATCTCCCATGCGCACGGTGTTGCACTGCATGTATCCGCTTTACGGAGCCGGGTATTATGCCTACATTTGGAGCGATGTGATGGCGGCCGATGCCTTTGAGCAGTTTGAGCGCAGCGGTGTGCTGAATCCGGCCACCGGTGCTGCATACCGCCGGACATTGTTGCAGCCCGGCAGCAGCGCGCCTGCGGCGGAATTGTTCCGCAACTTTACCGGGCATGCCCCTAGCCCCGAGGCCTACCTGCGTCGCCTCGGCATACTTTCTTCACCAAACCATCAGAAACCGTAACACATGAAAAACATCTTCCGAAACCTCAGTCTGTTGATTGGCTTGCTTTGGGTTGCACCCTTGCCGGCTCAAACTAGCGCAGCACTCGCCACACCTCCGTCTGTTGTCAGCAGTAGCAGCGAGGAGCATCCGTTCTTCCTGTCCGGTATATACCCGGAGTGGTCCAAGCTTACCGCCCGACAAGCCTACACAGATGCCCGCGCTGCCATGGCTCTGACCCGCGCCCGCGTGGAGGCCATTTGTGAGCTGGACCCGGAGCAGGCGAACTTTGATAATACCTTTTTGGCCATTGAGAAGTGTACCTCGGAGTTACAGAATATGCTCTTTGCCTTGCAGCACCTTGCCCAAGTGAAAGATAGCGCGGAAATCCGCGATGCCGTGCAGCAGATTTCCTCCGAGTTCATGGATTTACAGGCTGATATCTATACGAATGACCGACTGTGGATTCTGATGAAAGCGGCATCGCGTCCGGAACGTTTGGAAGGACTTTCCCCCGCCAAGCGACGTGCAGTAAAACAACTTTGTGATATTTTCCGTGATAACGGTGCAGAGCTGCCGCAGGAAAGTAAAAAACGCAAGATTGAAATAGATAAAGAGCTCATTTCCCTTTGCTTGCAGTATGATAAAAACCTGCAAGACTATACGCAATCTTGGGAATACCTGGTAACGGAGCCCGCATTGTTGGCGGGGGTGCCCGAGGTTATCATCCGCGAGCTTTACCGTGCAGCACTTGAGGCCGGTTATGCTACAGCGGAAAAACCGGCTTGGCTGATTTCTCTGCGTGATGAAACCGCCGTTACCGTTATGACCTACTGTGATGTGGAGGCCACGCGTAAAAAATGCTGGGAAGGCGTGCGCGGTATCTGCACCTCCGGTAAGTATGATAATGGCCCCATTGTCATGCGTATCATGGAGTTGCGTCAAGAGTTCGCGGAGCTGTTGGGCTTCCGCCATTACGCGGATTACTCAGCCCGCACACACATGGTGAGTACCGGTGACCAAGCGTTAACCTTTGTTAATAATCTTATTGAGGAAATCCGTCCTGCGTATGATGCAGAACTCTCTCAAATGATGGCTCTTTACCGTGCGTTTACCGGTAAAGATGTTGCTACACTGCCACCGTGGGATGAGCTTTATGCTGCCATCATTTACTTCAGCAATCATGAAGGAATGGACACGGAGGATATTTCCCCGTACCTGAAAGCCTCCAATGTCATCAACGGTATGTTTGCCGTGTATGGTGAGCTCTTCGGGCTTACCTTCCGCCAAATCCCCTCCGTATGCCTGAAACCGGGTGAAACCTGCCCTGAGGGCAAGGTGGAGGTGTGGCACCCCTCCGTGAAAGTCATTGGGGTGTATGATGCCGTAAGCGGCGCGCACTACGGCTCATTCTACATGGATTTGTTCCGCCGTGATGACAAACGGGCAGGGGGCTGGTGCTCGCCGATTCGTCTGGCAAATCCCGGACCCGATGGCCGTATGGTAGAGCCGCACATCGGTGCGCTGGTAACAAACTTTGCCCCGCCCATCAAGGGCAAAATAACTCTTTTTGAGCATGGGGATGTACAGGTGTTATTCCATGAGTTCGGGCATATGTTGCACCATTTGCTCAGCCATACGGAGTTGCAGGGACACTGCGCCATGGGCGTGGCCTGGGACTTCAGTGAGCTGCCCAGCACGCTCTTTGAGAACTGGGCGTGGAACCCGGATGTATTGTCCGCTTTTGCCTTCCATTACAAAACCGGCAAACCCTACCCGAAGGACCAGCTGGAGTTGTTTGTAAAGCGCCGTTATTTTATGGTTGCCGGTAAGTACATGGATATGCTCCGCCAGTCTCGCCTGGATATGGAACTGCACATGCACTACAAGGAAAAATTCCACGGTAAATCCTTGGATGCCGTATCCGCTGAGCTCACTCAGGGACTTACCTTGCCGTTCACCCAGTCTCAACCGTCCGAGATGCGTAACCTCCCGCACTGCATCTCCGGGGGCTATTGTGCCGGCTTGTATACCTATGCTTGGTCCGAGGTGCTGGCCTCTGATGCCTATACACGTTTTGAATATGAGGGTATTGATAACAAAAATGTAGGCAGGGTGTTCCGTAAGACAATACTGGAGCTGGGGGACAGCGTGGCGGCGGATGAGCTTTACCGCATGTTCATGGGGCGCGACCCTAACCCTGATGCTTTCCTGAAAGCCCGCGGATTCAAAAAATAAACCGAAAATGCCATGATGAATGTAAAACTTAACTTGCTGAGCCTGGCTGTGTGCGTGTTGCCGTTGTATGCGGCCGAAAAACAGCCACCAGATGAAACCTCACCCGCGCTTGCCGTGCAGTCGGGGGCGTACCATCCCTTTTTCCGGGCTGCGCTGTACCCCTCGTGGTCTGCCATGACTCCCAAACAGGCTGTGGCGGACACAGAGGCTGCCGTGCAGTTGGCTTTCCGGCACGTGGATGCCATTTGTGCGCTTACCCCGGAGCAGATGACGTTTGAAAATACCTTTTTGGCATACGGTAAAGCCGTGGAGGAGTTGGAGCAGTCCCAGCAGTACTTGCACCACCTCATCAGTGTCCGGAATGACCGCACCCTGCAACAGGTGCAGAACTACCTGATGGGGGCTCTCACCCAGTTCGATGCCCGTTTGCTGGAAAATGAACGGTTGTGGTTGGCTCTCAAAACTGCCTCGCAGCAGCCTTGGATTCAGGAGCTTGCTGCGGAGGATAAACGCTTGGTGGAGCAAACGCTGTGCCATTTCCGCCTCGGCGGTGCTGAGCTCTCTCCCGAGGACAAAAAACGCAAGGCTGCCATTCATCATGAATTGGGCGTACTAGCCATGCGCTATGGTCGCAATGTGCAAGCTGCTTCTGCTGAATGGTCATTGTTGATAACGGATGCCGAACAACTGCGAGGCTTGCCGGAGTCTCGCCTGGCTGTAGCGGAGGCCGCTGCCCGTGCCAAGGGGCTCTCCACCCCGGAAAAACCGGCTTGGCTCATCTCGCTGAATAACGGCTTGGCTATGGATGTTGTCAACTACTGCCTGGTGGCTGATACCCGCAGAAAATGCTGGGAGGGCGTGAAATCTCCCGGCGCCGGCGGAAAATATGATAACGCCCCCATTATCGCCCGTATGATGGAGCTGCGCCATGAGTATGCTCGCCTTATCGGGTATAAAAATTATGCGGATTTGAAGGCCGCCTCGCGTATGATGCGTGATGGCCGGCAGGCCTTGGATTTTGTGGATGGTCTGTTGCGTGAGCTCAAACCCGCTTTCGATAAAGAATGTGCGCTGCTCATGGAGTATATGTCGCAGCTTAAAAATGAGAAAGTCACGCAAATTGACCCGTGGGATGAGCGCAAGTACGCCTCCATGATGGCCGGGGAGCACTTTGCTTTCAACACCGCTTCCGTGCGTCCCTATTTGGAGCAACAACGCGTCATTCAAGGCTTGTTCGGACTGTGTGGCAAGTTGTACGGCGTTACCTACAAAGAGTTGCAGACCGCCTGTGTGCCGCCCGGTGTTGCCGTGCCGCCGGGAGTGGCTGAGGTGTGGCACCCGGATGTTAAGTTGTATGCCGTGTATGATGCGCATAGCGGGGAACATTTGGGCTCTTTCTACCTGGATTTGTATTCCCGCCCGGGTAAGCGCCCCGGTGCGTGGTGTATGCCGTTGCGCATGGGTGAACTCCTTGCTGATACCGGGAGGATGGAGCCTCATTTGGCAGCGCTTGTAGCCAATTTTAACACTGCTGAACCGGGGCAGCCGGCACTCTTCTCGCACCCGGAGCTGCAGGTGTTTTTCCATGAGTTCGGGCACATGATGCACTACATGCTCGGGCGTACCAAATATCGCCGCCACAGCAGCCCCGCCATCGCGTGGGATTTTGCGGAGGTCCCCAGCACTTTGCTGGAAAACTGGTCATGGGAACCGGAGGTGTTGGCCGGCTTTGCCGTCCACTATCAAACCGGGGAGCCTATCCCGCAAGAAATACTGCAAAAACTTGCTGCCAGTCGCCATTTTATGCCCGCTACCAATCACATGCGCTCCCTGTGCATTGCCAAATTGGATTTGGAACTGCACATGAACTATGCGGAGAAGTTTGCCGGCAAGGATTTGGACGCCGCTGCTGCTGAGCTGCTTGCCCCGTGGACTATGCCGTACTCTGTGACTCAGCCTTGTATGATGCGTAACCTGATGCACTGCTTCCAAGGCGGGTATGCTGCCGGCTATTATTCCTACAAATGGTCGGAGACCCTCTCAACGGATGTTTTCCTGCGCTTTAAGCAGGATGGGCTCTTTAATTCGCAAACCGGGGCTTTGTACCGCAAGTGTATCCTGGAACCCGGCGACAGCAAACCTGCGGCGGATATTTACCGCGATTTCATGGGGCGAGATGCCGATGAAAATGCGCTCCTTAAATCCGCAGAATGGAAATAATTTATCATGCTGCTAGCTCTCTCATCTCACGGTTTTGAGTCGTTGCTCATCCACATCCTTCTGCTTTTGGGCGTGGGGGGTATCGGTTTCACTTGGTGGTTGTGGAAGAATAAACGCATATACCGTAGCTTCAAACGAGCTCTTGAGACTCAAGATGCTCCCGCTTTGGAGGACTTGCTGCGTGTGCATCACAAAGATTTGAGTAATAAGGAGAATGATGCTCTCGTCTCTGTGTTTGAGTACATGATACAGCATGACTCTAAGTGGGCTTTTAAGGTGTTTTTTAAGCATATGGAGGCGGCAACCTGGCAGCAGTTCTATGTGTCGGATATTGAGATTTTCGGCCCATTGTCGGAAGCCATCCGCTGTGAAAATGCGGATGTGCTCACTATGTTCTTACAGTACGGCATGACGGCCGAGGTGGAACCCGTGTCTCCCTGGCTCACTGCCATCTCGGAGGGTAATGTGGCCGCAGCCCGTATTTTGGATGAATATGGGGCTTCAGGGGTGACGGAGGAGCAGCAAACTAACGCCCCCTCCATCGCGGAAATACTGGATGACGAGGCGTGGGAATCCCGCCCGGAACGCTTCATCGCCCTTGTGGAGTATCTGTCCGGGCGCGGAATCCCCGTGCCGGAGGCTGCAAGCTTGTGCGCCGAGCTCTTCAGAGAAAATCTGAGCCACGCAGGGGACGACAGAAAGCATCACGATATATCGTAGTTGCTCCCTCGTCGCCTTCTCAGGCACTTATGAGCCGTACCCTTTATAAAAAAACGCGCATGGCGTTGATGAAAATTGACAAGGCTTTTATACAAAAGCGCTGTTTAAGTTTTCAGTTGATTTCAAACGGCTCGATAAATCGGAAGCTGAAGGGGGGATGATGGGGGAATTTTTGCGAGCGTAAGCGCCTGCCTCGGCGTAGCTGCGCAGCAGCGAAGACGGGAGCGGAATTCT
>JAFQDN010000048.1 GCA_017415995.1 Akkermansia sp. | reverse complement strand
TTCGCGCTCTGCTTTTTCGCGGGCAAGCTGATTCATCATTTCAGCTTGTGCGAATTCTTCGCGCATACGTTTTTCCGTTGCGGATTGGGTGCAGGAATATACGCCGTACGCACCGCCGGACAGCGCCAATAAAAGGATTGCGAGGATGATAGGAAAGCGTTTGCGAGAAGGAACATTCTTTTTTTCATCCGTTGCGGGGGAAGAGGTCGGGATGGAGGAAACCGGCAGGGATTGCGTAACGGGTGGCAGCGGAGAGGGCGTGGCCGCGGGGGATGAGAGGTGCTCCAGCCACTCACGGGCGGATTGCCAGCGGTTTTTGGCACGAATAGCCAGCGCGGTGTCAATGCTCTGCAAAAAATCAACGGAAAAGTGGCGACGGAGTTCTACGCGCTTGGTGAGGGGGCGGTAGGGGTCGTCATCCTCAGCAAGTCGTGCATTGGCCTCGGGTGGGAGCTCTCCACTGATGACGCGGTAACAGGTAGCGCCGAGGGCGTAGAGATCCGTCCACGGACCGCGATTGCCGTGGACGGTGATTTGCTCGATGGGGGTGTAGCCCGGCGTGCCGACCATGGTGGCGGAGCGTTCCGATTGCAGGGCGCGAGCGGTACCGAAGTCGATGATGATGGGCGTGCCGTCCTCTTGCAGCAGGATGTTGCCGGGTTTGAGGTCGCGGTGGAGCAGGTTTATGCCGTGCAGGTAATCCAGCGCGCCGAGCAGGGTGCGGAGGATGGGCGCCAGCCAAGCCTCATCCACCGTGGCGGGGGCTGCTTTGTGCAGCTCTTTGCCGGTGATGAGGGGCATCACATAATACGCCGTGCCCAGCGCCTCGAAGGCCTCCAGCACGCGCACGATGTTGGGATGGTGCAGGCGTGCCAGCGTGTGCGCTTCATCCACAAAGCGTGTGAGCGTGTGGGAGTAGTTCTCCTTGGCCTCTCCATCATCCAGCGGGTGGATGGCAAGCGTCTTTTCACTGCGGTAGGCACAAAACATGGGCATATTTTCCTTTACTACCACATGCTCCTTGCTTTTGATATGCTGAGCCAGGTAGGTGATGCCAAACCCTCCTTGCCCGATTTTGCGGATAATGAGGTATTTGCCCAGCTCCACCCCCTCCGGCAGTGCTATTCCGTGTGCGGTGCCGTTGTTATGAGAACTCCCCGTCATGTGATGCCCAATATGATGATGCTTGCGGTATATCAAATATCACCCCTCAAGTAAAGAATAAACTGTTCCGCGCCGAAAGTTGTCGGCATTTTACTCCTTCGCCCCGCTGCTTTGAGTGGTTCCGTTATTTCCGAGCGACCATCAAATGCCGCGGTATCTACGCGGGCGCCTCATGGGGCGTTTGTTGTGGTTTGCGGGGCCTTTCAGTAATTTTACAATTTCGGTATGCCCGTTGGACTCTGCACGTTGGAGGGGAGTTTTGCCATCATTATCGGCCTTATAGACATCAATGAGCCGATCAGCCAGCAGTAGTTTTACGCATTCTGTATGTCCTTTATCCGCAGCGCAGAGGAGGGGAGTTTTGCCATCAGCATCTGCCCTGTTGACATCAATTCTCGAGTCTCCCAGCAGTAGTTTTACGCATTCCGTATGTCCTTTATCCGCAGCGCAGAGGAGGGGAGTTTTGCCATTCATGTCCGATAGATTAACTTTTATCCCGGGTGCGTTCAGCAACAGTTTTACGCATTCAACGTTGCCGATGGCTACTGCTTTGTACAGAGTTGTAGCTCCATGGTCTATTTCTTGCAATCTAAAATTGACATCGGCCCCGGCTTTTAACAACAGATCCAGTTTTTTCGGGTTATTGTAGGCACTGAGGATGGCTAATTCGTCTGTGTACTCCACTCCCATGGCATAGAGTTTATCAATGGCAGCTTTCTTCTCTCTCTGTTTAGCTTTTTCAGCCTCGCTGAGTTCTTGGTTGTCATACGTATTGTTTATCGGGATACTCGGCGCATTCACAACCGGATCATAAGGAATATTCTTGTTTTGGGTTACCATTTTGTTGCGAGTATACAAAAAGATGGCGATAAGTAGAATGATAATGATGATTTTAATGACGGCTAATCCACTTGTGGGTGATTCCTTGTTTTCTTCGTTTTGATTGGTCTGCGATGTCGCAGGGGAGGAATCCGCTACGGGGGACTTGCTGTTCTCTTCGTCTGGCATATTTTTATTGTTGGTTACATTTGTTAGTTTCCGGTATTGTAGACGTGCCAAACGCTGATTTTGTTCGATTTTTTTTTGAAAGTAGCGTTGAAGTCGGCTCCTCCGGAGCACTTTTGGTTGCTGAAAAGTGCGTGCGCAAGGGATTTTTGTTTTCAGAATGGCAAAGAGGCATTAAACTGGAAGTGTATGGGATTTACAACATTAGCGACAACGGCGCTTGCCGTTGGAAAAGTATTACCGGATGCGTTGCAAGCGCATGCTCTCAATAAACAGAGTAAAAGCCTCAATAGTGCAGCCAATGCGCAGGAGAGATTGGCCGAGCAACAGGCAAACCGAATGACTGAAACGGCCATCGGCAACCAGCAGAGGGCGGCGCGCAATGCCTCCATGCGCATGGCCTCCGTGCGTGCAGATGCCGCAGTCTCAAACCTGGCGCCGGATGGCTCTGCCCACACCCGCGAGCTCGATATGGCCACGCGTTTGCAGGACGAGATTACCAACAATGCCAATGCCGCCCTCGACCGCGCTAATCAAACCCGCCAACAAGGGGCGCTGAACGCGTGGAATACACGCCAGGCAGCTGCTCAGGCCAAGGTTGGCTCCATGGCAGCGGGGCTCAACGTTGCAGGCTCCCTCTTTTCCGACATCGGGCGGCAGTTGAACTCCTGAAACACCGGAGGCGGAAATAAAAAAAAGCAAGTTCGCCCGGCTCGGCAATCGTACCCTTTACTCCGTCAATGAATTACAGGCCGTACTGCTTCAGGAGGGCGGCGGGGGAGGGATTGCGCCCCATGAAAGCGCGGAAGGAATCAGACATGGGGCGAGAAGCGGCGGGATTCAGGATAGCTTTACGATAAGCAGCACCTGTGGCGGCGTTGAGGATGCCCTCGCGCTCAAAGCGGCTGAAGGCATCCGCCGCCAGCACCTCCGACCACTTGTAGGTGTAAAAAGAAGCCGAGTAACCCTCAGTCATACAGTAGATAAAGTTGCGCATCTCGCACGGGGTGGGTACGGAATAGGGAAATTGCCACGGTGCAAGTAATTGTGCGGAGGCGGCATCTAAGGAGCGGCCGTGGAATTTCTCGCGATAATGGTGGTGCATCTCGAGGTCCAGCTTGGCAGCACAAAGCATACTCATATGGAATGTGATGGGGCCGGCAAAGCGTGAGGCAGCCAACTGCTCTGCAAGTTCCTTGGGCAGGGGCTCACCGGTTTCATGATGGAAGGCAAAGGTAGCCAAAGCCTCCGGTTGCCATATCCAATTTTCCTGCAACTGGCTGGGCATTTCCACAAAATCGCGCTCAGCATCCATGGCGGACTGCCCGCGCAACGCAGAGTGCCCCAGCAGCATGTGCATCATGTGCCCGAACTCGTGAAAGAGTACGTACAAATCCCCGTGGGAATACAGGTGCGGCTTACCTGGTCCCGGTGGCGGGGTCAGGTTTGCCACAATGGCAGCCAAGTGAGCCTCACCCTCGCCGCCGAAGCGTAACGGCATGCACCAGCCCATATCCCGCTTGCCCGGGCGCGGGTATAAATCCAGACAGCAATCACCTAAATGAGTTCCGTCTGCGGCATCATATACGGCAAATACGCGAACCGCGGGATGCCATACCTCACGCGCACCCTGCGGGCACTGCTCACCGGGTTTCAGACAAACAGCCGGCACCTCCGCAATGCGCAGGGAGTACATGTGCTCCCAAATGTCGAACATGCCACGCAGTACCTTTTCCGCCTGTAAGTAGGGAGTGATTTTTCCGGCATCGAAGCCACCGCCCGCGGCAGGGTTTTTGGCTGAAAAGAAGGCCTCATCCCAAGGATTGACGGAGGTAAGCTTGCGGCCGGCGCCCACGGATAAGCGCTCCAGCTCCGTTGCGACCCACGCCTCATACGCCGGGCGCGATTTCTCCAGCAACTCATCCACAAAGGCCAAAGCGTTTTCTCCGCTCCCCATCATCAACTGAGCTGCCTGCATATCAGCAAATGAGGCGTAGCCCAGCAGCTCCGCAAGCTCTTGCCGCAGCTCCAGAATACGCAGTATAATCGGTTCATTATCCAGCGCATAGGCCGTGCCGATGGAGTTGGCACCGTACCAGCATTGTTTGCGGGTTTTCTCAACCGTGCAGTGGGTTAGCACCGGCCGGGCGGGAGAATTGCTGAGGTTAATGAGCCAAGCGGGTTTATCCTCACTCCCGAAACCGGCCTCCAAGGCCGCTTGGCGGGCGGTGTTCATCCAGTCTTCGGGCATGCCGGCAAGTTGCTCGGGCTCGGTAATGACAAGCTGCCACACGCCGTTAGCATTGGCGAGGTTGGCAACATATTGCATGGAAAGCTGCTTAATTTCGCTATCGATGGCGGATTTGCGGGCCTGTTTATCCGGCGGGAGTCCGGTGCCGGAGGCTCGGAGGCGCGTCATGGTGCGCGCAATGAAATATTGCTCAGCCTCGGACAGGCTGCTGACCCACGGAGCAGAGGCTGCTGCCTGTAACACTTGCCACACGCGCTCTGCATGGGGGCGTGCGGATTCATACTCAGCCGTTTTGGCAATTACAGCCTCCTGCGCTTTCAGCCATTGTTCCCCGCCCACGGTGTGTAGCAGATGGTATAAGTAAGTTTGTGCTTGTTGCAGGTTTTCCTCTGCCTCATAATATGCCAGGAAGGTATTACGGAAGGTGGCATTCTCCGGGGTAACGGCTGCCAGCGCGGCAAAACGAGCTTTTGCTTGCTCACAGGCGGCATCTACATCTGCCAGTAGTTGCTGCGGAGTCATTTGCGACCACCGCGGTTGGGCATCCGTACGAAAAAACGGGTGGTTTTGTTGTGGCTGTGTTTGCGCTTCTTCCGCTGCCACCAGCGGCAGCATGCACAGCATCAATACGGCTACTAATACCCATTGTGTCCAAGGATGTAATCTCTCCGTCATACTCGCCTTTTATAGCACTCCTCCCCCTGCAATGTCAATCCCAATCACCTCGTCAATGAATAGGGATGTGCATGGAAATTATGGCTGAAGACAAGCGTTTAAGGTGCGGCGGAAGCCCGGCGCGTCAAAAATATCATTATGATCGCCGGGGAAAGTGAACACGCGCGGTTTGGAGGCAGTGAAGGCGCGGATGAGGGCATCTGTCGCGGAGGGAGGGACGATGGAATCATTCTCAGCCCGCAAAATGGAGACAGGGCATGTAATGCGGGGTGCGTAATCAACAGAGCGCCAAGAATCCAGCGGTAACAAACGCGGGATGAAGGGTACCATATGGCAAGCAACCTCGGTAATGCTGTCGAAGGGGCAAATAAGCACCAAGGCGGCCGGATTTTCCGCCGCTGCCACTTGGGTGGCTACTCCGCTGCCGAGGCTGAACCCCACCAGCACAACCGGTGTGGTTTCATCCCCCAACCGGCGGCGGGCGAGTTGCAGACAGTGGCGGGCGTCCTGTACGAGCAGGCGTTCGGAAGGGGTGCCCTCGCTGTTGCCGTAGCCACGGTAATTGAGCAAAAGATAGGAGCGAGAGGGGTCTGCTGCGGCAATATCCGCAAAGCTGCCGGCATTCATGGCATTGCCGCCGTACATGACGACCAGCGGTGTGCCTTTACCACGGTTGAAAAACCAGCCGCTCAACACGGTGCCGTCTTGGGCTTGGAATGTGGTGTGGTGGGCCTCGTGCTCATAGTCGGCATCCGGCATGGATAGGGTGCTGCCCGGGTACACCAGTGGTTGTACGCCACAGGCGCTCAGGGCATAAAGTGCTGCCAAGATGGGAACGAAAAGTAAAGAGTAGCTGAATTTTTTCATTGTCTGAGTTAATGTAGGAGGATACCCGCTTTTTTAGCGCAACGCTGTACTAAAGGCGTGAGGTGGAAGTTTTCCGTACCGCGCATGACCATGGGAGACGGTGGGCTGCCTTTGCGCCCCAGCAGTAATCCGCACAGCCAGTTCGTAAAACGTGCAAAGCGAATGCGTTTCATGTAGGCGCCGGCGCGTTTGATGCACTTGAGCGGCCCCTCGGGGTCTTCCACGGCAATGACCACGCCATCACACACCACGGCCGAATGCCCGATGCCGAGGCGCTCCAGCGCATGAGCCAGCAGCAGGGCATGGCGGGCGTCATCCTCAATATGGCCGGGGTTCTCCACCTTGATGCCGTCCTGCGGCATATTCATGCCGTGCAGGGTGATGTTATGCTTGTTGCAAAGCTCCAATACCTGTTGTTTTTGGAACAAAATGGTGCGGCCGGCTTCAAACACAATGTGGCGCACGCCGCAGCGCACGCAGTGCTCTATGGTGCGCAGCCCTAGGCAGGGAACATCGAAGCGCATGTCATGCCCGGGCTTTGTAACCTTGCATAGCGTAACGGGGCGCTCCTTGCTGCCTCCTCCGTTTTTGATGCACTCATTCGTGCCCTTGAACGCCTCTACACAAGTGACTTCCTGCCCGCAGACAATAAGACTCTGGCCGATGTCCAGGCGAGCAATTTCCCTGGCCAGGCACATGCCGTTGCGGGCTTCGGCAAGCTGTTCCGGCGTGGGGGGAGGCCCGGCCAAATGCCCCTCCGGCGGCAGTACCTCCTCCATAAAAGCGGTGGAGGGCAGCATGCGCATGCCGTGCTGTGCCACATAATCACATGCGGCCCCGAAAATGGTGTGCGCGTTGCGGCGGTCCAGCTGCGCCAGCAGGCGGCGCGCTGTGGCATCCGGCCACATGGTGTAGATGCACGCCGGCTTAATCTGCCCCGTCATGACGACGTGGGTCACGCCTTGTTCCAGGAAGAAATCCTTGGGACCTTCCACTGCCCCCACTCGGAACTTGCGGAAGGCATCACAAAGGGGGGGGATATCCTTACTGACTGCCCCGCGGAAGCCCGCTACCACCACGCGCATTCCGGCGCGTTTTGCTCCCTCAATCATCAGGCGCGGATACTCGCCCGCTCCGGCAAGTACGCCTAAAATATGCTTTTGAGGGTCAATGGATTCCATGGCCTGTTGGTTACAATACCTCCGGGTGCTCCAAGAAGTAGGCAATGCGCTGCATCAGGCGGCCGATGTCGCCGCCGTCCACAACTCGGTGGTCAAAGGAGGCTACAATCTGCGCCTGCTCTACGGGGATGAAGCACTCCACCTCATCGCTCCAGACCGGAGTTTTGACGACGGAACCGACGCCGAGGATAAGGCTCTCGCTCGGCAGTGGCATGGGGGAGGCAAAGGTGAGCCCGAACCCGCCGAAATTGGAAACCGTGGCAATGCCCCCGCCTACGTAGGTGGGATCCAGCTTGCGGTCGCGGGCTTGGGCTACTACCTTGTTGTACTCATCCACCAATTCCGTGAGGGTGCGCTCATTGACGTTGCGCATGACGGGCACCATCACACCGTCCGCCACCTGTACGGCTACGCCCAAATCAATGTTTTTGGGGGTCAGAATGCGCCCGCCTACCATGTAGCCGGCGCACTCGGGAGCCTCCGCCAAGGCTAAGGCTAAGGCGCGCAAAAAGTACAGCGTGACACCCGGCTTGCGGGGATGATTGCGGCGGTGCAACAGGATGGGGGCCATGTAAATGGGGCGTCCGGCGCTGGCGATGGGGCGGCGCCAGGTGCGCTGCATGCTGCTGGCTACACTGCGGCGCATGGGGGAGGCTTGGCGGGATGGCCAACCGTCCACGTAGTTGATGAAGTTCTCAAAGTCCTCAATGGTGATGCGACCGTTTGCGCCGGTACCGATGACGTATGCCAAGTCAGCCTCGGTAATGCAGAGCTCATCCATGCGGGCACGGATTCGGGGGGAAAGATAATGAGCTCCACGTATGCGGGCAGGCACCGGTAAGCCACGGCCTCCCGTGTCGATGGATGAGGGGGCGGCCTCCCGGTATTCCCCTTCCGTGCGGAAGTGGGCGCCATCCATTGCAGGTTTATCTGCCGATACCTTGTTAACCGAGGAAACGGCGGCTGCGGCTGAGACCTCATCCAAGGGCGTGGCACCGGTGCGTTCTACCTCCTCGTCCGTAGCTTCAATCAAGCCCATGACGGCCCCGACGGGCACGGTTTCGCCCTCGCAAACGCAAATGTTTTTCACCACACCGCCACAGGAAACGGTGACTGCCATAACGGCTTTGTTGGTTTCCACCTCAAACACCTCTTGGTCTTCCTGCACGGTGTCGCCGGGTTTCACCAGCAGTTGCATGATGGTGGCCTCGGCAATGGATTCCCCCAACTGGGGCATGAGTATAGGAACGGACGGCATTGTTTTTTACGCTTGAAGGTTGAGTTAAAGAGTGATGAGATAACGGACGGCAGCGGCTATGTCCTCGCTGTGCGGGCGGTGTGCTTTCCACAAATCCGGGTGGTATGGTACCGGGCTTTCCTTGGAGCTCAGGCGCAAGGGCGGAGCATCCAACAGGTGTAAACCCTCTGAGGCTACGCGCGCTACAACCTCGGCGGCCACTCCTCCCCACGGAAAATCCTCGCTCACCACCAGTAATCTGCCGGTGCGGGCTACGGAGGCCAAGATAGTGTCCGTGTCAATCGGTTTGACGGTGCGCAAATCCACCACCTCAATGTGGTAACCGCTTGTTGCGGATAACTCCTCAGCAGCTTTGAGGGCTTCCGGGACCATGGCGGAGTAGGTGACAACGGTGGCGTGGCGCCCCGGGCGCACGATGCGTGCACGGCCTATGGGCAGCGGTGCGGGGTCCAGCCAAGTGTCTGCCTTGAGCCAACGGTACAGGTACTTATGCTCCAAAAAGACGACGGGGTCCGGTATGGCTACGGCTTGCTTGAGCATGTAGTATGCATCTGCCACGGTGGCAGGCGCAAAAACGTGCACTCCCGGAAAGTGCGCAAACAGTGTCTCCACCATTTGGCTGTGGTAGGGACCACCACCCGGTGTGCCGCCGCAGGGCATGCGCAGCGTTACGTTCACCGGTACGCCGGTGCGGAAGTAGTGAGCTGCCGCATTGTTACACATTTGGTTGAGGGCCAGAATCCCGAAATCTGCAAACTGCATTTCCACAATGGGTTTCATGCCGCCGATGGCTGCCCCGATGGCTAAGCCCATGATGGCATCTTCCGCAATGGGCGCATTCCTGACACGCCCGGGGAAACGTTCCGCCAAGCCTTTGGTGGCCTTGAAGGCGCCGCCGAACACGCCGGAGACGTCCTCACCGTAAAGGAATACTTTGGAGTCCTCCTCCATAAGCTCAGCCATGGCTTGGTGTATGGCATCTATGTATGTTACGCTCATTTCTTGCTTGCAGTGCTTGAAAATGTGTTAATAACGAGAGGGTTTCCACGAGGTGGCGCTCCAATCTGTTTCGGAGGGCACGGGGGTGGGTTCCTTTTGTGCTTGTGCCATGCAGTGCTGAACCTCGGCAGCACACTCCTCTTGGATGGCTGCAAGCTCGGCCTCCGTGAGCCATCCGTGCTGTACCATTTGTCTGCGTGCTACGGCAAGCGGGTCGCGCTCCGCAAAGGCGGCCTTGAGCTCGGCCGGTATGTAGGTGGCGTCATCATGCTCACCATGCCCGCACATACGCAGGGTTTCAGCCACTACCCACTGCGGCCCCTCGCCGTTGCGGGCTGCCGTAATGGCGCGCTGCATGGTTGTGAGGGTTTGCACAAAGTCCGTGCCGTCACACTCATGCGTGGTAAAGCCGTAGCCTCGCCCGCGGTCTGTTAAGCTTTTACAGGCAAATTCCTGGCTGTTGGGCGTGGAGTAGGCGAATTGATTGTTGGTGACGACAATGACAATGGGCAGTTGCTCTACGGCAACTACGTTGCAGCCCTCATGGGTGGCTCCTACGGAGGTGGTGCCATCCCCGATGTTGAGGACGCCTACCATGCCGGAGTGTCCTTGCATGCGTTTGGCCATGATCATGCCGGCCACCACGGATACCATGGCGCCGAGGTGAGATATGGGGGCAGGCATGCCTTCCGCCGGTTTGCCCCAGTGGATGTTGCCATCGCGCCCGCGCATACAGCCGGAGGTGCTCCCCAAGTAACTGCGGGCGCTTTCCAGCACGCTCTCTCCCCAAGCGCAGCGTCCGGCTTGTTCGCGGATAAAGGGGTTGTAGACGTCCTGTCCCTTGTTCAGAAACACGGCTTCGCACGCCGCCACGGCCTCATGACCGCGCCCCAGAAACACGCCGCCGTACATTTTGCCGGCCTTGTACAGTGCGGAGAGCTTGGTATCGAACGCACGAGCCATTTCCATAGCGCGGTACGCTTTTACAGCTGTCTCCTTCATGTCATTTCCGTTCACGCGTTCATTATAACCTCATACACCATGCAAGGCAAGCAGTAATTACGCACCTACACGCAAAAAAAATCAGTGTGTTTTTGTGCTGTGGCAAGTCGGCGTTACTCGGATTTTTCAAAAATGAGACGGAAAGGCACGCGTTGCAGGGTGGGGCCATAGCCTCCGTGATTGGTGCATACAAATCTCCCTTCCACATACCCGTGCCACATTTTACCGTGTTGTTGCGTAAAGATAAGCTTGGCGGGATGGCTGCCGGGGGTAATTTTTTTCGCTGCTCCGTCATAACATTTGCAGGATAAAGTCTTCCTTGGGAGCCCAACACCCTAGCCCGGAAGGGGTGTGGGGAAGGACGGCAATGAGTCCGTCCCCACTTCCCAAAAAAAATCAGCATTTCTTGCAGGCGAGATGCTAATTTTCAGCAACTTGAGAATAAAATACTCAAAAAAAGGTTGCAAATGTTATGACGGAGTACCCTTTTTTACGGCAAGGTCAGTGTAAAAGGTACGCGGTTGAGTTTGGCATAATCATGCCCTCGGTTGGTACAAACCAGCTTGCCGACAATGTAGCCATGCAGTACCTTGCCTTGCTTTTTGGTGAAAACGAGCTTGGCAGGGTGATTTTCCGGGTCATCAGCGGATTCGGCATCCGCTGAGTACGTGGAACTCGTAAGGCTGTATTCATAAATGCGCTGACCTGCACCGAGAATCTCAATGTAATAGAAGAACAAATCCGCCTCTTTGCCACGGGCTTTGTAGGTATAGGAGCTGCGTTCCTCGGAGCCGGCGTAATAACATACGTCCGCATTTTCAAAGCTTACCGTGTGCGTGGTGTCCTCGTGGGTGAATTCAAGCTTTGCACCGGTCAGGGATTCGGGGGCAGCAACATCTTGGGAGCCGGCGAGTGCTTTGCCCGGTTTGCCTCCGGCAGCCTTGAGCAGCTTTTGCATCTGTGCGCGCTTCTTTTTATTGCTGTACGTGGCAGCTACATCAAGCGGTGTATCACCGGCTTTGTTCTGAGCATTGGCATGAATGCCCTTAGCTGCCAGCAATACACGCATGCATTCCGTTTGTCCGTTGGCAGCTGCTGTGTGTAAGGCAGTTGTGCCGCTTTCGTCGGCAGCGTTTACATCCACATCCGCTGCATTGACCAACAGCTCCAGTATTTGCTTATTACCACGCGCAGCGGCCTCTATGCACGGCGTGGTGCCGGCGGTGTCATCTTTGATGTTGACGTTAATGCCCGGCACTGCCAACAAATCCCGGACGTATGGCTCATTGCCGGCCCTTGCTGCCAGCCAAAGTGCGGGTTGGGTGCCATCTGTTTTGTTTGCATCAAACCCGGGTGCTGCCAGCAAAAGTTTGACACACTCACGGTATTTTTCATATTCTGCAGCATCTGCCGGAATATTTGCGCCGGAATTGGGATTAATGCCGGGTGCTGCAAGTAGCAGCCGTACGCACTCGGTGTGCGCGTTTGTTACTGCTAAGTACAGTGCCGTATGGGACTCCCCTTCAGGCACGGCGTTAACGTCCGCGCCTTCTTTCAAAAGCTTATCCAGCTCAGCTGCATTACCGGCTTTGGCTGCCTGCGTCAGCAGTTTCGGGAGCATGCGGGCGCGCTCCGCTGTCTTTTGAAGTTCCAGCTGTTTTTGTGCGTCCGTGCGTGCGGTACTCAGCGCGGTGTCCCAGTCCAGCAGCTTCAGCACGTGAGTATCTAACACGGCTTGCGGTACAAGCTCGCGGTCGAGGCAGAAATCGCGGATGGCGGTACGGAATGCAGCAGGTTCTGCCGGTAAGGCATCACATGCTTTGTGGATTTGCTCCGTCGAGAGTTTGTCGCTTTGCGTCTTGACAACAACACACTGCCCCCCGATGTCGTACATATGCTTGCGCAGCTCGGGTAATTCTTCCGTGCTTTTGCCGCTTATGTAGGCTGCTGCCGCCGGTGCTACCTCCGGCTGTGCTGCTACAAGCATGCCGTGCAATAAGGTGAGCTCGGTTATAAATGGTTTCAGGTCAGCCGTTTCTGTTGTTTCTGTGCGGGTGTCGGTCTCTGTTTTGCCGTTCCCGTCAAGCAGGCGTTCTGCTTCTGCATTTACGTCCAATATATTCAATTGCAGCGGAGCCTTCTTTTTATTGCTCGCTATCAGGAAGTAGCTGACGGTAGCTCCCGTTAATAATACGGCTGCTGATGCTGTGATGATGTAAAACAGCTTCCGCCGCCATATCGGTTGCTTTTCGGGCTTCCGAACGGGGGGCGCATCTGCGGCAGGCTCCGGCAGAGGATGGTATATGACCTCGTTGGGGGGCTCGGGGGCTCGTTGTGCTGTGTTTGCAGTCTCTCGCTTGTCAAAGATGGGTTCTATCTCGGCGGAGGGCGCTTCTTCCGGTGCTATTATTTCTATTTCGCCGGGAGGAGGGGTGGAAACGGAGGTGCGTGGCTCCATAGCCCTGGAGGACGGGGGTGGCGTGTCTGCCTGCAGGGCGGAGCACTCCGGCAGCGGTGTGGGCTGAGTAGAGCTTTTGCGCAGCGGTATGTACACGGTTCTCGCGTCCTTGCGCTCTGCGTTTGCAGCGGTTTCTCGGTTGCTCAGCATCACGGTGGGGGCTCCGCTCTCCGCGGAAGCGGCTTTTTCCGGTGGCAGTACGACGCGCGGTGGAACAACTGCCGGTGGCGTTATCTTGCCGGGTACCGGCGGCGGTGTGAGCCCTCTCGGTGCGGGACGCGGGGCAGGGGGGGCCGGTACGGATGGTGGTGTGTGTACATCGACTATGGCCACCTTTGCGGGTGTAATGGGCACAGCCGGTGCTGCGGGCGGGGTTGCCTCTGCGGGTGCTTCTCTTGGGGTAACATGGGGCACCGGGGTGGGGCTTACCTGCTCGCTTGTGTGTGTGCGGGCGGTAGCAGGCGCAGCAGTGGGTACAAAAGCGGGCAGCTTGCCTAGTTCTATCAGCCAATCCAGTGCGTTTTGCCAGCGTTGTTTGGTGCTTATTTGCAGCGCTTTATCGATTCCTGCCAAGAAATCCTGCGAGAATCGTCCCTTCAATTCTGCGCGTGTGCTGAGTGGGCGGTACGGGTCTTCCTCATGCAGTCTGTCCAAGGAATCCGGCATGCGGTCTCCCGTAATCAGGTAGTAACAGGTTGCTCCCAAGGCATAGAAATCCGTCCACGGCCCGAGGATGCCGCGGCTTGTTAATTGCTCTACAGCGGTGTATCCCGGGGTGCCTACCTTGGTTGCTGAATGTTCCGTGTCCAACTCCTTTGCCGTCCCGAAATCAATCAGCACCGGTGAGTTGTCTTCCCGCATCAGGATGTTGCCGGGCTTGATATCGCGGTGCAGCAAATTTTTGCCGTGCAAATACGCCAATGCATTGAGTAATGAACGCAGTATGGGCAACAGCCATGGCTCGTTTACCTCGCGCGGATGCGGCGCTACGCGGTGTAAATCCTGCCCGCCTATCCACGGCATGACGTAATACGCCGTCCCGAATACCTCGAACGCCTCCAGTACTCGCACAATGTTGGGATGGTG
The DNA here is from genome assembly GCA_017415995.1 of Akkermansia sp. Lineage (GTDB taxonomy): Bacteria > Verrucomicrobiota > Verrucomicrobiia > Verrucomicrobiales > Akkermansiaceae > Akkermansia. Next base: position 8,564 of record JAFQDN010000048.1, on the reverse strand, counting down.
CAGGCGCGATAACATTCTCGCCTCTTCTAAAAAGCGGTAGAGTGTTTTAGCGAAGCTCTGATGACTCTCCGGGCTGCCGGTGGGTTCCACATTCAGGTTGGCGCTGTTGCGGTACGCACAGTGTGTCGGTAAATTTTCCTTGATAACGACTCGTTCTCCGCTCAACACATTCTCTGCCATGTAGGTGATGCCGAATCCGCCTTGCCCCAGCGTGCTGATGATTCGGTAGTGCCCCAATACCATTCCGGCGGGTAATGCTGCACCATGCGGAGTATTCTCTGTGTCGTGATTATGGCTCATGTGTGATGTGAAGGCGGATGTATCGGCTCTGTGTCTTGCAACGGTGGCCATTCTAACACACCGTGTATGGTGCGTCAAGGTTCGATTCCGACCTCCTCGCTTTTTCAGCGCGCGCCGGCGGCGCGGAGCATGGCGGCGCATTCGGAATGCCCGTTCTCAATAGCTCCGGCCAGGGGTGTGCCCCATATGTACTTCTTGTTTACATCAATCCCGGGAGCTGCCAACAGCATACGCACGCACTCCGTATGCCCGAGCATGGAGGCCACTATCAGCGGCGTAAGCCCATCCGCATCTGCCACATTTACATCCACCCCCGGTGCTGCCAACAGTACCTTTACACATGCTGTTTTCCCTTGGCAAGCCGCATAGAATAACGCTGTGCGCTGTAACTCTGCTCGGGCGTTCACATCCATCCCGGTATCCACCATGCGTTGCAATAACTCGACGTCTCCGTCACGAACAGCTATAATCATCTTCTCTGCATCCGTGTATGCTATCCGGCACGGATCACTGACTCTGCAGTCAAGCTCAGGGCTTTCTGCTACGGTCGGGGTGTCGGCATCTGTCTTTTGGTACAGACAGAATGCTGCGCTTACGAATGCAAGAAGTGTCAGTGCTGTGTGCTTGAGGTTCATGGCTTTGCTCTGTTTTGTGGTTATAATCGGTATCTTGTTACCTACATGACGGCTCTGCCTCTCATTTTGTTCGCTGCTTTTTTGAAAAATATTTTTTGCGCGCGCTGAGTTCTCAGCTTGCCGGCCTCGGCGCCTTGGCTCGGCGTAGCTCCGCAGGAGCGGAGACGGAGCAATCGTACCTTGTACCTCGTTAATCCAAAATGCTTGGGGGAGGTGGGTGGAATTTGAGCGTTTTTTTTGGTTATTGAGGCAATAGGCTATTTTTGGCTTGACAAGTCATGCCGGATTGGTAGGATTGAAAAGTCATATCTTGAGGTGGGCTGTCTTCACCTCCTTAACACTTACAATCAAACTGAAAAACACATGAAATTACATCTCCCCAAGCTGCTTCGTAAGGCGGTCATCGCGTGCATGACTGTTGTTACCGGGTTGACGACAACAGTGGGTGCCGGTGCTTTCATCGGCGGTGTTGCGCTGTTTGCGCTTAGCGGCCGGACGGCTCAGGCTGCGTACGATAGCACGACCGGCATTATTTCCGGCACGGATAATGAATCCCTGAAACTGAATGAACTTGCTATACCGGAGGGCAAAACCCTTACTTTCGAGATGGGAGTAGGCAATGCGGGTGGGAGCAACTGGTTCGGTGGTAGTCAGACATATGCGGCAGACATTATTCTGAACGGCGGGCCCGGGGGTAATACCGGCATGTGCATCAACAACGGTAACGGCAGTAGTGTTATCACTTTTTCCGGAAATGTGACCGGTGACGGTATCATCAGCAAGATTGGTCCGGGCACTGACATGAAAATAGAGTTCACCGGTGATGCCTCTGCGATGACCGGTGCCATCAAGCTTAATTCCACAGTCGCATTTACGCTTCGTTTTGCCGGTACAACGAATGGCACCGCCACAAAGGGTGTATCCGGTACGGGTGATATCACATTCTCCTCCGGCAATGATACCTTGGAGTATTCCTATGCAGCCTCCGAGACTCCTGTCTACGTTACCAACAAAATTTCTAAATCAGGCAGTGGCTCTTCCAAGATAAACCTGACCGGTGGAGCCGACTATGTCTTCACAAAAAACATCACCGTAACAGATTTAACGGTTAATGGAGGTAGTGTCGGGTTCACCTCAACGTGGACAACGCTCAATAAAGTGACGCTGAATGGTGATGTGGCAATCAGTGCTACTGTATTAAACTCCGGAGCAGACCGCACCGTCTTCAAGAATCTGACCTCCACCGGCCAACTGACCATAGGCGGGCAAGTAGTACTGAGCGGGACTATTACACTGTCCAAAACGGCCATCAACAACGGCACCGTTTACCTGTACCTGACGGACGGCGTGAGCATCGACCTCAGCAACCTGACTGCCGAGACGAGCGGCAGTGGCAAGGGGGCAACCGGTACCTACACCTTATTTACGGGAGGTAACGTGATAGGCGCGTCCGGTTTGGATGAGGAAACGGGTGGCTGGCTGACGGAAGTTAATTTGTCCGATTGCTCATCTGACGACATAGCGGCAATGCTGACGGGTGTAGAGACCTTGGGCAGAGAGTGGAGCTATGCAGACGGCAAGCTGACGTACACCATCACCTCCGTGGATTTGGTATGGAGCAGTGGCTCAACACTGGAGTGGAAGGTAGGCACGGAGTTTGACGGCGGTGCTGTGTTTGCTAACGGAGATAATGTCATCTTTGCGGAAGGGTTGGGGGATGTGACCGCCACTCTGACGGAAAATATAAAGGTAGGCAAGCTGACGATTAAAGGTGGTACGGATTTGTGCATAGCCGGCAGCGGTAAGGCAGATGTTGCGGGTTATGTGTTTGAGGAAGGCTCCGGGCTGACCATCGGTGAGGGCCAGGATGTAACCTGGGCTCCCCTCTCCGTAGAGGGTGCGCCTGCCACGCTGACGGTGCAGGGAACATTTACGGCTGATACCGGGCTCTTTAACAATACGGATATACATGTTGAGGGTGGCACCATGACCATTGCCGGCTGTAATCTTTCCGGAGATATTACCGTTTCTGACGGCGGTACGCTCAATATCAACAAGGGAGATGCCATTTCATACGGTTCAGAGCTTACCGTAACCGTGGATGGGGGTACCCTCAGCACCGGCGCTAACCGACTTACAGTGGGTGCCGGTAACAAGTATGTGCTGAAGAACGGTACTGTGGTAGGTACCGGTGATGGCTATGGTGTGTTGGATTTCTACCAGAACGAGGGTGTGTTGGAGTCCTCCGGCACTTCTGCACTCAATGGGCAGCTGCGTTTTCGTAATGCCGGCGAGACCACGGAAATAAAGGTAACGGATGGTGAGCTTTCCATTAACAATGGTGCCTGGGGTGGCGGTACGCTCCTCAAGACCGGTGAGGGCATTCTTACCATTAACCAAGCGGTTTCTCACGGTGCCACGATCCTTAGGGAAGGCACGCTGAAGCTTGTGGCCACCGGTACGGTTTCCGGCGGTACCCCTCTGACAATGGAGGGAGGCACATTGGTTGTTGATACGCAAAACGCTACAACGATTGCCGGTATCAGCGGTACGGGCTCCGTAACGGTAGCTGCTACCGCCGTGGGTGCCGGCATCGACACGATCACGGATTTCAGCGGCACCATTACCGTGGCAGAAGGCGCTGAGCTTGCCTTGGGCGTTGTGAATCTTGCAGCGGGTAAAAATGTAACGGTGAGCGGGGCTGTGGGCGCACTTCCCTCTTTCATCAAAACCGGTGAGGGGCAGCTTACGCTGGAGGTGCTTAATGTGGATGGCGTCTTCAACATGAATGGCCACACGGCACTGAGCGTGACCAACTTCAATATCGGTTCCGATGCCGAATTGGTGTACGGTGCAGGTGATGTGCTGGAGATTGGTTCCGTGACGGATGCAGTTAAGCTTAACGTGTACGGCGTAGCGGATTCTTTGGCAGAGGGTATCAATACCGGTATTACGTTGGCAGAGGGGCAGAGTGCGGATGACCTCAAGGCATTGCTGACGGTGGACGCCGTGGATTCCTTTACGCTCACCGTTAAGGATGGCTTGGTATGGCTTGCTTCTACATCCGAGGTAAAGTCCGACTGGGATATTAACTGGGGCGCAGAGTTAGCACTTGCTCCTTCCACTGTAACCGAGGGCGCCATCGGTACTCTTGCAGCCGGAACTGATGGTACTCTGAAGCTTTATGACCTTTACGGCAATACCACCTACACTCCGTCTGAGGGCGTTGTGGCCATCTCCCTTACCGGGGAGGGTGACGCCAATGCCATCGTATTCGGCGGTAATGATGCCCATACGGATAATGCCGTAGGCACCGTGAAGACAAACGTGTGGATTGAAGCCAATGAAGGTACCTATAAGGCCATTGTCGGTGGTAACTACGCCAATAACTGGAACAGTGGTTCCCGTGCGGATTTTGTAGGTAACACACACATTAAGATTGACGGTGCAACCGTCGGTACGGTGATGGGTGGTAACTATAAGGACGGCAAAGGTGCCTTGTTTACAGGTAATTCCTATATTTCTGTGTTCAGTGGCAGCGTGACCGGTGCTATCGTCGGTGCAGGGGTGATGACTCACAATGATTCCCCGAAGTTCATTGGTGACACCAATATCTTTGTATATACCGCACTCGAGGGTGGGTCCTCTAAGTTGCATAGTGAACCTGCGGATATGGTAATCGGTGGTTTTGCTTGGGGTACGAATGCTGCCGGTACATACACAGTGGACGGTAATACCAATATTACCATTGATTTGACGGGTTACACCGGTGAGGCTACCTTTGGTAAGCATATTGTGGGCGGTGGTTACGGTGGTTCCGGATGGCAAGGCGGCTTGCAGAGCCACGTTGTCACGGGCAGCACCAATATTAAAATGGATCTCGGAACGGCCTCCATGGGCACGGGTATCAAGGTTGTTGGCGGTAACTGGAATGACGCCGGTGGTACGGATATCGGCAGCACCAACATAACGGTGCTGAGCGGTACCTTCGGTTCTCCGATTGTGGGTGGTTCATGGATTGCTGAGCGTGATACCAACCACAAGATTGGCCAAACAAACATCAATATCAGTGGCGGTGCCGTTAAGGGTAATGTTTTTGGTGCACACCGCGTGGCCGGTGGCTCCCCGACTCTCATCGTCGGTGATGTGACCATTCTGATAAATGGAGATGCTGCCGTTTCCGGTGATATTCACGGTGGTAACTGTATCGAGACTCAAAATGAAAACGGCGTTACCGCTTCCATTGACTCCGTTACTATCACGCTGGACGAGGACGCTACCGTGACAGGTGATATCATCGGTGGTAACTTCTGTGCTCGCAATAACAATTCCAATTCCACCTCCATTAAGACGGAGGAGGTAGTCATCAACCTCAATGATGGCTCTATGAAGGGAAGTGTGTATGCCGGTGGTTATTGCTCCGGTAATGCCGTGCAGACGATTGGTGCCGCTACGGTAAACATTTCCTCCACAGTGGAACTTGCAGCCGGTGAAATTATCTCCGGTGGTTTTGCCGGTGACAACGCCTCTGTCGGTGTCATTACGACTCAATCCACCCTTGGACTTGCGGATGCCGTTGAGTACACCAACATGGCCGGAGTCAACTTTATGGATTTCAACGCTGTGAGCCTCGGTGAAGGTACTAAGGTGACCTTTGCCACCTTCGGTGCGCTCAATAAGGAACTCACGGTGTCCGGTAAGGGTACCATGACGGTGGCTAATGCATCCATGGCATTGGACAAGCTCACGCTCTCCGGAGCTACGCTGAAGACGGATTTCGGCATCACCTCAACCGCAGCGCTTACCCTTAAGATTACCGAACCCTCACAGCTCATCAGTCGTGCCGGTAAGGATCTGACTCTGGCCGCACTGGATATCGACATGACCGGTGCCACCACCGGCACGCCGTATGTGGACATTGACGGTGAGCTGAAGAGCCTCTCCAAGGTGAATGTGAACCTGACGGGAGTCTCCTCCGTGGCACCGGGTGAGTACGTGCTGGTGAAAGCCGCCGACATGGGGTTGACGGCGGATGATTTGGTATCCACTTTTGATACGGAAGCCCCGGAGGGCATGGAGTACGTGGTGGAGATAGTCGGCAACAACCTTGTATTCCGCAGCTCTTTCCTCAGCGATTGGGTATGGGAGGGCACAACCGATGGCGAGACCAACGTGTGGGCAGACAATGCCGATGGCTGGAAGGCTGATGGCGATGGCCTTACACCCAATGGTCAGGATGTGTACTTCACCGCAGCCGGTGCCGGTGAGGTGGTGGTCAGCGGTGAGGTAACGCCCGCCAATGTCAACATTACCGGTGGCGAGTACACCTTCACCGCTGCGGATGCTGATTCCGGCATCAAGCTCGGTACGGATGGAGTGATGAGCATCAGCGCCGGAGTGGTGGTCAACATGGCCATGGACAACGCGGAGCTTGGCGGCTCCACCGTGCTCGGTGGCAAGTTGGTATTGCAGTCTGCGGATGCCGTGGGCAATACCGCCCTCAAGTTTAACGGCGGTACGCTGGTGTATGATACCCTTACCGATGATGGGGGCAACAAGACCCACATCAGCACCGACCTGAGCACGCAGGCATCCTTGGCAGATGACTACACCGGTCCTGTCAAGATTGAGGTGACGGATGCTGAGAATGTTGTAACGTGGGGCGGTACGGATAAATTCATGACCGCGGTTCCCGGTGTGCAGGCCGCACTCGAGAACGGCATTGAGTACAATTCGGAATCCGGTGAGGGTACCATGCACATGATGTTCAAGATTGGTAGTAATAAGACCTTCAACGGTGGCATCAATGTGGGTGGTGGTGAGTTCTACTACACGGTAGGAGAGAGTACTCCGACCTTTACCGGTGCCATCACGGTTGCAGAAGGTGCTAAGCTTGGCTTCCGCACAACCAGAGCCACAAGCGCATCGGACTCCTTCCTCAAAGTCAGCGGTGCCATTACCGGTGGCGGTACAGTAGAGGTTGGTGAGCAGGGCGTTTCTTCCGGGCGTTATGAGTTCTCGGGTGATAACTCCGCTTTTGCAGGTACGATTCTGCTTTCCGGTAACAACAGCAGCAGCACGGATAACCGCGCCTTGTTTACAAGCGCCGCTGCATTCGGTGGCACGGGTACCACGGTAGAGGTGAATGGTCGCGGGTTCCTCTTCAGCGATAGCGTGACTGCGGTATCCTCCGTCAAGGTAACCGGAGCTACGGAGGGTAATCTGCTCGGTGGCGGAGACGGTAAGACCTATACCTTCACCGGTGCTTGGATAGGTGATGAGACGAGCGGATTCACGGCAGTGAATGCCTCCATGACCATCGGTTTGGCAGGTGATTTGTCTGATTACAAGGGCTACTTGAAGTCTGACGCTAAGAATACTTGGGTATTGGGTGGCTCCGGAGTAGCCGGCAACGGCTCTTTGGATATGCAGGAACTCAAGGGCTCCGGCTTGTTTGTAGTTCAGTACAGCTCTGAGACCACGCTCAATGCCGTGGTGTCCGAGTCCGCCAAACTGCAGCAGAGCGGTACCGGCAAGCTTATTCTGGCTGCCGAGAACACCTCCACCGGCACACTGACGGTAGATGCCGATAAGGAAGTGCAACTGGGTGCGGCAAATGCAGCGGGTAGCTGGGCAGGCAGTGAGCTGGCAGGCGAGGGTACGATGACGCTGGTGTACGGCGCCCTGACCGGGCTGACAAAGAAGGCTGACACCGCTACCTTGGCCGTCAAGACCACCAAGAAAGAGGTAAGCACCTTTGCCCTCGGAGCCGGAGGCGGAACCGTGGTGGATATGACCGGGTCGGATGCCGGCCTGCTGGATTCCATTGAATTGGCGGAGGGCAGCACGCTGATTGTGGATGACGATCTTATCGCGGGTGGCGCTCTTATCGTGGGTGGCACCGGCAACACCACGTTGAATATGGCCTTCACCACGGACAATGTGGGCGCCTCTAAGATTGACATTGTAGCCATGATTCAGGGTGGAGATGTGACCATTGCCGGAACGGAAGGCGTGAACCTGAACATGAACAACGCCGATGTGCTTACTGCGCTCAACAACATCGGTGAGGGCGACCTCTACCTGCAGGTGACCGATGGCAAGCTCGACACGGCTGCCGGGGTGGACATTAACTCCGTCATTACTCCTGGTTTGATTGGTATGGGCGTGCGAGCCCAGCTTACGGATGAGGCCAAGGCCGGTGGCTACGTGATCATCAACGGTGATGTGAGCGGCGTCTACTTCACGGATAACCAGGAGGGCAGCAGCGCCGATACGGCAGATACCGTGACGGTGAAGGACTCCCGCCTGGAGATTTACGCCGGAGTTGTCATTAACAAGGATGATAAACTCTCCGTCGGCACCTCCACCACCATCAACAACCTGAATGGCCAGGAGGGCGGCAACCTCGTCATTACCGATAACAGCTCCGTTGTGCTCAACAACTCACAGCTGGAGACCGGAGTGGACGGCTATGATCCCATGGGTGCCACCAACGTGCTTGCCGGCAACCTGACGGGTGAGGAAGGTACCACCATCACAGTGGACGGTGCAGGCGGCAAGCTGACCGTGGGCGGTGACTTGACGGCTGATGCCCTTACGGTGGCTGCCGGTGATTTAGTGGCTGCC
>JAFQDN010000073.1 GCA_017415995.1 Akkermansia sp. | reverse complement strand
TTGTTCTTCAGGTCTGGGATTCCGCATCATCGCGGCTTCGCGCGGACTTTCACCGCAGTGCGCATATCGCGTCGGTCGTACAAAAAAAGCGAACCGTAAAAACGATTCGCTCTTTTCATACCCCCTCGCGGACTCGAACCGCGGACAAATTGATTAAGAGTCAACTGCTCTACCAACTGAGCTAAGGAGGCATTTGTCTGTTGCACCGCTAAGAATGCTCACAGACTTATACCCCCTCGCGGACTCGAACCGCGGACAAATTGATTAAGAGTCAACTGCTCTACCAACTGAGCTAAGGAGGCACTTTGTCTGTAAGCACTCACACCATTCGCCACCGTAAAGGAAGCAGCCGCTGGTCAGATTTGAACTGACGACCCACGCATTACGAATGCGTTGCTCTACCCCTGAGCTACAGCGGCAGGTGCTGTGTGCGACGCAAGTTTAGCACCTATCCGCCGACATTGCAAGCAAAATTTTAAAAAAAGTTTAATTTTTTTTGAATTTGACATTTTAGGATTGATTTTAGCGGGGTATAGTATAGAATAAAGTCACCATGACTTACGAAGTTTTCGCAACACAGCAGGAGGCTGTCAAGAACTTGGCAGCTGAGGTAGCAGAGCTCATCCGCAGCCGCGCTGCAGAGGGTAAAGGTGTGGTACTCGGCTTGGCCACGGGCGCATCCCCGCTCGGCTTCTATGCAGAGCTTATCCGACTGCACAAGGAAGAGGGGCTTTCCTTCAAGAATGTAACAACATTCAACTTGGACGAGTACTACGGTCTGCCCCGTGAGCACGTGGAGTCCTACTGGTACTTCATGCACACCAATCTGTTCAACCACATTGACATCCCCGCCGAGAACATTAACCTTCCCAGCGGCACGGTTGCTCAGGAGGACATCGAGGCACACTGCCAAGCATACGAGGACAAGATTAAGGCCTGCGGTGGTCTGGATTTGCAGATTCTCGGCATCGGCCGTACCGGTCACATCGGCTTTAACGAGCCCGGTTCCGATGACACCACCCGCACCCGCCAGGTACACCTCGATGACCTGACCAAGACGGACGCAGCCCCCGCATTCGGAGGCTTTGAGAATGTGCCCAGCTATGCCATCACCATGGGTGTTGCAACCATCATGGACGCCAAGAAGCTGCGCCTGATGGCCTGGGGTGAGAAGAAGGCATCCATCGTGAACAAGGCCATCAACGGTCCGGTTACGGCGGACGTAGCAGCCTCTTACCTGCAGAAGCACCCGGATGCCAAGTACTTCTTGGATGCCGCCGCTGCCTCTGAGCTGTAAAGCAATCAACGAAAACAACTTGACGAATAATCAGGGAGCCGGTGGAGGAATTCACCGGCTCCTTTTGCAAGCAAAGCAGCATGCACCTCTACATTCACGTTCCGTTCTGCAACAAAATTTGCCCGTACTGTGCATTTTACAAACACAGGCTGGCAAATGTGGATATACGAGGCTATGTGGAGGGCGTAATAGCAGAAGCAAAACTGCGCTTGCCGGAAGGGTATGCGCCACACACCATATACTTTGGCGGAGGAACCCCAAGCATGCTCTCCCTGAGCCACCTAAAAGCCCTAGTGGAGGGACTGAAGCAGAGAGTAGATTTCAACCTCGTGTGTGAGTGGAGTTTTGAAGCCAACCCGGCCACCTTCACCCCGGCAAAGGTGGAACAATGGCAGCAACTGGGCATTACTCGCGTATCCTTAGGCGCGCAGAGTTTTGAACCTGAATTACTGCAATTACTCGGGCGGGAACACAGCCCTGAACAAATAGCCCAGAGCGTGCGCATGCTGCGCGAGGCAGGAATACCGCAGGTGAATCTGGATCTCATGTTTTCCCTGCCCGGGCAAAGCCTGAGCAGTTGGGAGCACACCCTCAACGCAGCTATCGCGCTGGAGCCGGACCACATATCCACCTACAATCTCACCTATGAAGAAGACACCGAGTTTTTTAACGCATACGGAGCAAATGCCGGCGATGAAGAAACCGATGTAGCCATGTTTACCATGGCGGACAGTATGCTGGCTGCTGCCGGTTACCGTCATTATGAGATTTCCAATTTTTGCCGAGAAGGGTGTGCATCAGAGCATAACCTGGCATGCTGGCGCGGTGAAGATTACTACGGACTCGGCCCCGGTGCATGCGGAACCGTAAACGGCATACGCTACCGTAATACGGAAAATACAGCACTTTACACCACTGCTCTCGCGCAAGGCAAGCTCTGTGAAGCAGAACGCGAGCACCTGAGCCCTGAAACTCGCCGCACGGAGCTACTCGGTCTGCAACTCCGCACAGATGAGGGGTTACCCGCGCACATGCTGCGCCCGCAAGACTCCGAATTTGTGGAAATGTTGCAACGCGAAAGCTTGGCACATCTATCCCCGGACGGGCGCTTGCTGCTTACCCTGCGAGGGCGCCTACTTGCAGACGAGATTGCCACCGGGTTGATTTAAATCCCTCCACCAAACAGCTGCGTCTACCCCCGCCTCCACAGGTTCTAACCGGAAAAGGGGCGGAAATTGAGGATTGACAAACGGGCGGAATCTGTCAGAATGTTGTTTGTATGCACAAGAGCACACTGATAACAATGATAAGCGCCGCAGCTCTTGCCATGACGGCAGAGGGAGCTGCGCCGGAGCACTTCCAACCGAAAGCCAAAGAACTGCTGGCAGACAGCATAGAATTGGAAAAAAACGCCCACAACCTCAACGTCATCTATTTTGTCGGGAATGATATGGAACCAACGGCCGACTACGAACGCCGCATCAGCGAATTGTTGCTGTACCTACAACAATACTACGGCAAAGAGATGGTTCGCAATGGGTTCGGCAATCACTCTTTCGGGCTGGAGCGTACGGAAAACGGCAACGTCAACATTATCCTCCTCCGTGGCAAACACCCACATAAATTCTATAAGTACGGCAGCGGGCACGGCCCGTGTCTGAAAGAAATCAACGACTGGTTTGCAGCCAATCCCGGCAAAAAACAGAGTCAGCATTCGTTCATCATTATGCCCACATGGCAGGATGAGGGCTACAATGACAAAAACCCCGGCGGAGTTCCTTTCTACGGCTATGGTAAAGACTGCTTTGCGTTGGATTATACGGATTTTGACATCAAACACTTAGGGCAACCTACCAAAGAAGGCAAATTGCTGACAAAATGGTACGGTGGCTTTGCCCATGAGCTCGGGCACGGCATGAATTTGCCGCACAACAACGGCACAGTCAGCATGAATAAGGCCTTCGGCACACCACTGATGGGCAGTGGCAATTACACCTTCGGCATGTCCCCCACATACCTCACCCCCGCCTCCTGCGCAATACTTGCAAATACGGAAATCTTTGTACCCGAGACAAACAAAACGAGATTCTACACCAACGAAAAAGAACCGCAAGTATACAACGCAACATTCAAACGGCGCGGGGGTACACTGGAGCTGTTCTTGGAGGTATCTGCCGATGTTGTACGAGTGAACGCCTACGTACAGGATCCTCCCTACGCAGTCAACCAAGACTATGATGCCGTTTCCTTTACCTGTAACACGGGTACGGACAAAAACGGCAAACGCGTAGCCGGCATCATTATCCCCCTGAATGAGTTGTCAAACCTCAGACACCATAAAGGAGGCGAAATGGAGTTGGGAATTCTGTTCCAAACGAATGATGGCTCACGCTTCCGCTGGAAAATACCGTTTGACCTGAACAAACAAGCTGCGGGTTCCCTCATCAACACAGGCAAACCACAGCTCCACAGAGGGTATTAAACGCTCAGCACATGATGGCTATGAAAACAGGGACTAAAACACTCGCGGTAGATTTCGGCGGCACCAGCATTAAAATAGCCGTAACGGATGGGGGCACCATCCTACAACGAGCAGCCACCTTACCGACTGCGGCTTATGATAGTCCCCGAGCCATCATGAAGGCCATGAGCACAAGCATGCGAGAACTGCTGCACTCCCACCCGGATGCCGCCGGCATAGGACTGGGCATGCCCGGGTGGGTGGATTTTTACCGTGGTATATTATACCAGCTCACCAATGTACCCGTTTGGAATAAGCAGGAACCCGTACGCGAAATCTTAGAGCAAGAGTTGCAGCTCCCTGTTGTATTGGATAATGATGCAAATTGTATGGCCTACGCTGAATGGAAAGCCGGAGCCGGCATGGGCATGGAAAACTTGGTATGCCTTACTTTAGGAACGGGATTGGGAGGTGGCATTATCATCCACAACCGCATGTTACGAGGCAAAAATGTCTCCTGTGCAGAGCTCGGACAAACCAGCATACACTATGCAGGCAGAGTAGGTCCGTTCGGCAACCGTGGCGCAATTGAGGAGTACATCGGCAATAATGAGTTTGCAAGAGACGCAGCAAAAGCCTACGCAGCAGCCGGAATCTCCCGCAGCGTTGCGGAATGCGCTCCTCACTTGCTCAAAAAAGCAGCCGAAGCGGGAGATTCGATAGCAACTCAACTTTTTCACGACTTTGCGGAAAAGTTAGCTTGCCTTATCATGAATCTAACTTATACGCTCGTGCCGGATGCCTTTATCATAGGGGGCGGCGTTGCTCAAGCCGGCAAATTACTGTTTGAGCCCTTGACTGCCAGCCTCCGGGAACAGCTTTTTCCCGTACATTTCAGCTCCTTACAAGTGCTGCCGGCACACTTCGGAGCGGATGCCGGCATCATAGGAGCCGGGCTGATGGCCGCTGACTACGCTGACGGCAAGCTCTTTTGATGGATTTTTGAACAAAGCCTGCCCCAAAAGAGTCTAACACACCATAAGATTATGAACACACCTAATGAACAAGCAACGCAAACGGATGCTGAGCTGAAAGCAACGAGCTCACCGGACATCGTGATACCGCTTGTCCCGAATGAAGCCATCCTCCGAAGAGCCTCGCAGCAGGAAACACTGCAACCTGCCCCCCGCCCCAAGCCAAAGTTACCACCGGTTCCGGACAAACCAAAGATGCCGCCAATCCCGGCTGCCCCGGTTTTACCGCCACTGCCGGCAAAGCAGAACACTGCTCCCCGCCCCAAGACGGTACTGCGAGAGGAAAATCCGAGCTGGTGGAGAATGGGCGGAGCTCCGATTTTGGTACTTTTACTCATCATTGCAGCATCAGACATGCTCTGGGCGACCGGAGAAGGGCTCGGTATGGCAGCAGGTATATTCTGCCTGCTCTTTGCGACGGCAATTATTACACTACGCAATGATTTAAGCCGCGGAGAATTTTGCTTCCTGGCCGGCATGGGTTTGATAAACGGCATGGCGTTGCTGATAAATGGCTCCACCATCAACTTATTGGCCTCGCTTTTCCTGACATTAGTCGTATTACTTATACCGAAGAAAGTTCCGTGTATTGAACCATCTGAGCAGGAAGTCCGCTACCGTTCATGGTGGCTCTTTTGGTTCGCTCACAAACAAAATGAGCAGAAGAAAACGAAAAAACGCAAAGTATTTTTCACCATAGCCTGCATTTTTGTGGGGCTCATCAGCTTCTGGACGTTCATCTGCATATTCGCCTCCGGGAATCCGGTGGTCAGAATGATATGGAAGTTTCTGCTGGATGTGTGGTATGAAATGCTGGAGTTCCTTCAAATCACGCAAGATTTCTTCACGCATGTATTTGTATGGATAATCGGGTTCATCATTTTCGGGCTTTACACCTTACGGAGGCCTACAACACCCGTGTATGAGGCCCCGGCGCCGCCCCCTGCAAAGGGCTCACAAGAAATAGCCTTTCCCTTGCTCACCGTATGCGCCCTCATCGGCATCAATATGGCATTTGCCGTAACAACCGCAACGGACATAGCGTTCCTGTGGCAGCACAAGATTCCGGAAGGCGTTTCACAAACCTTATACTTATATCACGGAGTAGAGTCCATCATATGGGCATCGGTACTGGCATCACTGATTCTGTTGGTAATCTTCCGTCCGGCGGGGGATACCAAGAAATCGCGAGTAGCACGCTTTTTCGGCTACCTGCTGGTATTCCAGACTGTATTGATGGCAGCCAGCGTCTACCTGCGCCTGTACAATCAGATTGAGATGTACGGTTTTACCACCCGCAGAATTTTGGCGTCAGAAATCATGCTCCTCGGCATTCTCGGATTATTTGCGCTGATGGTATACATAACCGGTAAGCGAGGCTTTGGCAAATGCGTGAAAATATGCTTCGGCACAGCCGTACTGATGCTTTTGGCTCAAGGGATGATGTCGCCCTCACGTGTAGCGGGAGAGCTGAATATGAAATACCACCCCACGCACCCGCACTGGAAGTTTGAATGTGATGATTTTAATATGACAAGCCGAATGTGGGTTAAGGATAATCTGCCATTTGCCCTTTACGTGTACAGACAGGATCCCTCCCCGGCAGCGGCTCGTCATTTGTACAATACTGCACTGATTGTTGAAAAAAACGCAGTCTCTACATCATGGCGCAGCTTTAACCAACAAAAGGCTGATGACCTTGCGGCAGCAAAGGAAATCCTTAACGATGAAGGAATACGTTCTGCCTTAGACAGGTAATTATCACCCACTTTCACTCGGCAAGAAGCCGCTTCCATTACCGGAAGCGGCTTCTTTTATCATCGCAGGAAATATGCGTCAACGCAGGCAAACACTGAGCGCTTGAATATCGTCCGAATCCGGATAAATAACGGAGCTTGTATCTTCTAGGCACGTGGTAACAACATCTTCCAGGGCGGGACAATAACGATTTGCCAATAATTGATAAGGCGTACATACGAACACGAGGGGCTCAGCCCACTGAGGTAATACATCTTCGATATTTTTTATCACAGAACTTTCTGATACTAAAAGAATACAATGCGGAGTATATCCCGTCAGAGAAAGAATGTTACGAGCTTTCTCCCGTATCTCATAGACCGGGGATGTTTTAAACTCTGCATTCTTGTACCATATGGGAGGAGCACCATTGAGGGAGTCTTCCGACGCAACCCAGTCTTTTTCGTCATCAAAAATATAGACTAAAAAAAGGTGATTCTCACACAACCACAGAGAAAAACCACCGGATGAAGGGCAAACTTGCAGACCAAACTTGAAAAATGGCTGAAGTGTAATGCGACGTAAGGAATCGGAATCGGTAAAAAACTCATCGAGGTTAAAATCCTCAGATGGCAAGTCCGTAAACCACAAATCCGGGATGGATTTAATTTGGTAAAGAGGGACAATCAACTCAGCCCGTACCATTGACGCCAAATATAAAGTTATATGCGATAACTTACGTAAAGACGCCAAAACGTCGTCGGAAGGCGTGGTATCGAGCCGGAGAAAATCATTCCAACGGCGGCGAAGATATAAAGTATCATCATCCGTGATGAATACTGCACCGTTTTCTATATCTTCAATAACCGCATTAATCCAAATTCCTTTATTCATCACCTCAAGAATTCCATCCTGCTGATGGACGTCCACTTTCACGGCTTGTTCAACCGAAGTGCTCGGATACTGAGGAGTCCAAGAAGTCAATTCGTTAGCCGTTTTCATTGTTGAGGAAGCTCAGCAGCCACGGTGATACGATTAGATTCTGCCCCGGATGCCAACACAGTCGCAACGTCAGACTGCAACAGGACACGGTGCTTGAGAAGGAGGGAAACTATTGTTTCCAGACAATGACGATGATCAGCCAAACGAGAACGAACGCGGCTCATACAGGATTTAATGATGCGCTCAATAGCAACATCACGTTTCGCGGATGCTCTGGATGAAGTTCCGAACGATGAATGAGCTTCTAACCGTTCGTCAATAATGCGTCCGGCAAGTATGCGAGCCTGCTCAAAATCACGGGAGCTTCCCACGGCAGGCACACTCAACAGCTCTTCTGCTGCACGCCCGGCCAAGCGAATCTCGATCATGCGTCGGAGGTCATCTGCCGTGCTGCAATTTGCATCCACGCGACCGGTTTCCAAATACGCCAGTGCAGCACCACCGGAATTGATGGTAACCTGCACCCAAGGAATGCCTAACAAGGTACAAACCAGCGCATGTCCGGACTCATGAACGGCAACGTGGCGTGCCTTGGCTGAATCCAAAACTTCTCGCTGCGTATTTTCACCGAAATACTCCTTATGCAAGGCATCCACAATATCCCGGCGAGAGACGGCACGTTGTTCATTCTCCGCAGACTCGATGGCATGCGCCAAAAGGGCCTTGATATTGGCAGGAGACCAATCGTAGGTACTGCTGACGGCAAACTCTGCCACGGAGGGCTCCAACTCCACCCCGGCAGTAGCGCAGAATGTTTTTATCAACTCCGCGCGGTCTGCATCGTTGGTGAGGCAACCCAGCCATATGCGCGTATGCAAACGGCCGTTACGAGTCAGAGCCGGATCCAACATTTCCGGACGGTTGGTTGCAGCAAGCACCAAAACGTGGCGCTCATTAAAGCCGTCCAGCTCCGTCAACAACGCGTTGATAACGACATCATACAACCCGTGTGAGCGGTCACGACTCCCTAAAGCGTCTACCTCATCCAAGAAAATAATGGCACCGGTACGGTGAGCAGCTGCAAACAATTGCTGTACTCGTTTTACCCCCAAGGAGGGATTGCTGCAACACAAGTCCGAGGTAGCTACATAAATGAAAGGTAAGCCCAACTCTGCCGCT
Source organism: Akkermansia sp. (assembly GCA_017415995.1). Lineage (GTDB taxonomy): Bacteria > Verrucomicrobiota > Verrucomicrobiia > Verrucomicrobiales > Akkermansiaceae > Akkermansia. The sequence goes on along the minus strand of JAFQDN010000073.1, from coordinate 32,675 downwards.
ACTGCCTTTGCAAAGGATGTTTTGCCTGTTCCGGGAGGTCCGCAAAGTAATACGCCGTATTGCGGAGTTATGCCGGTCTGGCTCCCGGAGTGGATGTGCTTGAGCGCACGCATGACGGTGTTCCACGGGGTGTCCATTCCCACCAAATCGCTGCGGCGAACATCCGGCAAGCGTACGGAGAAGAATTCAGAGTCTTCGATACTGGGCAGCACAATATGGCGCAAATGCGTAAAATGCAGAATCAGTTTATCATTCTCACGCGTGGATTCTATATCATACCGCAAGCGCCGGGCAAGTTGCTGGCGTTTTACGGTTCGTTTTTCCACCCATTCATCACTGTAGGGAGTGGCATCACTGTAGGCGGATGGAAGTTCCGGCAAATCATCCACACGGATTTCCAGTGTTTCAGGCAAAGGCAAGTCAGGGTCCGTAACATCCTTCAGACAATACTGCATGACGCGGTCCTGAATAGACTCCTGCACTAAGGGACGTATGTTATTGGCAGAGCCGATTTTTTGTAAGCTTTCCAAGAACAACAATTCCAAGCGCTGCATATCACATTCAACCCGGAGTATTTCTGACATCAGAGCAATGGAAGACTCCAGCGCCAATCGAATCATATGACGCGTGCTCTTCACATCATGGTCATTAAGCAGGATGATATCTTCCACCTTATCCAGCAAGCTTCGGATGGCTCCCATTTTATTACGCTCAAGAGCACTGAATCCGGGAGCATTGCTGATGGTATTACATATCAACTCCATCATTTTATCATGCGGAATGCGCCCGGCGTTCTGTTCATTCATGGAAACAAAACGAGCATCTTGGCGACACGGAAGAGATGTTGTCAGTATAACAATATTATCAGCAAATGATACGTTTTTGCCGGTAAACTCATCATCAATTTTTCCCTCAGTTAGCATGGTATCCACATGGGATAAGGCGTACTGGTGAGCTTTATCAAAGTTTTCCAACACCAGCAGGGACTTTGGGTTTTTGGCTGCACGTGAGGTCAGCGCACCTTCTTTACCGCCATCCCTCCACACGGATCCACGGCCAATCATGTCCTCAGCAGCAATCTGCTCTCCGCTGAAGCGTGTCATTTCCAGCGGAGAAGAAACCGGAAGATTCATCTCCTCGGCAAGGATTTTGGTAAGTTTTCGGGAAATGTGAGTTTTGCCCGTGCCGGAGCCACCGACAAGACAAATACTGAGAGGGCGCCCATTGCGAGCCAGCATCGGAGTAGACCAAAACGTAGCCAAGCGCATGATGATGCGATCAATCACATCATCTTGCCCGCAACAAACTTTCAAAAGTTTATTACGAATATTGCGTATTTTGGTCATCAGCCCGTGGCGTTCTGACTTCAAAACCTCATAAGCAGAAGCCAGTGTTTTGTTACAAAGTGCCGTGTTGACTTTTTCACGCAGGGCATCATCACTCAAGCAAAAGCCGCTCATTGTCAAAACCTCGCGAACAGGGGGCGTAGGGAGGTACAATAATGCAGCAGCAATGTGAAACGCACCGACACGTGAACGAGAGCCACACATATCGCACAGTTCCTCTATTACTCCGCCATACGGACTGAGCAAGCGGTGCGTTTCCGCACTCATGCGAACCCCCTCTTTATTAGGATAAAAATTAAATTTTAACTTCGGTGCTATGCACATGCCCCCCAAAATATCCGTAAAACACTCAGGATATGTTGTCAGCACAGCCTGCAGCAACAGTTCCGTCGTAATAAGCCCCTCCGACAATGAGGCCAAGGATATGGCTTCATTCATCACAACGCCATACGAATCATCGTATGATAACGTCGGGCTATAATTAATCTCTTTAGTTTCGCTCATTGCTTCTATAATTTATTTTTGAAGATGGAAGACGTTTGATTAACGCTCAAATACCTGAATATACAGACACTTCCAAACCGTTATTTGTTCAATGGTATTTTCGTCAAAAGTACCGCTGTCCCGGTATACGACCGAGACAGCGGCAAATGGATGTTGATGCAGCTAGGCTGCCGACGCTTTAGTTGAACTTAGCAAGCATAGCCTGACGCTGAGCCTCGAGCTCGGCAGGAAGCTTGTCGCCAACCATGTTGAACAGCTCGGTCTGAGACTCGAGCTCAGCCTTCCACTCAGACTCGGAAAGAGCCATGTTGGTGTTGAAGGCAGCCTCGTCGTAGCCCTTGAGACCATCTGTGTCAAGCTCGGCATAGGTGGGGGAGATACCCAGGGCAGTCTCCACGCCCTCTACCTCACCGCGGCAGCGGCGAAGTACCCAGTCAAGAACGCGCATGTTATCGCCGAAGCCGGGCCATACGAAGTTACCCTCGGCATCCTTGCGGAACCAGTTCACGTTAAAGATCTTGGGAAGCTTGCAAGCGCAGGTCTTTGTACCCATATCCAACCAGTGCTGCCAGTAATCGCCTACGTTGTAGCCGATGAAGGGCTTCATGGCCATCGGGTCGCGACGCACCTGACCAATCTGGCCGAATGCGGCAGCGGTCATCTCGGAGCCCATGGTGGCACCTACGTATACGCCGTGGTTCCAATCCTTGGACTGGAATACGAGCGGCATAGTGGTGGCACGACGACCGCCGAAGAGGAATGCGCTGATGGAAACACCCTCCGGGTTGTAGTACTCGGGATCCAGCGTGGGGCACTGGGAAGCGGGAGCGGTGAAGCGGCTGTTCGGGTGAGCACACTTGCGGCCGCAATCCGGGGTCCAGTCATTACCCTGCCAGTCAATGGCGTGAGCGGGAGCCTCGCCGTCCATACCTTCCCACCATACGTCACCGTCGTCGGTCAGACCCACGTTGGTGAAGATGATGTTCTCCTTGATGGTGTCCATAGCGATGGGGTTGGACTTGTAGGAGGTACCGGGAGCAACGCCGAAGTAGCCGTTCTCGGGGTTGATGGCGTGGAACGTGCCGTCCTCATGGGGCCAAATCCAAGCAATGTCGTCACCGATGATGCTGGTCTTCCATCCCTTCTCTGCCAATGCGGGCGGGGGCACAACCATAGCCAGGTTGGTCTTACCGCAAGCGGAGGGGAATGCGCCGGTCACATAGGACTTGCGACCCTCAGGGTCGGTGATGCCGAGGATGAGCATGTGCTCAGCCATCCAGCCGTTCTTGCGAGCAATGCCGGTGGCGATACGCAGGGCAAGGCACTTCTTGCCGAGCAGGGCGTTACCACCGTAACCGGAACCGTAGGAGATAATCTCACCGGTCTCGGGGAAGTGGCAGATGTACTTCTCCTCGTTGTTGCAGGGCCAAGTTACGTCCTCCTGACCGGGCTCAAGGGGAGCACCCACGGTGTGAAGGCAGGGAACGAAGTCACCGTAGCCGTCACGCTTGGGATTACCACCGCCGTTCAGCTCGTCCTCAAGACGCTTGAGCACCTTCTCGCCCATGATGGTCATGATGCGCATGTTGGTGACAACGTAAGCGGAGTCAGTAATCTCGATGCCAATCTTGGCAAGGGGGGAATCAAGCGGTCCCATGCAGAAAGGAATCACGTACATGGTACGGCCCTTCATGGAGCCATCAAGGAAGGGGTTGAGGATGGCGCGCATCTCTTCCGGGGACTTCCAGTTGTTGGTAGGACCGGCGTCCTCCTGCTTCTCAGAGCAGATGAACGTGCGTTCCTCTACGCGGGCCACGTCAGAAGGAGTAGAACGAGCCAAGAAGCAACCGGGGCGCTTCTCAGGGTTAAGGCGAATGTAGGTGCCTTTCTCTACCAGCATGTCGCACAGCTTGGTGTTCTCTTCCTCGGAACCGTCGCACCAGTAGACGGAATCGGGTTTGCAGAGCTGGCGGATTTGCTCCACCCACTCAGCAGCCTTCTTATGTGTAGTACCTGTAATCATGGTGCCAGTATACTACCACATTACGGCACGACTTGCAACACGAAATTTCACCATCAGGTACACTTTTTTTACTTGGGAACCCTGTCAGGTCTAATTATCAAGTAATATAGTAGGAAAAAGTATTTTTACAGAACAACAGATATTGATGCAAAGATGCTTGACAAAAGTAAACAATTCGTGCAATATAGGCTTCGTAATGGGAAAAGGCATGCGCAATAAAAAGAGAAGAGGACTCAAAGCAGCGATGGTAATCATAGCTGCCGGCACGGCGTGCAATGGAGCAACAGCCCAAGAACTGATGTCGGTACCGACTGAGCCTGAGCAAGTTTCCACTCCCGCACAAGCTCCTCGAACAGACATCCCGGAAAACAACACCCCGGAAAATCTCATTATGCCGGAAATGCCGGGTAGCCTGTGCATCAATAACGAAGGCGGAGAAATCACTTTCGACAACCAAGCACGAGTCATCGTGTACAAAAGCAAGGGAAAACCCGTACACCTGCGCACGGATTCCGGGATTGACATTCAGGCCGGAACCATCCGAGTGAATCTTGAGCAAAAGACGGCTCATCTGGAGGGACCCATAACCGCCTACTTGGGAGAAACTCTTACACGGGCACAGTCCGGCACCTATAATTGGGATAAAAAGAAGGTGGAAATCAACACCGTACGCGCCAAAGTAGGGGGCGTACTGGTAAGAGGCTCCAAAATTGAGTATGATACCGATGCCAAAGGCAAGGTATTCATGCGGATTCATGACGCCTACGTTTCAACAGATGATTCCCAACAACCGGATACTTGGATAGGAGCCGGAGTTCTGACGATTTACCCTGGAGATTACGGGCGCGTTACTCGTTTGAGTGTATCCGTAGGTAAGCATGACGTAGCCATACCGATTTTGGGGTGGTTTTCCTTTTCCCACTCACTCAACCCGCGGGAGGGATATCTGCCCTTCCCCGGCACAAAATCCATATGGGGCACATATTTGCTGAACCAATACGGCATACTGTTCGGCAACAAACGAGTGGAAGACAACATGCCGACGGCGGATTACCTGCTTACCTCACACGTGGACTTCAGATCACGCCGTGGATTGGCTACCGGCTTGGATTTTGAAGACATTGAAATGACACGGAAGCACCGTGACATGACGGGTGTTCAAATATACCTTGCGGAAGATACCAACCCAATGATTAACCCCACGGATACACCGCGCCAACCGACAGACCATGAGCGTTACCGCATCTCGGCGCGTTTACTGTGGGACATCCCCCGCCCGGATTTCGATGCGCACGGCGATTGGGCATTTGCTACCAATATAGACATCCTCAGTGATCAATACCTGCTGCGCGATTTCTATGAAAAAGAGGGAAGACTCAACGACAAGCCGGATAACGTCGTACGCCTGACGCGCACAACGGATGACAGTGAAGCCATGTTCCTGACGCGCTTTGCTCCCAATGACTTTTACACGGCGGATGAAAGAGTGGAGTTGTCCTACTACCGCGCGCGCACCGCTATCGGGAACACCGGCATCACATACGAGACCCGCAACAGCATCGGTTCCATGCGCCAATATATTCCGGCGAATGAGATGTTCATGTACCGGGCGGCGCTCAATGAGACTAAAGACCCGGATGTGCGCAACTACTACGAGCGCTTGCTGAACACCTCCGCTTACTTCCGAGCCAACTCCACACACGAGTTTACAACAAGTTTCAAAGCCTTCGATTTCCTCAATATTACACCGAAAGCGGGTGTAGGATACAGTGGATACTACGGAGTAGACGGCATTGGTTCCGACAACCGTTTCTTAGGCTACGCCGGGTTGGATTTGAGCTTCAAGCTGCACAAGCATTACGCAAACTTTGCCGTCCCTGCACTGGGGTACCGAGGGCTCACACATGTCATTCGCCCCTACACCTCATTGTCGTATTGCAGCATTTCCTCATCCAATGAGTTGGTGCCGAAGATAGACACCTGGTCCTCCCTGTACGGCAACACAACCAGCAGCCCCAAGGAGCTGGACCTCATGGGCTTTACCGGCATTGACGGCTGGGGAACCTGGAGTATTTGGCGAATCGGCATGCAAAACACCTTGACAACCACGGTGGACGGGGAGTCACGCACGCTGCTCAACTGGAACCTGTTTGTGGATTATAATGAGGAAAACCCGAACACGGACAGCAAATACTCCAACGTATTCTCCATACTTACCCTGCACCCCACACGGCGACTGCGCATTACGGCGGAAACACAAACCCCGACCATTAAGGACGGCGATGGATTCTCGCAGTACAATACGCGCATTACTTACCAACCGGTTGCTTACTTTGAGGGCAGCATCGGCTACCGTTGTATTAACAATCACCCGATTCAACAAGATGCCGAACAGATTTCCGTCTCCGCCAACCTGCGTTTCAATGATAAATACAGCGCAGCCTGCCGTTGGTATTGGGACATAGAGCAAGGACGCATGCCCATCCAGCAATATTCCGTATTCCGCAAGTCCGGTGCTTGGTACGTGGGCACCACACTTTTCCTGCGTGATAACGGTGGCAAAAAAGAAACCGGATTCGGCATTTCCTTCACCTTGGGAGAAACCGGCTCAGCCTTGCCCATCAATTTCTTCTGATTTTTCAGTTCTTACGGCCACAAAAAAACGGTGCAGTCCTTTTCGGAATGCACCGTTTATTTTTCGGCTTAAAAAATCAGCCACGCACTTGCCACACAATTGTGCGAACTGCGGTTTTCCCCGGCTCCAAAAGAATGGTGGGGAAATGCGGATGATGGGGAGTATCCGGGAAGCACTGCGCCTCCAACGCCACACCTCCGCGCTTGAGCGGCAAATAATCACCGGTGTATACCTGCAAGCCGGGAGCATCCGTAGCAAGACTTAACTCCAAACCTCCGGCACTCAACACGGCCACAGTCTTTATCCCCGGGCGCGTTCCAAGTACAAAGTTGTCGTCATACGCCTCACCGTTCAACGAGACGGGAGTGGTCAAATCATAACGGCTCCCGGCTACCGGCATAATGGCTCCGGTAGGAATATTTTCAACCATGGGAGTATAGGCAGAGGCATGTACGGTCAGGCAATGGCCTTCATCAATTGTCCCGCCGGCATTCAGATTCCAATACGCGTGGTTAGTCAGATTCAGCAGCGTGGGTGCATCACTTGTTGCCTCCAGGATAAGCGTGAGCTCTGCTCCTACCAATCGGTAAACAGCCTTCACGCTCACACAACCGGGGTAGCCCTCCTCACCATCAGCGGAAACTAAGCTCAGCACCAATGTATCCGCCGTAGCCTCCTGCACTGTCCACACGCGGTCACTGAATCCACAGAGTCCACCATGCAAATGGTTAGCTCCATTATTGACAGCCAAGGTGTACTCCTTGCCGTCCAGCTCAAATTTGCCACCGGCAATGCGATTGGCAACGCGCCCGCAAACTGCACCGCAATAGCAGGTATCCTCTACCAGCGCCTCCGGTGTTTTGGGTCCATAGAGCAAATCCCTGCCCTTGTACTCATAGCTGATAATACGTGCACCAAAATTACTGATGCACACCACCGCCTCAGACGTAACAAGGGAGAAGGCCTCTATGGCCTCCCCCCCTTTTGTTGTTCCGAATTGCATAACTATGACAGATATGCCGGAATTGGGTTCATATTAATAGTAACCGTCAGGCAGGAACTTGCTGTTGCCGCCAACCTGAAGCTGACCGTGAGTACCAACGGGAATGTAGCCTACGCCCTTGTACACAGGCTGAGTCACCGTGCGGCGGCGTCCGGAGCCGTCAAGCTTAATGGTAAGCACCTGTCCCTGGGTCTGTGTAGTATACTTGCCGACTCCGCGACCGGCAGCAGCACCTACTAAGCCCATGCCCACCGTCGTTACGGCACGAGCACGGCCACCACCCCACAGGGAACCCAAGGCTGCACCGAGAGCACCGCCGGCAATCGTGCCGAGGTTCTTGTCGGTATCGGAGGCATCAATCGTCACGTTGCGTGCGCTGGTCACCGTTCCGTAGTATACGGTGCCAACGGAGCCAACGCTGTCATGGCTTACCGTATCCAGGGAAGCTACGTTTTTGCAGGAGGGGGTCACTAAGAGCCCGGCTGCTGCAACCATCATGCAGATTACTTTCTTCATACGTGTACTGTTTTGTTAGAGTTAACGCTTATTTTCATCATCGTTTACGCTCCCATGATACCACTTTGCCATTCATAAATTCTACAAAAGCGCTATCTGTAGGAACGTACACCGTACCGGTTGTGGGATAGAACGGCTCATGCCATCCGTGCACTCCCATGTAAGGAGCTCCCCACCAGTCCGTTGTTACCATGTGTGGTTCGTACCGCTTGTATACCCAGCGCACGACTCGTTTGCCATCTCGTTCCCCCTCTATGGGTGCCGAATTCGGCTTTCCCCATGCAAGGAAAACGGCATCCGGACTCATGCCCCTGCATATTTGTCCGTTTTGCACTAACTCCCTGTGCCGTACAGGCACTTTGTCATACAAAGCCGGATTCTCCGCTATGCGATCCGCCGGTGTAGGTGTATGACATGCTGCGGTTATCAGCGCAGTTACGGCACAAAACGCAAGTAATAGTGGCTTACTTATGATACGTACCTCCATGTGCAATATAACATATCACGAAATTTATGACTTGCCAAGTAAAAAAAATAATGATAAATTATTCTCACAGACATGAAAGCGTTTTTATCTATTATCTCGTTACTGGCCGCACCTGTGATAGTCAGCACGGTTCAAGCCGCCGAAACGGCACCGGCAGCACTTTCCGGGTATGATTTTACCGTAGGAACACAGTTCAAGCTCGGGTATGCAGTATCTCCCAGTTTTACACCGGAGTTTGCCGACATGCAGAAAGCCCTTATTGAGAAGCTCAACAAACTGGATGAGGCAAAGATAAAAGCCTTTGTGGAAAGCTACAACCCCACGATGCTCATCCCCTACAGTGCCGATTTGTGGGATAGTGTGGAGGCCTACGATAAGTACAAGGCAGAGTGGAAGAAAGCCACGTTGCAAGCTCAAGCTCAGGTTGCTCTCTCTCTGCAAAAAGCAGGCGAGAAGACATGGCGTTTCAATGCCGTTGCCATTGACCCAAACACCCGCCGCGAGGCTCCTGTAACGCTCAGCGCCCTTACCTACAACCCGGACTCCAACACTTGGACCTCCGCGCACGGCGAACTGAAGCCCACAGAGTACAAAGTAACGGATGATTGCGTGTTCGGTGCTCAAATCGGCACGGAATGGAAGCTCGAAAAGCAGGACAGCTTTGCTAAAACCACCCAGATTCTGCGCGTCAGCAAAACAACGGACGGCAAGGCTGTGTTTGTGGTATACGCCCTCTCCGAGGTATCCGTCACCACCGGGCGCCCCCTGAATCAGGGCGGTTACACGCTTGTATTCCCCATACAGCAGGCTAAGCTCGACATCGGAACTCCCGGCAGCCGTTAAGCACAGTTCCGGATTCGGAGTTTTTTAGAGTAGGGAGTCCGTGTAACATGGGCTCCCTCTTTTTGGACAACAGGTTCACGTCCGTTCATCATGAGAATTATTGCCGGTAAAGCAAAAGGGTACCTTATCCGTGTACCGCAAGGCGAAGTTCGCCCCACGCAGGACCGCGTTCGCGAAGCTCTCTTCAATATTTTGGGAACTCTCATTCAGGGCGCCCGTGTACTGGATCTCTACTGTGGCTCCGGCTCCGTCGGGCTGGAGGCACTCAGCCGCGGCGCAGCCTCCGCTCGCATGGTAGATGCCTCGCGCGCCTCCTGCGCCATGGCCAAACAAAATCTGGAGAAGAGCAAACTCATCGGAGGCAGCGTAGTCCAGAGTGACTGCCTGCAATTCGTAAAGCGGGATTCCGGTAAATATGACATCATATTTGCGGATCCCCCCTATGCCAAAGCCATTGGCGATAGAGACATGATAGCTGAACTGATGACAGACAGACTCCACGAGTTGCTGGCTGATGACGGCTATTTTATAGCAGAGGCTCAGCTCGGCTACGGTGTCGGCGACATTCATACCCGCGAGTTTGCCGGTTGGCAGCTTATAGACGAGCGAACCTATGGCAAAAACACCATTCTCTTTTACCGCAAACAACCATGAAGCGCTTTATTTTTCTGCTCATCTACAACCTTTTGTTGCCGATTTTCCTGTTGATTTCCATTCCCGGCTACCTCATTAAAATGAAAAAACGAGGTGGCATCGGCACCGGTCTGCGGGAGCGCTTCGGCATTTACAAACGTCGCAAGGAAGATGAGCCCAAAGGCGGTCTTTATGTGCACGCCGTAAGCGTCGGGGAGGTTTTTATTGCCCTCAAATTCATCCGCGAATGGCGGAAAACGCACTCCGAGCCCGTTGTTCTTGCCACCAGCACGGCAACCGGCCACCAAGTAGTACGAGACGCCGCTCTCCCCGGCGTGCGCGCGCTGTATTCGCCCTTGGATGTTCCCGGGCTTTCCGGGCGCTGTCTCTCCCGCTTTCAGCCCCGCGCCGTGGTGCTGATAGAAGCTGAGTTATGGCCCAATTTTGCAGAGGCATGCCATCGCCGGAAAATTCCCATGCTCATGCTCAATGCCCGGCTTTCCCCCCGCAGCGAGGGGCGCTACCGCAAGGTTCGCGGCATTACATCCCTGCTCTTCTCCCGACTTTCCGCACTTGGCGCGCAAAATGCAAAGGATAAAGGCAGATTCGGCGGCATCGGCGTGAATGAGGATATTATCACCGTTACCGGCAGCATCAAATTCGATGTTCTCGGCGATACTCCGGCTGCTCCCCGCGAGGAATTCCGCGATATTCTGCGCAAACTTGCCGCGGACAAACCCGTTGTGCTCGCAGCCTCCACTCACGCAGGAGAGGAGGCGCTCATTGCCTCAGCCGTGCGTAAAGTCGGGGCTTTCCCGCTGATTGTTCCTCGCCATGCAGAGAGACGTGCGGATGTGGTTAAAGACCTGCAAGCTGCCGGCTTTGCCCCTGTGCTGAGAACAGCAGGAACCCTGCCCTCCCCCCTCCCGGAAAACGTCTGTTATGTAGCGGACACTACAGGTGAACTGCGCGATTGGACTGCCTTGGCGGATGTTGCCGTTATCGGCAAGAGCTTTTTGGCTCGTGGCGGGCAAAATCCGGTGGAAGCCATCGCGGCCAAGGTCCCCGTGGTCTTTGGCCCGGATATGACCAACTTTGCGGATTTAGTTGCCCTCCTCAACGCCGAAAACAGCGTATGGCAGTGCTCTCAAAATGAACTTGCCGACACTCTGGAACGCATTTTACATGACAAGGAGGAATCATCCGCCCGCAAGGAACGAGCCTTCCAAGCTCTCAGCGTCCACTCCGGCGCCACCAAACGCAGCGTCGAACTGGTGGAAACGCTATACTGAAATCTCCCCCCGGCGAGCCGCCGGGGGATTCTTGATTATCAATTTGGATTGTTGATTGGGGAAGCCACCAACCGCCACACCTGCTCAACATCATGCTTTGAGATTGCTTGCGATAGTTACCCCCGCTTCCGGTCCCCTACAGCAAAATGAAACGCCGCTGCATGCAGCTGTAGCACTTACGGACATCATGTAGGCTACGCTAGGGCTGATTACATCCTGACGTTTCATCTTGAGACTGCTACTTTCAGATTGATTCACCCTTGAACTCCGCCAGTTTTCAAGAGCTCGATTCAAACATTTATCAGCACCATAATCGCGAGAGCACTAAGGAACAACAATAGCAAGTAGAAAAGCTTTGTCTTGTTACGCTTAATCGCGGCTCTGATGCAAGGTTTGCATTCGGGATGCTCACGAATACGTTGCACGCAATCAGTATTGCCATTTTTTTTCGCAAGCGAAAGCGCAGTATTGCCATGAACATCACACTTATTGACATCAACTCGTTTATCTGACAAGAGAAGATTGAGGCAGCCTAAATGGTCATTCGCTGCAGCAGCCATAAGAGGAGTGAATCCGGGATGGCAGAGTGTTATCGTATGTACATTCTTGTACATAGCATCCAAGAAACCGCATGCCGTCTTGCTGAAATCATCCGGAAGCGGCATATTTCCATCCATCCTAGCCATATTAACATCAACTCCGGGAGCGGACAAAAGCAAACGAACACAACTAGCATGACCATTCGCAGCAGCCATATAGAGAGCAGTTTCTCCATCACGATCTTGCCTGTTAACATCAACTCGAGCATCCTGCAAAAGCAGTTTCATACACTCAGCATGACCATTCGCAGCAGCCATAAGGAGAGGAGTCTCACCACCATGTTTCTTGTATGTGTTTTTTGGGATGGATGCACCCATTCCAGCCAGAAACCTATTGATTGTTAACGAATGTAGATCTCTCTTCGCGTTTTCAACAACATCACCTTTATTGACATCTATACCGGGTGCAGTCAAGAGTAACTCAACGCATTTCGGATGGTTGTTTTCTATCGCTTCCAGCAGAGGCGTCATTCCGTAGGTTCTTGACTTATTCACGTCTATATAAGGAACAGCTAATAGAAGGCGTACACACTCTGCGTGACCTTCGTGGGACGCCTCATATAGGGGCGTACAGCCATTCTCATCACACGCATTGACGTTAATCTCGGGAATAGCAAGAAGTTGCCGTACTTTCTCAACATTCCCGGTTTCAGCCGCATGCCGGAGCTGTGTATCGATGTCGGCATTTGCCATTTCTGCCTCCTCAGCGTCAGAGAATGTGTGGGGGGGATTCGTAGATTGATCGGAGACACTTGCTCCGAACACCGTCGTTTCGTTTTGTGTGGTGTTTTGTGCTAACATATGCAGGAAATAAGGTTAGAGGCTAGTTAAGAGTAAGAGAAATAAGAATGGCGAATTCGAAACCATCGGTCAAGAAAAACACATCTCAAGCAAATAAAACATCCAATAATACAACCAATAAATCAACCAAATACATAAAGCCCCCCCACCAATCACAAACACAACATGCACAATAAACTCACCGTCTGATACTAAACGCCACACAGGAGCCGTAGTTCCGCGCAAAATAGCTGCCCATATGGAAAACCTAATCTCCGGGTGATTTCGCAACAACTCAGTATATTGCCTTTTATGCTCCTTTTCAGCTACAGAGAGCGCTGTGTTACCCAACCAATCGCACTTATTGACATTAATCAACCGGTTAGCCAACAATAGTCTGAAACATCTTGCCTTATCCTCTTCCACCGTAAGCTTAAGAGGATTCCCTTTGTTTACATCAATCCCGGGAACGGTTAAAAGCAGCTTGACTATGTCCGCATACCCACCACTGGCAGCGCTGGCAATGGGGGCTCCTTTATTCACATCAATCCCGGGAACGGTTAAAAGCAGCTTGACGATGTCCATATGCCCACCATAGGCAGCGCTGGCAATGGGGGCTCCTTTATTCACATCAATCCCGGGAACGGTTAAAAGCAGCTTGACTATGTCCATACGCCCACCATAGGCAGCGCGGGCAATGGGTGCATCTTTATTCACATCAATCCCGGGAACGGTTAAAAGCAGCTTGACTATGTCAATATGCCCTTTCCACGCGGCTTTGGCAAGGGGTTCACCTTTATTCACATCAATCCCGGGAGCAGTCAACAGCAACTTGACGATGCCCATATGCCCTTCCCTCGCAGCGTAGGCAAGGGGTTTACCTTTATTCACATCAATCCCGGGAACAGTCAACAGCAGCTTGACGATGTCAATATGCCCCTTGACGGCAGCGTTGGCAAGGGGTGCATCTTTGTTGGCAAGGGGTGCATCTTTATTCACATTAATCCCAGGGACGGTTAAAAGCAGCTTGACGATGTCAATATGCCCTTCCCCCGCAGCGTAGGCAAGGGGTGCATCTTTATTCACATCAATCCCGGGAGCAGTCAACAGCAGCTTGACGATGTCCATATGCCCCTTGACGGCAGCCCACGAGAGTGAGCTAAGTGTTTTATAGTCTGCGTCGAATCGTATATTGGCATCAATTCCGGGTGCTGACAATAGTAACTTGACGATGTCCGCATCCCCACACCAGGCAGCGCGGGCAATGGGGGCTCCTTTATTCACATCAATCCCGGGAACGGTTAAAAGCAGCTTGACTATGTCAATATGCCCTTCCCTCGCGGCTTTGGCAAGGGGTTCACCTTTATTCACATCAATCCGTGGGACGGTCAACAGCAGTTTGACGATGTCAATATGCCCATTGCTCGCAGCGTTGGCAAGGGGTTCACCTTTATTCACATCAATCCCGGGAACGGTTAAAAGCAGCTTGACTATGTCAATATGCACATTGCTCGCAGCGCGGGCAAGGGGTTCACCTTTATTCACATCAATCCGTGGGACGGTCAACAGCAGTTTGACGATGTCAATATGCCCATTGTTCGCAGCGCTGGCAAGGGGTGCCTCTTTATTCACATCAATCCCGGGAACGGAGACGAGCAGATTAACAACTTCTGTATGTCCTTTGGAAGCTGCGCGATAAAGGGGAGTATATCCGTAATGCTCAAAAACGTTTACGTTAATCAAAGGCTCATCTAAGAGAAGTTTGACAACGTCAGCATGGCCATGTTCAGCTGCGAGATGCAGAGGATATTTACATTCATCATCAGGCTCGTTTACATTGGTCTCAGGGTCAGCCAGAAGTTTTTTTACTTTATCAACATTGCCATGCTCAGCAGCATAGCCAAGCTCTGTGCGTTGAATCGTTTTTGTATGAGTAAACATATGCAGGAAATAAGGTTAGAAGCTAGTTAAGAAGGTGAGGATGGGGACTCAGGGATGGAGGTGGGGAGTGAGGACTGAAGTGAGAGTTTCACCTTGCACAACAAACGCAGGTACGACTATCTGTTTTATGAGAAGGATGGGTTAATAAAGATACCTCGAACTATAACTGCAATTCTGAGCATTGAGCTTGCGCTCTATTTCAGAATAGCAACGATGATTACCGCCATCATTAGCCATATCAAGAGGTGTTTTATTCTGCTTATTCTTGATACTGAGGTCTATATTGGGAGCATTAAGCAAAGCGACAACACAATCAGTACGTCCTAAGAAAGCAGCCAAGTGCAAGGGCGTATTGCCGAGTTTGTCCTGCTGATTTACATTTGCGCCCTGAGCTATTAAGTGCTTAACCTCATCAACATTGTTCGCCATTACGGCCTTATGCAAAGCAGTTTGACCGCTATCATTCTCTTTAAGTTTGACAATAATATACTTCTCAATGTAATGGTAACTGACATAGCTGACACCTCCTATCATCGCAACACCAAAGAAGATACCGAACGCATATCTGAGGAAACTATTGCGGATAAAAGAAAATGAAGCAAGCGATAATTGCAGCATCAGCATGAAAATGTTTATCGACAGGATGATTGGGATCAAGATAAAGCTCAATAGCGTGACGCTAAACGCCCAAAAAGCCATACCGATACAGCCCAAGTCACGGATGCTCAACATCATGGCAAAGTAAGAATCACGCCCCATTGCGCCACAGACGACACCTGCGTACACACAAAGCACAAAAAATGCAATCAAGATACCGTCGCCATCTGTCTCGCACAGCCCTTGCAAAATGTAGGAAAAGCACGTAATTCCGATGGCTAACACTAGCAAGCAACGAAAAACAACACCTATACGTCCTAAAATCGTCATGCTTGAATCATACAGCATTTAGAATACTTATACCTAAATGCATGCTCATTATAAGAAACTAAGGCGCTCATGTAAATGAAAAGTGTGTGCGGAGCAAATAATACGTTGCATAAGCAAAACATTCATTATATGCTGTTTCTACACATTTTTTGTGTTCTAAATTACTTTTGAGTTGACATCAGTATTCTAAAAACAGTAAACAGACATGGAAGCGAGCAGCGAAGTAAGACTAACAGCAGGGGACGCGGAGCGGTTGGTAGCAGAAGCGTTGGAAACAATCGGGGAGGAGGCGATGCAGATGAGCCGATTGGAGCAAATACAGCTGGTGAGGCGAGTATTGCAAAGTGGCGTAAAAGTGGTGCAGAATGAAGAATCGACAGAAACGCTGAGTAAGGCAGCCTGGGCAAGTGTGGAGGCGAGACAAGGGCTTAGACCGTACACGCGGCGGGATTTAAGGAATTTTGTGCGGCGGATTTTACGGGTAGAGGGTGTGGAAAAACTACCACTGCGAGGAATAAACAGCAAGCAATGCAGGCACATACTGGAGGCGGCATTCGGTAATAGCAAAAGCAGCTACACCAAAGGACGCGCTATCCTGAGCAGTATTTTCAGCTATGGTATTCAGCAAGAGTGGTGCAGCGATAACCCGGTGAAACGTATTGACGTGCCGAAAAGAGAGGAGAAAATCATCGTTCCCCTGCACCCGGATGAAGTGCAGCGCTTACTGAAAACGGCCCGGAAACCACAGCACCGCAGCATGGAGTTTTCGCTGCGGCTCATGCTATACTGCGGCATACGCCCGACGGAGGTAAAGAGATTGAAAGAGAGTGATATATACAAAGAAGAAGGCATCGTCATCATCCGTCCGACCGGCAGCAAAACCGGAGGCGGGCGCGCCGTAACGTTGCGAGGGATGCAGGGCTTGAAGGCAGAAGATCTGAAAATACCCCGCAACTGGAACAGGCGCTGGCGAGCCCTGAGGCGGGATGCAGGTTTTACGCACTGGACAGCGGATATATGCCGACATACTTTTGCCAGTTATCACGCAGCCCGGTTCCGCAACTTACCGGAATTGCAACTGGAGATGGGGCACCGCGACAGCAGCCTGCTGCGCACGCGTTACATGGTACCCGTCAGCAAAGCGGAAGCCAAAGAGTTTTGGAAAATACGCCCCGGGCACGTAAACTACCCGCAAACCGAGTTATATTGACGGGTTACGCGTTTATCAATGAAATTGGTGCTTAGTCCAATCCACGAGCGGCAACGAAGACAAACAATCAATTCAGCAATCCAATTTGCAAAATGAAAAATCCCGCTATCGTCTTGCCCTAAACTTGCCAAATTCCCTGATTCTGCAAGGCAATATGCAAGGAACGGAGCACAGCCTGCGGAGAAAAGCCGGCAGAGCGCAATGAGGCCAAGGAACGAGCACCATCCCGCTTAGCCAAGCGCTTACCGTTATTATCTTTTAACAGTGAATGGTGACAATATTGCGGCACAGGTAAAGCAAGCACAGCTTGCAGGGCCCGGTGTATGTGCGTGGCATCAAACAAATCCTCCCCTCGGGTAACATGCGTAACTCCCTGGGCAGCATCATCCACAACGACGGCTAAATGATAGCTGGCCGGCATTTCTTTACGAGCCAGTACAACATCACCGTACGTAGTCGGCACGCAACGCTGCACGCCTCTGTGCAAATCATTCCACAGCGGGCACCCTACCATATCCTGCACCTTTTGCATGTCGATGCGCCAGGCGTGAGCATCTCCGCGTGCTAAACGCTCTTGCACAACATCCGGCGGCAAATTACGGCAGGTACCGGGGTATAGATAACCTAAGGTTGCATGCGGTGCACGCCCTATTTCCGCTATTTGCGCCTTAATTTCCGTGCGTGTACAAAAACAGGGGTAAAGTAAGCCCATGTTTTTCAAGCGCTCCAGCATGTGCCCATACACCCCGAAACGCTCACTCTGCACCATTACAGGGCCATCAAAACTCAGCCCCAGCCACGCCAAATCCTCATACATTAAATCCACCCACTCGCGACTGCGCGCGCGCGTAACATCAATATCTTCTATACGCAACAAGCATTTCCCCCCATGGGCATCTGCCAAGCGGCGGGATTGCAATGCTGCAAGCAAATGCCCCACGTGCAGCGGACCGCTGGGCGTGGGGGCAAACCTGGTACAAACTTCAGGCATTTGCTATGCCGGGATGAGGCATCATCAGAACTTGGCTCTATAGATTACGCGCGAGACGCGGTCTACACCTTCTCTTGCCATGATGGAGGCGGGGTTAATATCGCGCGCGCGGTAGTAAAGGGCCAGTGCAGAGCCATACTCACCGGCTTTTTCAGCCTTTTGAGCAGCCTTGAGGGCATCTGTAAACTCACCGGCGTTCACCTCAAAATCATGCAAGGCATCCGTAAATACCTTATCGTTTTTGAGCTCACCACGGAAGAGATCGTCATCCGACTTATTGTTGGCCTCACGCATGGCTACGAGTTTCTCGTAGGCCATACCGGCCCCCATGGTCCCCTGCTCCCGAGCAATGACACGGAATTCCGCCACTTGGTTATCTACCTTTTCCACATAGCGAATAACGGCTTCATATTGCTTACCCAACTCAGGGTCCAAAGCGGCTACCACCTTCAAACGTTCGCGGTCACGGTAAATATCGCGGAAGCGCTTTGCTCTCACCAAATCCGAGAACTCTTTTTTCTCGGCATCGTAGCTGTCAAAGCGAGTAAGCTCCTCTTCACCTTTCTTGAGGTTCGGATTGCGAGGCCAAATGACACCGGCTTTGGTGATTTCATCATTAAACTCTTGGTCTTTGCCGGCACGCAGAGCCTTGTACGCGTTGCGAATGTGCAAATCGCTCTGTCGTTTCTTGCCGGCGGTGTAAGAGAGCAACAGGGAATCATCAAAATCGGCATCCAATTCCTTTAATTTTGTTGCCACCTGCTCCACTGTGTCGTAATCACGCGCATTCAATGCAGTAAGGGCTCGCTTGCGCAGGGTCCAATACTCAGCTATCCGCCTGCGCGACTCCGTCGGGAATGTGGCGACGCTCTGCATGAACTCACCGATGGCTACTGCTGCAATCAATCGGTTTGTTGCCTCACCAAGCTTGTTTTGAGCCAACAGGTTGGCTATGGAATCCATACTCTGGTCAATATCTCGCCGAGCATTGGCGGCTGCGGCATCCAACACGTTGATGGTGGGGGGCATACCGGTTATGCCCGTAATCATCTTGTACGCATCGGACTCCTTATCCATGTTCAACTGCGTATCTCCATCACGGAAGACGTGGCGGTATGTGCGTGCGCCGATAACGGCGTGGTCGAATCTGCGCTGCAAGAAGAAGCTCAGGACCATAGCTTGGTATTGAACCTTGGCCTGCGCCAGTGCCGCTGTGCTCACGGCATCATTAGCGCCTTGTTTGGCCTTGCCTTCTGCAATTTTCTGCGTATTGAACGCAATTCTCACCGTATGGCTCACGCCTGCGTTACCGCCGGATTTACCTTGGATATTGCCGATAGAACCACCACCGCTGCCCTTCTGGGTATTCTGGTTGGTCAGTGAGTTCGTTTTTTTGACAAGTTTCTCGATTTCCTCATCCAAATCCTTGTTTGCTTTGTCACGGCGCAGGTTGGCACGCTGCGCATCCAGCGCACTTACAATGCCGCTTGCCAGCACGCCTGCCTGTTGGCCATCTCCGGGATAATCCGATATGTCATACAAGGTGGTTCCGATTTTTACCAACACCTTGCTTCCGACGGCTCCGGCATTCTTGGAGTATTTTTGCGTAAAATCTATCAGTTTTTCAATGGTTTTACGGTACTTCTTAGAGGCCTCGGAATCATCAGGCGATTGGTTGAGGTACTTTTCAAAACGCTCACGCACCATGGCATTGTTTCCTACGTCGAACTTGCCACCATTGTAGCTGACGGTATCCGTTGCAGGATCCAGCAAGGGAAGCTCCATACCCATCATCTGCGGAGGCGGCGTTTCTCCGACGCTGTTAGGGTCATCATTATGCACACCGGCCGCCGTCTGCGTAGAGCGCCCGCTCATATCAAAACCGGAAGGTGCCGTACTCGGCATTTGTGCAGGCGCAAGCCCGCACAACAGTGCCACAAGCGGTATAGTATGTATCGTCTTCATTTACTTTGCTTCTACATCTACTACTACTAAAATTCCTTTCACGTGTGAGCCGTCTTCCAGCTGCCCGTTTTTACCTTTTACGGTAAAAACGTAGTCCATGCCCTTGCGGATGTTGCTGAATCCGGAACCGGAAGGCACAAACAAGCCGATGCGGTAGTTATCATTCGTCATCACTTCCACAATTCGGCTGCTACCGTGGGAGTGTACCTCCACCACGGATGCCTCTATGCGGTAGGTGTTACCCACCGATACGGAACCGCGCTTCACATACTGCTCGGCGGAAAAATTACCGCCCGCTACGGTTGCGGTGTCCTTATCCATTGTGGCAAAAAGCAGCATGGCAAGTACCACCAAGATGCCACCGCCGATTGCTGCAACACCTATGTACAAGCCATTGGTGCCTTTACCTTTTGATTTTCTTCTGGATGCTCTGGCCATTGGTATTTAATATTTTGAAAATTATTCCCATCTCGTTCTGCGAGTACCGATGTACGTCAGCACAACACCTACCACAATATGAGCCAGCAACACGATCAAGCTCATGTTGTAGGATGCAAAGTCCGTCTCTACAATGTTGTCCACCACGTCCGCATAGGTGTCCTCCACCCCGGCAAGACTGCCACTCCATGCCCAGTATGCGGAAATAAAGGGATGCGTGATGGTGGCAAGCACTTTATCCAGTGCCAAAACCGCACCGGATAGCGGCAATTGGAAACCTACCAAGTAGATGCTCAGCAATGATGCTTGGTCCGCGGTGCGGGAGTTTGCGGAGATTCCGAGGCACACGCTGGTCATGGCTGCATTTGCCAACAATAAGAAGAGCAAATGGTTGAACACATCCCCGCGGAAGCCCCAGAAAAAGTGCACGAACATGAACATCCATAAGCTCTGCACCAAGACTAACACCGAAAGGAACAACACCTTAGAGCTGACATATGCCAAGGGTCTCACGCCGGCAAACTTTTCTTTCTCCATGATGAGGCGCTCTCCGGCTATCTCTCGCGATGAGTTGTTGGAGCCCATCAGCCCAAGCAAAATCACCTGGAACATGATGATGCCGGAAATAGCAGAACCAACCATGGCATTTTGATTCACCTGCTCCTTCATGGCTCGCACAATCTCGGCGGCATTCATGGATGATGAATCATTGAGGTTGCTGAGCACCTCCCACCCTCTGTCCGTAAAACACGCCACTAAGATAGGGAATATCAATATCATGGCGATTTGCAGGGTCAGCTGTCCGCGGTCTCGGAAGAAGATGGAGAACCTACGCCGCAGCAAGGTGAACATTTGAGACATGAACCCGGGCGTTATCTTTTCCTCCTCCTCGTTATTGCGAGGCTCCGGCGGAGGGGGAGTCTCTCCGCGGCTTTCAAACTTGCGCAGGTGCTCTTTCTCCAAGCGTTTGTAATACTCCAAACGGTGTTTGAGCCAGCTGTAGCTCCATTCCTCCGGTTCGCGGCCTGCCAGTTGCGGATACACCTCCTCAAAGTTGGACACGGAAAAGTAGTGACACATGGCAGAGGGGGTGCCATGATAAGCCAAATTACCACGGTGCATGACCATGATGCTATCATAGAGCTCCATTTGCGCCAAACTGTGGGTCACGGATATGACAATGCGCCCCTCCTTCATGCTCAGCTCATGCAATAGCTCCACTATCTCGCGCTCGGAGCGCGGATCCAGTCCGCTCGTCACCTCGTCACACAGTAGTATACGCGGTCCGGACACCAATTCCATTGCCAATGCCAAACGGCGCTTCTGCCCGCCGGACAAAAGTTTTACTTCTCGGTCCGCAATATCCGTTAACCCCGTTTCCGCCAATACTTTATCGATGATGTCATTAAGTTCATCTTCATCAGCATGCACGCGCAGGCGTGCGGAGTTCTCCACGCTCTCATCAACGGTCAATTCATCATACGCTATGCTGAATTGGGGTACGTAACCGATTTCATGCGGCTCAAAATCTCCATCCTCTGCCAAATCGCGCCCCTCCCAAAAGAAGGAGCCGGAGGTAATATCCTTAATCCCGGCAATGGATTTCAGCAACGTTGTCTTACCACATCCGCTCGGGCCTACAATGGCCATGAAATGCCCACGCGGCACGCAAAAATTAACATCATTGAGCAGGAAAAGAGGCTCTTCTCCCGCATCTACTTCCAAACAGATATTTCTTGCCTCAAGCATAACCGTTTCTTCGTTCCTTCTCATCATAGCAAAATACACCGTCACACTGCAAGCAGAAAATGCTCCATTGCGCCTGTTTATGCAGTTTTTGAGCCTCTTACCGCGCTCTACTGCCCCAAAGATTTAAGAAAAACTGCCGTTATCCCCACCCCAACAAGGCACGCCCCGGTTAATATTCCTGAACGGGCATCATATATCCATTCATGAGCAAATTATTTTGATGAGCACTACAATCTACACATACCTCTTACTTTCAATCCCCAAAGCATGCAGCCCACAATTCAGGATTGACAAGGCGAATACATCCGAGTAAAATAGCGCAAGAGCATTATGTTACTTCCCATCACACAATACGGAAATCCGGTTCTGAGGGTCAAGTGTGCCCCTGTAGAACAAGTAGATGATTCTGTCACCACGCTGGCTCAAAACATGTTGGAAACCATGTACGAAGCCAACGGCATCGGCTTGGCTGCCCCTCAAGTGGGTGAAAACATCCGCCTTGTTGTCATCGATATTCCGGAGGACGAGGAAGAAGGAGAGGAACCGGAGATGGCCACTGTAAACGGCGAGCTGCGACCCATTCGCGACATCATGCCCCTCATCTTTATCAACCCGACCATTGAACCCTACGGCAAGCAATATCTTTTCAAAGAGGGCTGCCTGAGCGTCCACAACATCCGCGCCAATGTATCACGCCCGGAGTTTGTGCGCGCCACTTTACCTCAGTTGGATGGCTCTGTGCTGGAGTTGGACTGCTCCGGGTTATTGGCGCGCTGCCTACAGCATGAGTGTGACCATTTGGACGGCTTCCTTTTTGTAGACCGTGTTTCCTCTGCGTCCAAACTTACGCTTTCCAAAAAACTCAAACGCTTGGCAGAGGGCTATTAAGCCCCTGGCCCACAAAGGTTACGCCGGCAAGCTGCACCTCCCATTGTAACTCAGCATGAAAGAGGAATTACCGAAAAATCAGGACGTTGTTTTCGAGCAACAAACAGGTAAGCTGATGCGGGAGCAAAAGAATACCCGGCGTTCCTACGTGAGCAGAGGCTGGGTAATCGGGTGGTATTTGCTGGCTCTGATAGCCATCTCGTTATGGATGTTCCGGCTTCTCGGCTACATTTCTCTGTGAATACCCTCCCGCTCTGAGAGCCGCTGCCAGCTTCCTACACAAAGAAGCCGCAGGCGTACCACCGCTACTCATCAGCAGCGACATCGCGTTGTCATGTATATACGGGTGGCCGTACTCATCAGTATCACGCCCATCAAACACCACGTTGTAATCCGCGGCAGCGCAGTGGTTCCAGCGGCCCCCCAACGCTATAATAAAATCATGCTGTGAGCGGGAGTTCTCCACATAGCAATTGCCCCACCAACTCACTCCGGCCGGCCTTACCGGCTTCACCACGCGGTCGGCGGGGTCTAGTGTTACCAGGTATATTCCGGGGGAGTCTTTCATTAGCGGTTGGAGCTCTGCCACTTTCAGGGCTGCGGCAGCGCCCATACTGTGCCCCACCAGCACAACCGCTGCCCCGGGATTAGCCCGGCGAAACGCGGCTACATCATCCGCAATTCGGCGGAACCCCTCTGTAGCATCCTCCACACAGCCGCCATTCCAATGGTAATATGCGCGGACAGCCTCGGACTGCATGCCGAGCGCACTCTCCGGGAATCGGCGTGCCAAATACTCCACTATTCCGGTCACCTCATCCCCGAAACCGCCGATAAACACCAGCGCGACCTCTGCCTGCCGTACCGGCAATGGGCGCTGAGCATACACATGCGGGCTCTGCTCCTCACATTCGGCAACAAGGGGCTGCTCCGCCTTACACATAACGGAGCAGCCACAAATACACAAACACAAACTGAAAATATCAGCGCGCACGGCGACCGGGCATCACTCGCGGCTGCACCGGCGTGGCCGGTACTGCGGACGGCACGGATGCAGCCTCTGCAGGTGCCTCCACCTTTTCCATTTTCGTTACAGGACGCACGGGATACTGAGCCTTGCCATCATCCACGTACAAATGCTCCTGCGTCAGGCGCACGGTATCGCCGGGTTTCAGGGTATCCACCAAAGCGTAAACTGCAGCATCATCCTGGCCGGGAGTGGGCTTCTTCATATCCACCATCACAACAGAACCCGCCTCAGCCTTATCATCCCCGTACTTACCGGGTTTCTTGTAATCCTCATTCTTAATCACCGTAAAGGTTGCCACTTTGGTAGCGTGGTCACACTTATCCGGGCAATCAGCCGTCATAAAACGGCAGGGAATATCAGTAAGCCCTTCGTAACGGGCAATTACGGTATTGGAAGCCAACACGTCCGCCTTCTCAGGCAAGGGTGAGGCTAACAAAGTAGGCACCATCGAGGCCATCATCAGGGGGAGAATCTTCTTCATACTCCGTTTAGACACGTTATTTTGTCGTTTGTTCAATGTTTTCTGTTTTTTTCAGCAAGCAGCAAAAGCCACCTGCCCCGAATCCGTGCTCCGGCAATAAGCGGTAACACGGAAAATCTGCCAATCCGCTGCGGAACGCCGCTAACAACGGCACTTCCACAGCAACCCACCCAGGTACTCGCCGCAGGATGTACGAGATTACCTTTTCATTCTCGTCAGGGTCATAGGTGCAAGTGGAATACAGGATGTGCCCGCCGGCTGTCACGCATTGCACCGCGGCAAGCATAATCCCTTTCTGGCGTTTGGCATTGCCGTTCACCATCTGCGCACCCAAACACCCGGGATTTTTTATCCCTTTACACAACAAGGATTGCCCGCTGCACGGAGCATCCACCAGCATCAAGTCAAATTGCTTTCCCTCCGCAGCCCATTGGTCCGGCCTCAGCCCGCTCACCTCCGTGTTCGGTAGTCCGCACTTTTCTATATTTTGCCGCAGTATCCCACGCCGGGCAGCATTCACCTCATTAGCGGTATGAGCCTGGGGCACATACCGTGCCGCCATCAGCATCGTCTTCCCCCCGGGGGCGGCACACAAATCCAAACTGCTTGCAGGCGGCGGAACATGCGCCAATGCTGCGGACTCCCAGCAGGACGACACATCCAACACATAGTACAACCCGGCCTCATAATCAGCATACTGCGCCGGGCGCTCTCCTGCCTCCGGCACATACACACGCGGAGGCAACCACGGTGCAGCGCTCATATCTGCACACGCAAACGGCGGCTCGTAGTCTGCCGGAGCCTTCGGGCTGAGCACCACTGCCGAGCGCGACGAGCTACCCGCACGCATTGCTGCCACCAAGCGCTCCGCAGCGGCAGGCTCCAAGCCCAGCCGAGTGCATAACCTCTGCTCTGCCTTACTAGCCTCCACTCACTTACTCCTCATGGTTTGCCGTACTGAGCGCAAGGCGTGCAGCTCCGATAATTCCGGCATCATTACTGAACTGCGCCGGCAATATCTTAATCCGTTCATAATGTGGCGGGTACAACTGTGCTTTCAAATACTTACGCACCGGGTTAAACAACACATCCCCGGCTTTTGCCACACCTCCGCCTATAATAAACGCCTCCGGGTTCAATATGTAATGGCAATTCATCAGGCAGGCCGCAAGCTTTCTCCCTATATCATCCCACAGTGCCAGTGCCACCGGGCATCCGGCCTTAGCGGCAAGCTCCAGCTGCAACGGTCCGCACTCACTGAGCTCCTTTGCTTGCCCGGCTGCTGCATACGCTATCTGAGCCTCCGCCGTAATCTCACGGTGCCCTATGTAATCCTCTATAGCTCCCTGATTACCATAATAGCCTATACGCCCCTTGTAATCAATACTCATCTGCCCCAGCTCTCCGGCTGCACTCAGGTAGCCTCGTATAAAACGCCCTCCCGCTATCACGCCACTTCCTATACCCGTCCCCAGGGTCAGACACACCAAGTCGCTCATCCCTCGGCCCGCGCCCAACTTCCACTCGGCATAGGCCATACAGTTGGCATCATTATCCACTGCAGCAGGCAAACCCGTTGCATCACTCAGTATATCTCTTATATGAATATCATACCACCCGGGCACATTGGTCAGAGAATCCACTACCCCGGCCTTATGATCAACAAACCCCGGCAATCCCATTCCCACAGCCTTTACCTCCGGGTATTTCTCCATTATCCCCCGCAAGCGCACCCCTATCTCCTCCACTATACAATCCGGGGATGGGTAATCCGTCGTTTGCATCGGCTCCGCTTTATACACTATCTCAGTCCCCTGCACCACCGCAAATTTGATGGTTGTCCCCCCCATGTCCACTCCTATTGACTGCTCGTCTCTCATCATGCGTCCCACTCTACCACACTTTCCCCTCCATTAAAAGAAAAATCTACACATCCACCAACAAAAATCCCTCCTCCCTCGGCTCTCGCTGCACTGTCATCTTTTGCTCCGTGGCACACTTTCCCAAACTTTCCCCCAACTTAATATTTGACTTCCGCACCGTTCTGCGCTTAAATCTCCTCCGTTATGAGACACTGGCAACTCCGCAATTCTCTCTGGCAAATCCCTCCTCAGGGCGCCATTATCGGCATACTCAATGTCACCCCGGATTCCTTCTCCGACGGCGGATTACACAACTCGCTTCACGCCGCTCTCCTTCATGCGGAAAAACTCCTTGCCGACGGCGCTCACATCATCGACATCGGCGGAGAATCTACACGCCCGGGCTCCTCCCCCGTCCCCATCCAAACGGAAATCCAGCGCACCATCCCCGTTATCTCTGCCATCAAACACAATTTCCCCAACGCTCTCATCTCCATCGACACACGCAACCCAGAGGTCGCCCGCGAGGCTCTCCTTGCCGGGGCAGACATCATCAATGATATCTCAGGGCTTGCCTCCCCGCTCATGCGCAACCTCTGCGCTCAATCCTCCTGTGGCATTATCCTCATGCACATGCAGGGCGACCCCCTCACCATGCAGCTCAACCCTCACTACTCCGACGTTGTCTCCGAAGTCCGGGATTTCTTCCGCTCTCGCGTTGACCTCGCAGAGCAATGCGGCATTTCTCCTTCCCGCATCTGCCTGGACCCCGGCATCGGGTTCGGCAAATCCACACAACACAATCTGGAGCTCATCTCACACCTCAGCGAACTCCGCTACCGCAACCTCCCCCTCCTCATGGCGCTTTCCCGCAAACGCTTCCTCGGCGACATCCTCCACAACCCGGACCTCCCCAAAATCTCCCCCATCCCCACCGTAACGATGTCCATCATTTCTGCCCTCAACGGCGCGGACCTTCACCGTGTTCACGACGTCGCTCCCCTCGCTCACGCACTTTCTCTCCTCCATTCTGCATGTTTTTTTCAGAAAAATTAAACTTTTTTACACTTTAGTCTTGCATTCCTCTCTTTTTTCTGTATAATTAGCCCCGCAACGCAACGTTGCCTTCACTACAACGAAGATGGTGGGTGTAGCTCAGTGGTAGAGCCCCGGATTGTGGTTCCGGTTGTCGAGGGTTCGATCCCCTTCGCCCACCCTAACTAAAAAGACCAGTGCCTCGCAGAGGTGCTGGTCTTTTTAGTTTTATGGTGACTGGAATGTGTACTCCCTCAACAATCCGGAGGTTGTCGTGGGCAAGCTGCGAGTGACGCAGCAGCTTGCCCCCAAGCCGATCCGTCTTCGGCTACGCCTACGCCGTGACGGGACAGACACCTCTGTGAGGGTACCGCTTGCACAAGCAAGCGGCTTGGGGGGCGGCCCCGGAGGGGGCTCCCCTTCGCCCACCCTTAAAATCGAGTAGGGGGACTTTCGTCCCCCTCTCACACCACCGTACGTGCGAATTACCGCATACGGCGGTTTCCAATCAGCGTTTGAGGAGTTGATAAAAAGAGATATATTCCTCTGCTCGTAGCCATGCGATGTCCATACAGACATTCGCAGGCTGCGAGCATGCCACACTCCACAATATTGTCCCCATTGCAATGATTCTACGCCATAGCTTCCGCATGCATCCTATGCTTTCACGGATGCATTTCGGAATTTACATTCCGAGGTAGACGCAGTTCCGTACTTTATCCACCTTGCTTTTCTATCAGTTGACTTTCATTTCTACTTCGATATATTGACTGATGCTTCCCAACACGCATTCTCCAGCCTCTATCATTCTCACGTAAATGATGCAGTATATTTACCCTTATTTTTTCAACTCTTCAAATTCATCCTGTAAATTGCCATATATCTCGAACGGTGAACGAGAGAGAACTATCTACCTATCGCCGCTCAGATATTTCTATTAAACAATCTAATAGCGAAATGGTATAATAAAGATGATAACTTTCTTAATAAATAAAGAAAAGCACGAAAAAGAGGGAGCCATACAATTCCCCCCAAAAAAAGAAAAGGTAAATTTTTATTGGGATTCAAACTTTCATGTTCGATGCACGCATAAGTTTCGCTGTAACGCACTTTGACAGCATCACCTTTTTTATAATACAACAATTTACTTCGTAAAGCTTGGCTAAACGTTCTTTCGCTATGTTCATTATCAATAAAACAAACTTCTACATATTGCTTCTCATAACCTATATTTTCACATATCACTATATAACCGTCGGAAAAATATTTACAATTATTAAAACTATATATCTTCGCACTCTCATAAAAGATAACATATGGAACAACGATCAAAAAAAACAGCCAAATTATAAACAAAATGGATAATACACATTTTTTCATAATAGTCTATTTACAAATGAAGCACACCTTTTTTTCTACCTACAGTCTATAGATTCTAAGGACTTTCCGAAGCCCCACATGCTAAACAGATGACAAAATACTATTATTTGCACAAATTGTCAAGCGTAATTTTTTCTACCAACCTAATCACCAAAACAAAAAGCCGAATTTTGTCTTTTGTTTGTAACTTTATTTTTATAAGTTGCTATTCATAAACGTTTTACAACACAAGAAAACTTTCGACTCTCATTGACGACCCCTCTAGGCGGCGCTTTCAAATAGAAAGCGCAGCCTTTTCTTTTTTCCTTAATCCATACAATATCATTCAGTTGCGAAAATAGAATGAGCGCTGATTGAGCCCTGAATTGACCTGAAATCGGCCTCTTTTTACCCCGTTTTTAACCCCTCGGGACTCCCCGGGACTCGTGTGGGTTCTACCCCCATGAAGCCCCCTCGCCGGGGGTTAAACCTCTCTCCCCTCTCAATAATCAATCTTTTGCATTTTCAGCTCAGGCTCTTTTCACAACCACAAGGCCGCTTTCTTCTCGGGAAAAAGTTCAACAAAAGTCATAAGTGCTCTCGTGCAGCCAAAGCTTTAGCAGAGGCTCAACCCTGTACGTCCCTGTGAGGGCGTAGAAAGTGAGTATCGCGTGACTCGAAGCCCCAAGTTACGAAGATTTGAGCTAATCAAGGGTTGTAGATGGAGTTTAAACTGCAAGGTAAGCACGTAAAGCATTGAGACTAAGCAAAGAAAAAGCTGGACTGTTTTGCCCTATATGCTATACTTTCATTATAAATAAAACGCTTAACGCTAATGACTAACGAGGAAATAATGAAGCTTCTGAAGGAACACGAGGAGCGCAAGACCAGCGGCAAGCCTTTCACCGATGAAGAATATGCTGAAGCTGATGTCGAGGACAAGGCCAAGATGGATGACTACGCTGAGTTCTGCGCGTACTTAGAAGAGAGCGAAGCTATGGACGAGGAAGGCTCCTTTTAGAGGAACAATGCATCGTTCCAGATTAGCTTGAAGAGCTGAATCAGTAACGTTGTACGTTCTGCTATTTCAGCCTTTCCAAAATGCTCATAGGCTTTAAACGATAATCCGTTATCTGAAATAAACTTGTTGAACTTTGGATTGTTTTGGTATGCAAGCTGCCCCAAAGACTCGGTGTAGATATTACCCTCGTTAGAACAATATTTTCTCAGCTTATCTTCATAAAGAGAATCATTCAGGCTGGCGTTGATGCTTTTATGCAGGAGAAGCAATGCGCCTATTCTGTTGCGCCAACGCTTGAAATCATCAGGATCAGAATATTCCGCTGTAAATAGCTCGAAGTGGTCGGTGATAATATGCTCAATCTCGAAGGGATTTTTTGTTTGATTATTCATGTAGTTGCAGTAATTAGGCGCAACTCCAGAGCATTCCTCAATGAAGCTTATTACACGAGCAAGAATGTGTTTTATGTATTTTCTTGTGAAGCTGTTAAGAGCAAAATCCTGTAAAGCTTCTTCTGGCGAGAAATTAAGATTGAGGTACTGTTGCTGCAATTTTTGCTTAAGTGTAGCGAGATCAGTCGAGCGGATATCCTTCGTTACATGGAACACGAAGTTCTTAATCGTACTGTAATCAACAGACCGGCTATTTGTGACACGCGATATGATGAGAATGTCAATGAAGCGGGCAGTCAAATTGATTTTCTCGATAATTGTTGCTATTGAATCCTCGAAGCATATCGGAGCTAGCAACAGCTGCACTTGTTGTGTGAAATTGACCTGTGCGTTGTAGTATACGTACTTTGTTTCTTCCGCATAGGTTGTTTCAGCTTGTCTAATACGCCGATATACGTCAGCAAACTTTTCAAACTTCTTTATAAACAGCTCAAAATCGGCAGATTCACGAAGTCCAAGCTTATTTCTTTCGTCTCGCACCCACTTATGAAATGAGCCGCCTATAATATCGAAATCTTTGTTGACCGCGCCAGCCTTAGTCTCGCGTATCGTCTCGGCATAATGCGCTCGCAACCAAGCCTTGATGAAAGTTTCGTCTCCCTTGTCGTCATCAGATTTCAATAGGAGTACTTTGTCTTTCCAGATGCCGTTCATTTTTTCTCTTACTGAGTCATCCTTAATTTCAGAAAGAACATAACCTTTCAACATTTCTGTTGATGTGAGGCTTAAGCCGCGGTCGTTCATCGTGACGAATACTTTGTGTGCATCCTGCTCGGTTGTGGCGACAATCTGAATGAAATAGACTTTCTCTGCAAGCCAATCGCAGAAATGTAGTAGCATTTCATCACTAATGGTCTTGGGGAAAATACTCTCAATGTCTGTATATCTCTCGTATAGATTCTTTACTGATTCCCCACAATTCGTAGTATCAAAGTCCTTATCATGGAAAATAGCATCCATGCATTCTCTACGTTCTTCGACATTGATGTTATACGATTTTGTGCCGAAAGACTCCGAGAAAATCATTTGTTCAATCGTATTGTAACTTTGACC
Source organism: Akkermansia sp. (assembly GCA_017415995.1). GTDB lineage: Bacteria > Verrucomicrobiota > Verrucomicrobiia > Verrucomicrobiales > Akkermansiaceae > Akkermansia. The sequence goes on along the minus strand of JAFQDN010000073.1, from coordinate 1,612 downwards.
ATTGCTTCTCAGTCGATTGTTCAGGTACATCAGTAGCAGCGTCAATGAAGAGAATCGTTGCTGTCCGTCAATGATAGCATTCTCGCGCCCTGACGTCAGAACGATAGACCCCATAAAGTATGCTCCGTAATCCGCTACTGCGGCTCTTTCATCGTTAGCGGAATAGTATTCCAAGAACTCAGATGATAAGTCATCAATAAGCTCCTCAATATGTTTCCTCTGCCACATGTACTCGCGCTGATAATAGTGGATGGAGTACTTTGTATTTTGCAGGAGTTGTTTGAGTGTTTGAGGAGAACCTTCTATTTTTTTCATAACGGTTTCGCAAGATGTATTTAATAAAATTACGCTGCTATCCAGCCATACTTACTTCTTCGCACGATATCGTTGGCGAGGGCTATTTGGCTTATCCGGTATCGTGCGTTCAATGATACCTTTCTCCAAGGCTGGAACAAGGTAAAATTGGCGGAAATGAGGTCTATGCACCAGCCCCATGCGCTCCATAAGCTGAGATGCAGAGAGAGTATCAGAACCAAGAGCCTCTGTCAGCTCTCGGAATGCCTCTTGTTCGGTTGGTGTCAACTTGGTCGGAGCTTGGTCGGAGCTTAGTCGGTCAAAAGGTACTGCCTCAGATGCGTGAGGCATTTCCTGCAGCACATCACGAATCACCTCCAGCATCATGGTGACAAAACATGCACAGTCACAAGCAGCATCGGCCATTTGCAAGGCTTTATAGTATTCGCTCTGACGCTTAGCAATAAGTTCCTCAATAGGAAGCCATGCAAAGAAAGATTTCCACTGAGCCAGTAGCAGGGTGTGCCACATTCGCCCTATGCGACCATTACCGTCAGCAAAGGGGTGAATGAACTCGAACTCATAGTGAAATATGGAGCTTTTCACCAATGGATGCAAATCAGATTCCTGATACCATGTAAACAAATCCTTTATCTGCCAAGGCACCAGATGAGCCGGGGGTGCCATATGAATGACCTGATTTCCGTCCATTACGCCCACGCCCCCACTCCTAAAACGTCCGGCTTCCTTAACCAGACTATTCATCATCAGCCGATGCGCTTTCAGCAAATCATCTTCACTAAGTGGGTTGAGTGATTGCATGAGCGCATAGGCTTCTGCAGCATTCTGTACTTCTCGGATTTCATGCGGTGGACCTAGGACTCGCTTACCATTCAAGATTGCCGTAACTTGCTCCAGAGACAGCGTATTTTGTTCAATTTGGAGAGATGAATGAATGGAGCGAATTTGATTCTGTCTGCGCAGTTGAACTGAAATGATGTCTCGATGCGTAACCTCCACTCGCCCTACAAGCTCGCATATCTCAGCCAGTAGATTGATAACTGTAGTGTTCTGTTGAAACGGTGGCGTGTACTTACCCATATCGCACTCTTATTATAGCACTTATCCGATTTTTATCCAGCACAAAATGAGCTTGCTATCATTCTAAAAATTTCCCTGAAAATTGTAAAAACAAGTGCGACAACACCGGAAGCCCCCCAAAGGCACTTTTTCTCATCAAAAACCGAAAGGGAGAGGGGTGCTAGCAGGATAGGGGGTGCGGGGGAAAGGACGGCAATGAGTCCTTCCCCCGCATGCC